>JAJPJC010000102.1 GCA_021324445.1 Isosphaeraceae bacterium
CGGGAGAGCGGGCGGGGGTCGGTGAGCCATAGTGGGATCCCCATGCAGCGGGCCAACTCCAGGACACATCACGTCGCGGCGGCCCGGACCATGGCCACGATGCCGGCCCGGACTGCGGCGGGCAGCCGGTCCCAGGCGGCATTGACGAGAGCCAAATCGGGGTCGGTCTGACAGGTGTCGTGGATCACCGGCGGATCAATCGGCGATCCCTGATGGATGGAATTCGACCGCTTGTCCTTCGGGCGATTGGACTTCGGTCGAGTCACCGGCCTGACGGCGTCCAGATTGTGGATCTGGATATCGCGGGTTCGAATCCCGTCACGCACCCTGAGGCCAGCAGGCGACTGGCTGCGACTGGAAGCGTCGACTTCCGTCAATTCTAGAGGGTTACGACCCATCCCCCTCTGATCGCTCGACTCTGTCATCACGTCAGGAAGCCACAGAAAACGACCCGGAACGTCCCCTCCGGGGGCCAAATTGTGGCCAAAGCCTTCGCTTATGCGTTGGCGTTCCACTCCATCTTTTCCAAGGTTTTCCGTCGGTGTTTCCCTGGCCTTGGACCCCAGTCGGCGGCCAAACCGGGCGTCTGTCCCGCTATTCGGCACGGTTTCTTCGGAGCCATTCGGCATGGTGCATGCAATAGCTCCGGCCGCCTATCGACATGGTGGCCGGACAGGAATCTGCTGGATACGTCAACTCGGATGGGCGGTGAGCAACCGTCGTGGCCGGCGTCCTCATCCTCATCGCGGCAGCGCTCGGTGAGGGCGTACGCGACCCGAGGCGCGAAGACCTCGTGGCGTTGGCCCCGGAAATTGAGCATCCGGAGGGGTTCATTCAGCCGCAATCAGCGCAGGACGACGTCTCCGGCCCGGACCAGGGCCGCCACGTCCGCACGGGTCACGGCGATCACGTCGTTGCGGGCCGAGCGGATGGCGTGAGGGACGTGGGCGGAGAGATCGTGCTGCATCCTGTTCACGATGCGGTTGATCGATACTCCCAGACCAACCGCCCGCTCGAAGGGGATCATCGCGAGGCCGTCATCCAGCTCGTCGCGAAGCTGGGAAACGTCGCGGTACTGGGCAAACAAGAAGAAGCTGTCCTCCAGGTGACCGGCGGCCCAGTTGAACTGGCTATACGGAAGAACAACGGGATGGGCTGACAGTCCCGCAACGCCCGATAACAGCGATCGATCTTCCAGGCAGCAGGGGACCTCGGGTCGGTAAGCTCGCGTGCGCATCGCGACGTTCCTCTCGTGCGGGGCGTGGAAGTGATCGCATCAGCGGGACCCACCCTTGGCAGGTCAGTAGGACCCACCTGAGTCTGGAAAGACTCGTCGCAAAGCCCTGACGAGCGGCGAAGCAGAACTCCCGCTTGCCCATTTTCTGGCTCAGCCGGTCGAGGCGGTTCCTCGAGTCCGTGCCGCCAGATTCTACCGCGCGGGATTTGGGCTTCCGATAGCAACGGTTCCCGATTCTACCGCGCGGGATTTGGGCTTCCCATAGCAACGGATACGGTTGGCGAATTGCCGCCGGGGATCGTTTGGTCGGAATTTGGACAAGCTGGGGCACGCCGGGAAGGTGAATCCGGGGCGCCGGACGCCTCGGACCGAATTCGCCAGCAGTATCAAAAGTGCGGGAGAATCCTGATTTCCCGATCGGTGTCCGCGGGGGCCGGGTTGGCGCCGGGGTCGCGCCGTAGACGTCGGATTCGACCTCGGTCCCGTCAGGAAAAAGCAGACGTGGTAGTCAGGCTCCCGACAGCGCTCCGACCGCCGTCACCGTTCGTAGATGGGAAGGAAGCGATAATTCACCGCCAGTGAGAGCAGCGACAGCGACGTGGAGATCGCCGGGGTGAACCGGCCCCGATGCTGCCGTCGGGCTGCTGCGCCTGCTTGAGCTGGCGGACGAGGTTCTGGTTCCACTTCCCCCAGGAGTCAACGTCCCCCTGGAAGAGGGCTTGCGCCTCGTAGTAGAGGGTGTATTCGCCGAAAGGTCCCGCGGGCTCCTCGATCCGCTGCTTGAGGTAGCCGAGAGTCGCCTTGTATTCCACGAGATCCTTGCGGCGGCCCACGGCATAGGCGAGCGTGGCGATCGAGACCCGGGCCATCGAGGTGGACAGCCGATTGCCCCGGTTCAGGTAGAAGACGTCGCCGGACCGGTCCGTCATCGAGCGGAAATAGACGATCCCCTGTCGATCGACTCGTCGGGCACCTCGATCCCGGCGTTGCGGGCCGCGAGCAGGCCGAGGATCACCGCCCCGGTGACCGAGGCGTCGGCCTCCCGGGAGCCGGGAGAGGACCGCCAGACGCCGTGGGGATTCTACTTCTGCGAGGTGATCGCGGTCCGGACCGCCAGCTCCAGGGTCTGGCCGATCGACCGCCGGGCCGGTTCCTCGGGCCGGAGGGCGCGCTCGTCCACGGCGCCATAGGCCTCGGCCAGCGCCAGCATGGCGAAGCCGTGGTGATACAGGCTCGGCCCGATGGAGCCGGTGGTCGCATCCTGGGTGGCGAGCAGACTCCTGAGGGCCTAGCGGATGTTCCCGCTGTCGATCCCGAAGTTGGCGTCCTCGCCCGAGGCCAGGAAGGCGAGCAGGGCCAGGGCGGTCACGCCGGGCCCTTGCTTGCCCCCAGAGGCCCAGGATCCATCGGCTTGCGCGGCGTTCTCGAGTCCTTGCTTCATGCCCGGACCGGGCTCGCCGCCGTCCCAGGTCCCGTCCTGGGATTGCGAGGCGGCGAGGAACTTCAGGCCCCGGTCGTAGATCTCTCGGACATCGCGCGGGACGACCGCGCCGGATTGGACCGCCGGCGGCTGGGCGACGGCCCATCCGAGCGGGCCGGTGGCAAGGGCCGCCAGGGTCAGACCGATCGCCGCGATTGAGGTTCTGGAGTCGCTCACGGCTCCTCCCCCTTCCTGTCTCAGTGAGACGCAGGCAAGATATTCTCTGCATGCGTGAGTGCCGAGCCCGAGTCCGTCTTGAGTGGACCTGCCGCTGAAGCGCGGCCCTGGCCGGAACGCCCGGGGGGTTCAGTCGAACGGCGATGTCGACGGGGCCGGGACGGTGGGTGTTCGCGGTGTGGCGCTGGGAGCGGGTGCGGCGGGTGTCGGCGCCGGCTACTTGGCCGACGCCCCGGTCCGTGGTGCCGGTCCCGCGCGCGGGGGCACGCCGCCTGGGACCAGGGTCGGTCCGGGTCCCTGGGGCGCCTTGGGCTTGGCGATCGCGATGCCCATGCCGATCTCGTTGGCTGCGTCGTAGGCGAGGACCGAATGACGGTGCGGGGTCGCGAAGTCGGCCGAGAGCAGCATCGTCTTGCGGTTGGTCTTCTCCCGGGCCGTCCGCAGCCGCTCCGCCAGCGCGGTGAATTCCGCCGGGACCGGCTCGTGATCGATCTTCATGGCCCCCGTTGCATCAATCTCCACAATGACGTAATCATCCTTGAAATCGTCGAGCGAACGCGAGTGCCCCTGGGCGACCGCGCCCGGGGGCGGATCGGCCGTCGGCTTGGGGATCTCGAGCGTCTTGTAGAGCACCGTGGTCGCCGTCACCATGAAGAACAACACGAGCTGGAAGGCGACATCGACCATGGGGGCCAGGTCGAGCTCCTCGACGGTCATCGGGCCGCTCCGCGCCAGGGTGAAGCCGGCCGGGTGGTCGGTCGCGGTCTCGACGGCTGGCCGATCTTCATCCCAGTCGCGCGAGGGGACCACGGGCAGGGCCACGTGGCTGGCCCTGCTGGCCGAATACGCCTCGCGCCCATGGACGCTCGGGACGGTCAGTTCGTCCAGGTCGAGGAGCTCCCGGGAGGCTGTGGGCGGTTCGTCCAGGACCTCGGCCTGGTCGCCGGGCTCATCCTCGTCCTCGGGCTCATCCTCCTCCTCCAGATCCTCTTCATCGTTCCACGTCCATGCCGAGGTGGCGGGAGGCTCCCCTTGGACCGGGGAAGACTGGGCGGGAGACGGTCGTTGATCCAGCACGGGGAAGGCCACATCGTCCGGCTCGCCGCCGAGTTGCAGCCAGGCTGGTCCCAGGCGCGTGGGCTCGGCGGTGGGTGTGGGTCCCGGGTCGAAGGCGTCGGATTGGATTTCAAAATCGCTGGTCGGGGCCTTGGCCTGGGGCGTGGCCTGGTCCAGAGTGGGGCGGCCCGGTTCCTGGGCGGCGGCCTCGGGGGGCAGTGGGGCGGTGCCGGCCTGGTCGACGGGGGCCAGCAGCTCCGGGAGATCCGCCAGCGGCGTCCAGGCGGCCGTCGTGCCCGCCGGCCGGATCAGGTCGTCATCCCGGAGCTGGCCGGCAGCCAGGGCCGCGCGGACCGCCGCCGTGCTCAGGCCGCGCTCCAGTTCCAGGCGTTCGGCGTGGAAGACGTCCCAGCTCGCCAATGGATCCTCCGCCGCACTCATGGGGCGCCGGTCAGCTCCTGAACCCCGACATGGACCGTGACCCCCTCGACCTGGGCGACCGCGCCGGCGACCTGGAGGACCTCGCCGTGCGGGACGTCCCCGTCGGCCTGGAGGATCACCTTGCGCCGCCCCTGCTTGACGCCGTCGGCGACCGCCTGGCGCGCCTGATCCAGCGTCGCCACCGCCCCCTCGCCATGACCCAACAGCAAGTGCGGCTGGCTCCCCGGCGCCGCCGGCTTGGCCAGCGTCAGGAAGGTCGCGCCGGCTTCGTCCACGCCCACCCCATGCCGCGCCGGCGGGACCTCGACCTTCTCCCCGCCACTCATCTGCACTGAGAAGAGCATGAACGTCATGAGCTGGAAGACCACGTCGACCATGGGGGTCATATCGATGTGCTCGTTGCGCTCCTCGTTCCCATCCCGGCGGAATAACATGGTGGCGGTGAGTCCTCTCGCTCAACTCAGTGTGCTGACTTACTTGGAATCGGCCCCGAGGAATTCCAGCACGTCTTGGAGTTGCCGCTCGGTCCGGTCGCGCAGCCGCCGCAGCCGGGCATGCACGTCGTTGCCGATCAGCATCATCGGGTTGGCGATCAGGAGCCCGGCACCGGTGGCCCACAGCGCCAGGCTGATGTCCGCGGCCAACGCCGAGGGATTGACATGCTCCGAGCCGCCGATCCGGCCGAAGGCCGCGATCATGCTGGCGACCGTCCCCAGCAGACCCAGGAGGGGCCCCATCCGGACGATCGTCGAGACCGACCCCAAGCGATTCTCCATCCCGGCAACCACTTCGCTGTGAAACTCCGTGACCACAAGCTGCTGGATCTTCGCCAGCCCCTTGTCCCGGTTCCGCAGGGCCACGGCAATCAATTGCGCCAGGGCGGAATGCCAGTAGGGGGGCGTCTGGCAGAGGTTCACGGCCTTCTCATACTGCCGCGCCCGACACAGCTCGCGGACCTGATCGATCAACTCGGAGGGGTCGCGGAGCGACTTCTTGGCGAGACTCCGATAGAGCAGGATGGCATTGTAGGCCCCCCAGACCGCCAGGAAGGCCAGCGCTCCATAAATGACATAACCGAAGGCGTCGATGATCCGCGTGACATTCATGAGGCTCACGTTTCGGGGAAGGGGGTCGGGCCGCGATCTGATCCGATCCGCCTCCGGGAACCGTTGCCGACCGGGGTGGGGCGGGGGTGTCACCCAGGGACATGCGGCCACTTCCCCAATTGTGCCGTCTCGGTCCACACTCCCGCAAGGGGAAGCGCGCCCGCGGGGGAGCATCCCGCGCGCCCGGCGCGGCCGATCGCGGCCAACGAAACAACCCGTTGGTGCAAAGCCTTGCCAGGCACCGCCCGGCGCGCGACAATACTCAGAAGCCCTTCGGAGGCCGGTGGTCCGGCCCAGGAAGCGGTCGAACTTCCGTACGTAGTCCCTTCGGGTCTTGCCCATGCCGCGCACCGTTCTCGTGGTCGACGATGAGCGCGACACCAACGATATCCTGGCCAGTCTGGTACGGCCCCGTGGTTTCGAACCGGTCCAGGTCTTTTCCGGCGCCCAGGCGTTGGCGGCGGTCTCCCAGCGGCACCCCGACCTGATTTTGCTCGATCTGATGCTTCCGGACATCGATGGGTTCGAGGTCTGCGACCGGTTGAAACGGGATCGGATCACCAATCTGATCCCCATCATCATGGTCACCGCGCTTCAGGATGCGCACCATCGGGCCGCCGGCGTGCGCGTCGGCGCCAACGGCTACCTGGTCAAGCCGTTTACGCCCCAGCAGCTCTACCAGAGCATGGACGAGGCCCTGGCCTGGCATGACGAGCACCGCCAGCGCGGCACGACCGGCGAGATCAATTTCGATATCCGCAGCGAGCTGACCTATCTGGCCGAGGCCAACGATCTACTGGCCGACCTCTTCGCGCACACCCCCTTGACCGAGCGGCAGATCAAGGATCTCAAGCAGGCCGTGATGGAGATGGGGGGCAACGCCATCGAGTGGGGCCACCGCAAGAACGCCGACCTGGTGCTGCGGATCACCTACCGGATCGACCCCACCTCGGTGACGCTGATCATCCAGGACCAGGGCCCCGGCTTCAACCCGCAGGATCTCCCCCACGCGGCCTCGGACGAAGACCCGATCCGGCACCTGGAGATCCGCAACGAGCTGGGCTTGCGCGAGGGAGGCTTCGGCATCATGCTCGCCAAGGGGCTGGTCGACGACTTCCGGTACAACGAACGCGGCAATGAAGTCACCCTGGTCAAGCACTTCGATCCCCAGCACCGGCCGCGGAGCTGAGTCGGTCGGCACCGACGAGTCTCGCCCTTTCAGGGCTTCTCTTGGAGTGGGTCGCTACGGTCCCGGGGCGTTGCGCCGGGCTGATGGGTTTGGCCCCTTCGGGCCAGGGAGCCCCCGCGGCTGACGGTCACTTCCGGGTTTTCGAGGGCGCGGCCGCGGTCGTCCCCGCCCGGCGCCGTGAGGTCGGAGCGGGACGTCGCGCCGCCTTCCGCGCGGTGGGCCGCGGGCCGCGGACCAGCCGGGTGGCTTGCGCGAGACCTCCGGCGTCGAAGCCGGCGAGGGCCGACGGATTCCCCAGCCAGGGTCCTGCCGCGCCGGTCGGAGCGCCCATCTCGGCATCCCTGCCGACCGGTCCTGCCGCGCCAGCCTGGGCGCCCATGCCGGCATTCATCCCGAAGGGGGTGCCGGGCGCGGCACCGCCCCCGAGGCCGCCCGGTGCGTTCGTGTTGAAGGGGTCGCCCGCTACGGCGGCCGGGGGCGGCAGTGGGCCCGCAAGGCCATAGCCGGTCAAGAGCGGTGAGCCTGGCCCCATCGGTCCTCCTGGCCCCATGCCGGTGCCACCCCCTGCGTTCACGCCGTTCATCCCCCCGAAGCCACCAAAGCCCGTCCCGCCGACCGCACCGAGTGGGGAGGAATACGTCGTGAAGCCATTGACCGTGTTGAAGAAGGGGTTGACGGTCAGCCGGACATAGCGCCGGTCGGGCGTGACCACCGGCGTGGCCGTCATCGTCGCCCCATTGGGCACGAAACCGATCGACGGCTGGAAGGCGACCGCGCCCTGGCCGTGCGCGACCGTGTCGAAATACCCGCCCGACGCCACGATCAGTCCGACTGCGGCAACGGCCCGGAAGCTCCTGCTCATGTCCGGCTCGCTTTCGTGTCGAGGGTCCTGGCGGTTGCCCAGCGGCGGTGGAACACTCTCCACGCGCGGTCTCACCCCGTTGATTATGTCGGCCCAGGCCGTCATTGCCTACCCCCGACTCCACTCAATCCCCAGATTGGGGTTCCCGAGGGATCGTCCAGCAGGAGTCGTGGGCCGTCATGCCGATGTGCGGGTAGTACCCCCGCGCCTTGGGAGCGGCCAGCAAGATGAGCTGGGTCTTCCGCCCGGCCGCTTCGTGGGTGCGGCGGATCAGCTCCTTGCCGATGCCGCGCCGCTGATAGGCCGCGTCGACCGCCAGGTCCGAGAGGTACGTGCAGAAATGAGAGTCGGTGATCGCCCGGGAAATGCCCACCAGCAGGCCGTCGACCCGGGCGGTCACAATCACGTCGGCCTGCTCGAGCATGCCGCGCATCGTCTCCGGCTCGTCGACCGGCCGCCGCTCGGCCAGCGTCGACCGCCGCAGCACGTCGAGGAATTCCTCCACACTCAACCGCGGGAACGCCTCGATCGCGTAGACGACACCCCCCACGGTGCTTGCCCCTCCGACCATCCTCCGCCTCCCCTCGTGATGCGACGCAGGATTCCCTCCAGCCCTGCACTCCCGCGCCGGGAGTGATCCCCGGGCATTCTATCGCATCGCCGTGCCGCCCGCCCGAGACGACCGATCGAGACGTCCTGACAATCCAGGGAAATCCGGAGGGGGTTCGATTTACACAAAGAACCTTGTAATGCAAAGTAAGTTCTGGGGGATCGAGATATCGATCGAGTGGGCAAGCCGGGTGATCACGCAGGGGCTGTCGATGAAGAAGCTCGGGATTCTGGAGGCGCTGCGCGAGGCACCAGTTGATCCGCCACCGGCTCACCGCCAAGGTCTGGCGTCCCCTGGTGGAACTGACCCGACGCCGGCACCTGCGATTCCGACGGCGACTGGAGGCGCAGACCATCCCGGACGGAACCGCGCGGGGCGCTGCCGTCGTCTCGGCCGGCGTCTGAGCGGCCGGTTCCCCTCCCGACGACCTACATCACGCGATCCTCGGCCCAGGGACGGCACCGACCCGTCTTGAATTCCTTGTACTCGGCCTCGGTCGGCTCGTGGATCGTGGTGGGATTGTACACGGCGTTGATGCTCTGCAACAGCGGGATGAGATCCGCGTCGGGATAGCCGAGCCCCCGGATCTCGAACGAGTCGCCGTTGACATCAAAGACGCGCAGGAAGTCCTTGCCAACGCGGACCATGCGGAGCAGGCGCAGCTCCGAACGGGTGCGCTTGAGGAAGTCCATCGCCTGGTCGAGCCCACCGGGACGATACTCATGCACGGCCAAGGGGGTAGTCGTCATCGGGCTGGTTCCGGGAGCGGATTATCGTGGTCGGGAATCGAAATCCTGCGTGCGAGCATGGTGACCAGGAAGAGTTCTCGGATCATTCATTTTGACCGATGGGAGATCCTCCCGATAAGATCGCATGAGGGTGGGAATTGGATGCACCGCCACTCGCAGGAGGTCAATTCTCATGCAAGGCCTCGATCTGGCTGATGTGATGGAATTGGAACATCACATTGAGAACCGAAACCGGTTTCCCGCGGAGGAGTTGGAGAAGTCTCGCGGGCAGTGGGTCGCCTGGAGCCTCGACGACACCCGCAACCTCGCCCATGCCGAGGATCTCGATGCCCTCTTCGCAGCCATGCGCGATGCTGGAGAAGATCCCCAGCGGTGCGTTCTGGGGGGCATTCCGGACGCTGGCGCAATGCTGGGCTGGGGGACAAGCATGGAACTGGCGGGGGCTGCGGCGGGCGAAGCAAAGCCGGACCCCTTGACAGGATTCTGGGTTGGTGAAGGATCAGACGGAAGCGCCGGTGAGGTTTCTCGATCACACACTGAAGACCCGGCGGCCCGTTTATCCCTTCGGAGGCCGTCCAGTCCGCTACCGCCCAATCCTCCCGATCCAAGTGATTAGCCCCCTCGGTTGGGCTGTGATTGATGGAAACCTCGACTGCGGCGCCGATGACACGATCTTCCCGTCCCGGCTCTGCTCGCCCCTGGGGCTGAACCTAGCCGGTGCTCCCCAAGGCGAATCACTCCCGGTCGCTGGGCCGCTCATTCGCTACTCTTATGCTAGGGTCAGGCTTTGGCTCACCGATACTTACGAGGAATATGTCTGGGAGGCGATCGTTGGCTTCCTCGACACACCGAGACGATGGACCCTCCTCGGCTATGCGGGCATGCAGCAATTCTTTGACATCGAGCTCTTGGGTCACCGCCGCGAGGTCATCCTGACGCCCAAGGCCTCATTCTCGGGTCAGGGCAGGGTCCTCCGACCGCGTCCGCCCTGAGAGCAGCCCGGCGGGGCCGGGGTTCGGTTCGGAGGCAGCCAGGGGCGGCTCGGCGCCGCCCCGGCTCGATGGCCCGCCATACTCACCTCAGCCCGGCCAGCTCTTGCAGGACATGCCAGTTGTCGAGGCGGTCCTCCATCGCCCTCAGGAGGGTCTCCGAGGGGTTGCCGTCGCGGTCGAAGTGCTTGGAGAAGCGGCCTTCGCTGCGGGCGAAGTCGATGAAGGTGATCGTCTCCTTGGTCTTGGGGTTGGTGTACCAGTCTTCCTTCATGGCCGGGTTGCCCTGGAGCGAGAGCCGCTCGCGGATCGTGTTCCCCTTGCGGGGGTCGTAGATCAAGAGCGGGAAGGCGCGGGTGTCGACGGCCAGCCGCGCCTGCTCGCCGGCCATGTTGTCGGCCACACCGTGCTCGGGCTGGCAGGTTGTGTAGCAGGAGAGGATCGCCGGGCCGTCGAACTCGAGCGCGCCCAGGACCGACTTGTAGAAGTGGTTGATATGAGCGCAGGTGGTCTGGGCCACGAAGGTGCGCGGGTGCATCATGGCGATCTGGGCGATCTCCTTGCGCCGCTCCTGCTTGCCGCCCAGGGTCTTGCCGTGCACGCTCATCTTGGTGTTCTGGCCGGTGTAGCTGCTGGTCGAGGCCTGGCCGCCGGTGTTGGAGTAGACCTGGGTATCCAGCACGAACACCTTGATGTTCATCCCGCTGGCGAGCATCCGCGAGAGCGACTGGAAGCCGATGTCGAACATGGCGCCGTCGCCGCCGATGCACCAGATCGGCTTGTCGCCCCAGCCCATCTGGTCCCAGCGCATCCGCACGCCGATCGCGTCAGCCGGGGCGTTCTCGAACAGCGAGTTGGTCCAGGGGACCAGGTAGGGATTGTAGGGATAGGTCGAGGTGTAGACCGTGTTGCAGCCGGTCGCCGCCACGATGCCCCACTGGTCGCCGTACTTCGAGCCGGTGGCGGCGCAGAGCATCCGCAGGGCCGTCCCTTCGCCGCAGCCGGCGCACGACCCGGCGCCGCCGGTGTAGAGCAGCGTCTCCTCCTTGAGCATCATGTCGATCAGCAGGCTGTCGTTGATGTACTGGTCGTTGCTGGGACCGAAGTTCTTGAAGTAGCGGTGCGTCTTGCGGCAGGTCGTCATCACCTCGTCGGTCTTGGCGACCATCTTCAGGGCGTTGTCGTCACAGACCGTGACGCACTCGGCGCATCCCTTGCACTTGCTGGGGTCGATCATGATGTTGAACATGCCGCCCGGGAGCCCCTTCTTCTTGGGGGCCTCGTAATACTTCTTGGTCCGCGACCAGTGGCTTCGATACAGCGACTGATCGGCAGGGTCGGCGATGGTCGCCAGCTTCTCCTCGAGCTGGGTCTCGGACAGGACCTTGCCCAGGATCGCCGTATCGGGGCACTCGGTGACGCAGTCCATGCAGCCGGTGCAGTTCTCGGGGATGTAGATTGGAATCTCCGGGGCGATGTTGCTGAAGTCGCGGAGCGTGGCCGTCCCGGCGGGGACCAGCGAGCGGGCCACCGACAGGTCGGCCGGCAGCTCCTTCTCCGCCGATCCGTCCTCGTAGCTGCGGATGATCCGCTCGTTGAAATCGATCACGTCGAGCACCGGCAAGTTCACCAACTTGTATGGGGTGTCGACCAGCGACCCGTAGCAACTGTTGTTGAACGGGTCCTGCTCGTGAGCTTCGTTCATTGAGTGCTGGGGAGGGGCTGCTAACTGGGCCATCGGTCACTCCTTGGGAATGATGGATCCTGGGGATTCGGGTCTGGGCGAGGTGGGCACGGCCGGGTTCAGGAGTGGATCAGTGCCGTGGGGATTTCCTTGAGGGTGCTGTAACCCTGCTTGACGCAGGTCAGGTTGTCCTGGACGACGCGGTCGCCCCGCTTGCCGAAGTACTTGCGCAGGGCCTTCTCGACCCCGGCGTAGACCTGCTCGTCGGTCATCTCGCTCTGGCGAGCATAGGGGGTGAGCTTGAGGAAGGCGCCCAGGAGCACGATCCCCTGCATCCGCATCTGGAGGTCGGCGACCGAGGCCACCTCGCGCGCGATCTTGACCATGTCGGTGTAGAAGACGCGCAGGTTCTTCTCGCGGATCGTCCGGCGGTTGAAGTCGGGGATTCGCGTCCAGACGTCGACCGGATCGGTGTACGGGGACTGCATGAAGATGGCACCGCCTGGGACCATGCCCTTGAGCGGGCCGGCGCTGAGGATCGCCGTGGGATCGTTGATGCAGATCAAGTCGACGTGCTCGAGCTCGCAGTGGGTGTTGATGTGCGAGTCGGCGATGGTCAGGTAGTAGGTGGTGGGCAGCCCCTTCTTCTCCGAGCCGTACTTGGGATAGGCCTGCACGTCCTTGCCGAAGACGTCGCCGGCGATCGTGGCGATGACCTTGTTGGTGGTCACCGAGCCGAAGCCGCCCACGGAGTGGCCGCGCATCGAGAAGCCCCCCTTGGGCCGGAGGTCGGGGTCCTCGGTGCACTTCAGTGCCAGGGCGTGATCGATGCCGACGCAGAAGAAGTCGGGGCCGTCGTCGATCATGTTCTGGTAGGCGGCGATGATGTCGCCGGGACGGACATCGCGGCTGCCCAGCCCGGCCGCGCCGCTGTAGATCCGCGGGATCTGCTCGAGACGGTCCTGGCCGTTCTGTCCGTTGATCGCGTCGCAGAAGGCCGCCTTGAGCTCGCGGGTCAGGTGGTTGCCCGTGGTCGACAGGGGGTCGTCCATTCGCTCGAAGACGGTCACCGCCCGGCAGTCGCGCAGGGCCTTGACGAGCTGCTGGGCCGGGAACGGCCGGAAGACGAAGACAGTCAGGCAGCCGACCGCCAGGCCGTGCGCCGCGCGCAGGTAGTCGACCGTGGCCTTGGCCGTCTCCATGTAGCAGCCCATGCCGATCAGGATGTAATCGGCGTCGTCGCAGCGGTAGGGCTCGAGGAAGTCATACCGGCGGCCGGTCTTGCGGTAGAACTCGGCGAAGGCGTTCTCCAGGGCGGGCTCGCACTGCTGGTAATACCACCGCTGGGAGATCTTCCCCTTCATGTAGGAGTCCTGGTTCTGGACGACTCCCGACATGATCGGGTTGGCCGGGTCCATCAGGTTGATCAGCTTCTCCTTGGGGTCGCCGATGTACTCCTTCATGAAGGCCGGCTCGGGGAGGCGGACCGTCTCGACGGTGTGCGTGGTGAGGAACCCGTCCTGGACGTTGAAGAACGGGGTCTGGGTGGCCTCGGCGGCGCGTCGAGCGATCAGGCAGAAGTCGCCCGCCTCCTGCGCGTTGCGGCCGAAGATCATGCCCCAGCCGCAGTCGGCGACCGACATCATGTCGTCGTGGCCGGCGTGGACGTTGAGCCCCTGGCTGGTCAGGGCCCGCGCGCCGATATTCATCACCACGGGCAGCCGCTTGCCCGAGATCGTGTACAGGACCTCCTTCATCAGCACCAGGCCCTGGCCCGAGGTGAAGTTGGTCACCCGGCCTCCCGCGACCGCGAACCCCTCACAGACCGTCGCGGCCGAGTGTTCGCTCTCGGGCTCGAAGAACATCAACTCGTCGCCCCAGAGGTTCTTCCAGCCGTTGGTCACCGCGGCGTTGAACCCCCCGCCCATGGTCGTCGAGCTGGTGATCGGGTACGCCCCGGCCGCCTGGCTGATATGGATCTCCACGTGCACCACGGCCTCCGCCCCGTCGCACGTCGTCGGCGTCCCCGGAAACTCGAACGATTCTTCAACCGGTTCCTCCGCCGCCGTCGGGACTTGACCGGCCGTGCCGACCTCCGCTACCTGCGCCGTGCTCATCATCACCCCTCTCTCGCTGATCGAGTCCTTCCCGTGTCTCGCCTCGGTTCCGCGTCGCTCATGGGCCGCCAGCGGCCCTGCACTCTCGGACCGCTGCGGACCGCCCTGCTTCCGTTGATCATGCACGGACTGTCCCCCCAAGTCAAGCAGAGACAAGGACGTTTTGAAGTAATGGATTCGCTGTGTACATATGAGGTCTTAGATCATATGCAATCAGGAGACTTGGTGATTTTTTTCACGATTTCGCCCGTCTCCCCCAGGGGCGCGGGCTCGGGGTGATCCGGCCGGCTCAGTCGTGCGGCTTGGGGCGGCCCGCGAAGGAGTCGGCACCCCCGTGCGACGCTGGATCGATCGGATCGTGATCCAGGTAGCTCTCCTGTTCCAGCCCCTGGAGATAGGCGAGCGCCTCGTCGAGCGATTCGACGGCCTGGCCCGGAACGCGACCCGCGTCGTCGAGGTCGCGGAGCAGCGTGAGGTCCGCGAAATACTCGGACGCCTCGAGCTCGCGGCGGCGGCGCGGGCTGAGGGTGCGCTCGCGGGCGCCGAGGAGGTCCATGTGATGCGCGATCAGCCAGAGGGTGCGTTCGGTCACAGCGCCGCGGAGTGCCTCCACGCCGGCCGCGGCGTGGTTGAGTGGGTCGATGGCCTTGCCCACGTCGTGCAGCAGTGCGGCCAGGAGGAACTCCTCGTCATACGGCCGGGCGTCGCGGGCGAGCTGGAAGACCTGGAGGCTGTGGTAGAGGGCGTCCCCCTCGGGATGGTACTTGGGGTTCTGCTTGACCGATTCCAAAGGCGCCAACCGCAGCTTGTAGAGGGCGAACCGATCGAGGTGGTCCGCCAGGGATGCCACGGCGCCTGGGGACTCCTCCTCATCGTGGTGACCCGGCGACCCCTCGAGCGGTTCCGGATGGCGCAGGGCGTCGCGCCGCAGGGAGCAGAGCAGCTCGCGGACCTCATCGTCCGACGGCAGGTCGCCGGGGCGGACGCGATGGCCCAGCACGGCCGCGGCCTTGCGCTTGGCGAGGTAGAACTCGCTGGGGCTCGGGGCCTCGAGCCAACCCGGCGCCGGCTCCTCCCCCTTGGGCACCAGCGCCGCCCAGAGGCGACGCGCCGCTTCCAGCGCGATCTGACGCCGAACCCGACTCGTGGCGCCCGCCAGTCGAAACCGACTGCGATACCGGTCATGCATGGTCCCGACACCTCCGCAGTATTTTACCCCGATCGGCGCTCCAAGTCGATCGGGAAACTGCGGTTGCAGTGGGGAGGCGGGGGCCGAACGGGCTGGGGTCCGGCGCGGGAAGGTCGCCTCACGAGGACCCGACGCGGCAGACCACGGCGGTGCGGGTCAGGAGGACGCCGCGCCCCGCCCAGTCGCTCAGGAGCTGAGCCTCCGCCTCCGGATCGATCGCCCGGACGGCATCGGTGACGATCGCGACCCGGCAGTGGCGGGCCAGCAGCCCCTCGACCGCAGCCCGCACGCAGTAGTCGGTCGCCACCCCATAGACGACGAACGTCGGTCGCTGGCGATTGTACTGGGCGATCAGGTCCTCGGCGTCCGGCCGGCTGAAGACGTCGAACTCGCGCTTCAGCAGGGTCAGATGAAGCGGTGGCTCACCGCCCAGCCGTTGCTCCGGCTCCAGGACGACGGATCCCCGAGGCGCTGTCGCCGCAACTCTTTGCTGGCCTTCGGTTCCGGCCATGCAGTGCGGTGGGAACTGCGCCAGCTCGGGGTCGCCGGGCCTGTGGCTGCACGCCGTGGCCAGGATGGGGATCCCCTGAGCCTGGGCGAACTGGGTCAGGTGTTCCAGGTTGGAAAGGATCGCCTCGGAGCCGGCGACGTAGAGCGCGCCGGTCGGTTCGAGGAAGTCGCGCTGGGTATCGATATCCAGGAAGACCAAGGGTCCGTCGAGCATGGTGTCCAATGCCTCCTCCGGGGGGATGGGTCGGCGGATCGGTCGGGTTGAATCCGGCGACCGGTTTGATAGCATAGGGTTCAGCACCCCGAGGAGCCACGCTGCTCCGCCGGCGTTCTGGCAGGGAATCTTACGCCCGGACGAAACCCCGGATCCGCGTCGTCCGGGCAGAGCGCCGACGGAGGGACCATCGCCCATGCGCGTTCTGATCACCGGAGGCGCCGGTTTCATCGGCTCCCATCTGGCCGACGCCTATCTGGCGCGCGGGGATGAGGTGTTCGTCTTGGACGACCTCTCCACGGGCAGCATGGACAATATCCGCCATCTCAAGGGACGCGCGGGCTTCCACTATACCATCGAGAGCGTCCATCACGGCCCCACCGTGGCCGAGCTGGTGGACCAGTGCGACGTGGTGATCCACCTGGCGGCGGCGGTCGGCGTGCGCCTGATCGTCGAGAGCCCGGTCCGGACCATCGAGACCAACGTCCATGGCACCGAGGTCGTGCTGGCCAAGGCGAACAAGAAGAAGAAGAAGGTGCTGATCGCTTCCACCTCGGAGGTCTACGGGCTCAGCGAGGACGTGCCGTTCCGCGAGGACGGCAATCTGGTGCTCGGGCCGACCACCAAGGGCCGCTGGAGCTACGCCTGCTCCAAGGCGATCGACGAGTTCCTGGCGCTGGCCTACTGGCGGGAGCGGACGCTCCCAACCGTCATCGTCCGGCTGTTCAACACGGTGGGGCCGCGGCAGACCGGCCAGTATGGGATGGTCGTGCCGACGTTCATCAAGCAGGCCCTGACCGGCCGGCCGATCACGATCCACGGCGCGGGCACCCAGTCGCGCTGTTTTGCCGACGTGAGTGACGTCGTCCGGGCCCTGGTGGCGCTGATGGATCATCCCGGCGCGGTCGGCGAGGTCTTCAACGTGGGCTCCAACGAGGAGGTGACGATCCGCGGGCTGGCCGAGCGGGTCAAGGCGCTGACGGAATCGAATTCGGAGATCGTCCACGTGCCGTATGAGCTCGCCTACGGCGAGGGGTTCGAGGACATGCCGCGGCGGGTCCCCGACATCAGCAAGGTCGAGCGCCTGATCGGCTACCGGCCGACCAAGTCGCTCGATGAGATCCTCCGGGGCGTGATTGCCTTCTTCCGGGACGCGCCGTAGGGCAGGCCCTACTCTGCGACGGCCATGGACACCCGCTCATCGGCGGCCCCGTCGTGGTCCCGGTGGCTGCCGGCATGTCTCTTCAGTTCGGCGACGATGTAGGCTGGCCGCTGCTTGGCTTCCAGGAAGATGAGCCGGAGGTATTCGCCGAGGACGCCCAGGCTCAGGAGCTGAGCGGCCCCCAGGAACAGGACGACGATCAGGGTCGACGCCCAGCCCTGCGGCGCCGAGTGGTGGCGGATGGCGTCGTCGAGCACCCAGGCGGTCAGGACAATCGCCAACCCGGCCGCGGCGAGGCCCAGGTAGGTGACCATCCTCAGCGGGGAGCTGCTGAAGCTGACCAGGCCGTCGATCGCCAGGCCGACCAGCTTCCGCAGGGTGTACTTGGGCCGGCCGGCGGCGCGGGCGGGGCGGTCGTAGACCAGGCCGGCCTGGCGGAAGCCGAGGAACCGGCGCAGGCCGCGGGCGAACCGGCACCGCTCGGGGAGCCGGTTGAACGCATCGACGACCCGGCGATCCATCAGGCTGAAGTCGCCGCTGTCGGGCGGGATCTCCAGGTCGCTGATCCAGCCGAGCAGTTGATAGAAGGCCCGATAGCCCAGCCGCCTGACGGGACCCTCACGACGGCTCCGACGCACCGCGTAGACCACGTCATTCCCCTCCCGCCAGAGGCGGAGGAACTGCGGGATCAACTCCGGCGGGTCCTGCAAGTCCCCATCCATCACCACCACCGCCTGCCCCTGAGCGTGCGCCAGGCCGGCCGAGATGGCCGCCTGGTGCCCGAAGTTGCGGCTGAGACGCACGACGACGACGCGCTGATCCCGCTGGTGCAGCGCATCGATCAGGCGGGGCGTGGCGTCGTGGCTGCCGTCGTCGACCAGCACGACCTCGAAGGGGGCTTCCAACGGCTGGAGGACCGCGCGCAGCCGCTCCCAGAGGGCCTCGACGGTCTCCTGCTCGTTGTAGAGGGGAACGACGACGCTCAGCAACGGCTGCGGCCGGCGGGTTCGCGACGGCCGGAAGTGGGCGGCACGATCCACAGTCGACATCCTTGTCGGGTGGGGGTGAGAGTCGGTTTCCAGAGCCCCGGAGGGGCGGACGTCCGTAGCCAGGGGCGTCAGCCCCTGGTCGACCTCTCTTGCAACAGCCCCGGAGGGGCGAGTGGCAATGCTGTCGCCCCTGCGGGGCTCCCCGGGAGGAGAGCGGGACCTGAGGCCACCGTCCCAGGGTTTGCCGCCCCTGGCTACGTCCTCCCGCCCCCATGCGGGGGCTCAAATGGCCTTCGGAACAGACTCTGAGAATTCTCCGCGACGCGGACACTCTAGCAAGAGGCGGCGGGAACGCAAGCCGGGATGGGTGGGGCGGGGACGGGGCGCCGCCGGGGCCCATGGCAGCGCGGGGTTTCGCGGGCCGGCCGGACTGGTCAGAATGGTCGGAGTGGAGCGGATCAAAAACGAGGGTGAGTTGAGGCTTGCGGCGCGACTCTGTCGGTCTTAAAACGAGTTCATTTCCACTCCGGAGTCGTGGTCAACGAGACCTTGGGTCTGAGGGGAGACGCCATGGCTGAACAAAACCTCGCCGCGCGCGTCCGTGCGGCCGTGGATGCCGGTGAAGGGATTCTCCGGCTGGCCCCCAACTGGGTGCCGCGATCGTTCTTGATGCCCGGCGGCCGGCTCAAGCTGGCGCGCGAAGACCTTTATGCCTTGGGTACCGACCGGGGCGGGATCGACGAGCGCTGGTTCGCCTCGACGACCCCCGCCGCCAACGAGGGGGCGCCCCCCGACGAGGGACTCAGCTACATCGTCGCGGACGGCGACCGCTTCACGCTCAAGGACGCCATCGCCGAGTTCGGCCGCGAGATGATCGGCGATGCGCTGTGGACGACCTACGAGCGTTGGCCCGTCTACAGTAAGTTCTTCGACAACCTCGGGCCGATCCCCCACCACATGCACCAGAACCAGGAGCAGGCGGCCCTGCTCGGCCGCGAAGGGAAGCCCGAGAGCTACTATTTCCCGCCGCAGCTCAACTGGACCGGCAACAATTTCCCCTACACGTTCTTCGGCCTGGAGCCGGGGACGCGGAAATCGGACGTGCGTCACTGCCTTGAGCACTGGAACCTGGGCGACAACGGCATCCTCGACCTGTCCAAGGCGTACCGGCTCAAGCCGGGGACCGGCTGGCTGGTCCCGCCCTGTGTCCTCCACGCACCGGGCTCGCTGGTGACCTTCGAGCCCCAGTGGGGCTCCGACGTCTTCGGCATGTACCAGTCGATGGTCGAGGGCCGACGCGTCCCCTGGGAGCTCCTGGTCAAGGACGTCCCCGAGCAGTACCACCAGGACCTCGATTACCTCGTCGCCCAGCTCGATTGGGAGAAGAACGTTGATCCCGAGTTCAAGAAGAACAACTACCTCGAGCCGATCCTCCGCTCCGGCGGCAAGGAGGCGGGCTACGTCGACAAGTGGGTCGTCTACGGCCGGGTCAACGGCCAGCAGCTCTTCAGCGCCTGCGAGCTGACCATCGAGCCCGCACGCTCGGCCACGCTCACCGACCCGGGCGCCTACGGTCTGATCGTCGTCCAGGGCAGCGGCACGATCGGCAAGCTGGCCGTCGACAGCCCCAACTTCATCCGGTATGGCGAGGTCACCCAGGACGAGGTCTTCGTCACCGCCAAGCGGGCCGGCGAGGGCGTGACGTTCCAGAACACCGGCAGCGAGCCGTTCGTCAGCCTGCGGTACTTCGGACCCGATACTCATGCGGACCTGCCGAACGTGGGGGACCACCTCAAGCCCAGAAAGTGAGGAGCGGCCATGTCGATGCCGGCGACCAACCCGGCCAGTGCGGAGACCGACGGGGAACGATTCGTGATCCCACGCGTGAGTTGGGACGCTTATGTCGCCTTCAATGACGCGCTCGGCGAACGGTCCTATCCCCGAATGATCTATTGCGCCGGACGGCTGACCTTCATGGGAAGAACCAGACACCACGAGTGGTTGTCTTTTAGTCTCGGCCATTTTGTGGCCGATCTCGCGGTCATCCTGGGGATCGAGTGTGAACCTTCGGGGGAAGCGACGTATCGTCGCCGCAAGAAGGCTGCGGGGCTGGAAGGGGATCAGACCTTTCATTTCGGTCGAAATGCCAAACGGATGCGCGGTCCCAAGAACTACGACTTCGACGTGGACCCGCCACCCGACCTGGCCGTCGAGGTCGAGGTGACCCACCCCGCGGATGACGCCGTCGAGGCGTGGGGGCGACTCGGCGTACCCGAGATCTGGCGTTTCGACGCCCGGCGCTGGATCTGCACGTTCTGGAACCGCCGCGATGACGGGACATACCAGCAGGTCGCTCGCAGTTCTTTCCTGCCTGGGCTCGAGCCCGACGATGTCGGGGATCAGATGCGCCGGGTGCAACAGATCGGAAGGATCCAGTGGCGCGCGCAGCTCGACGACTGGGCCCGCAACGAGCTTCTTCCCAGGCGGCGCAAAGCCGCTCCGAAGCGGCGCAAGGGCGGCCGATGAGGCAGCGGGGAGGCGTCGATCACAGCGGCAATCCAGCGGGTTGGCCGGGAGGTGGCGGATGATGAGTTCTGCGAACGGGAGTCGGACGGACGGCTTCACCGATGCGGCCGATGACCTCGCCGGTGATTTGACCGACGAGCAGCGCGCCGCGATCAAGGACGATCTCGCTCCGGGCGAGAAGGTCCTCTGGGCGGAACGGGCCGGTCCACCACCCACGCCCACGGTCGCCCCGTTCCCAGCCTTCTTCGCGGCGTTTCTCTGCGGGGCCAGCGGCTTCGCGCTGATGGTCCTCTTCGGAATCTACGGTCTCCGCGCGATGGATACCGCGGAGCTGTTGTTCTACCTCGGCCTGGCCCCGGGCGTGCTCGGCGGTGTGGTCGCGCTGGGCCTGCTCGGGCGTTGGGTCGACTATGTGTGGCGGCGCCGGCAACTGTCGCGGACCTTTTACGTCCTGACCGATCGCCGGGCGATCGTCGGCCAGGACCTGGTTGAGGAAGGGGAGATCCAGCTCCTCGACCGGGAGGCCGGCACATTCGACGACACGCTCTGCATCGAGCGCCAGGATGGGACCGGTGATGTCTTCTTCGTTCTTGGGGGGACGGTTCTCGATCTCGGCTTTGTCAGTGTCGCCCGCGCTCGTTACGTTGAGGAGCTGGTGCGGCGCACCCTGATTCCCAGTGATCCGGGACTCGGCCCGCTCCGAGGGACCTGGCTCGACGTCTCTGAACCGATCGTCCCGGCGGGCGATTGATCTCCTTCCTCCTTATCGGGGCTTTCCATGGACAGCAGCCATCCTCACAGCTACCCGAAACTGCACAATGCGATGTGGCCCGGGCTGGTCGGCAAGGGGAGTCCCGGCGCCGAGCCCACCATCGACCTCGACACGATGCTCAACCTGACCGCCGCGGCCGAGGTGGACGGGATCAAGTTCGACGGCGTCGACATCTTCCTCTACGAGCCTCACATCAACATCGACAGCAGCGACGACGACCTCAGAGCCGTGGCCGACAAGATCGCGGACAAAGGGTTCGTCGTGGGGTCGGTGGTGGCGCCGGTCTGGTTCGACGGCTCGGCGATGGGGGACGACCGCCAGCGGGAGAATTACCTGACGGCCGTCCGCAAGGCGTGCCGGATCGCCAAGACGCTCCGCGAGCTGGAGGTCCGGCCGTACGGCGTCGTCCGGATCGACTCGGCCTGCTCTCCGGCCGACTGGGCCAAGGACCCCAAGAAAAACCAGCGGACCATCGCCGAGACCTTCCAGCGCGCCGCCGCGATCGCGCGCGACCACGGCGAGCGGCTGGCCGCCGAGGGGGAGATCTGCTGGGGCGGCATGCACTCCTGGCGCACCATGGTCGACCTCCTCGAGCAGGTCGGCGAGCCCGAGACCGTGGGCTTCCAGGCTGATATGGCGCACACGCTGCTCTACACCCTGGGGGAGAACGCCCCCGAGGACCGCATCCTGCCCCCGGATTTCGACTGGCGGGACCACCATACCCTCGACGCGGCGCTCAAGACCTTGACGGCCTCCCTGCGGCCCTGGACGATCGACTTCCACGTCGCTCAGAACGACGCGACCGTCTTCGGCTCCGGCACCCACGACCACACCGGCCGCCATTGCCTGGCGACCGACCCCAATGGCAAGCTCGATATTCCCCATCACGCCGGCTTCTGGCTCCGCGACGAGCGCGGCAAGGTGACCAGGGCCTGCCGCCACATCTGCTGGGACGGCTGCATGTTTCCCAACGAAGTCATGATGAAGCCGCAGACCTGGAACGACATCCTTCAGGTGATGATCCAGGTCCGGGACGCCCACGGCTGGTCCGAATGACGGCGCGATTTTGGTTTTAGTGTACGGTTCCGCGATCCAGCCGTGTCTTTCCTGAACACGGACGGGAGGTCACATGAGCGCACAGAAGCCTTGGAATGTCGGGATCGTTGGCTACGGCTTCATGGGCCGGACGCACTCCAACGCCTACAAGCGGGTCAATGACTTCTTCGACCTCGAATACCGGCCAGTGCTGAAGGCGATCTGCGGCCGGACGACCGATGGGGCCAAAGCCTTCGCCGACAAGTGGGGCTACGAGTCGGTCGAGACCGACTGGCGGCAACTCGTCGCGCGCAAGGACATCGACGCGATCGACATCTGCACGCCGAACAACACGCACGCCGAGATCGCCCTCGCCGCGGCGGCGGCCGGCAAGATGGTCCTCTGCGAGAAGCCCCTGTCGATGAACCTCGTCGAGGGGCAGCGGATGGTCGACGCGATCGAAAAGGCCGGGGTGCCCAACATGGTCTGGTACAACTACCGGCGCGTGCCGGCGGTGACTCTGGCGAAGCAGCTCATCGATGCCGGACGGCTCGGCAGGATCTTCCACTACCGCGCCAACTTCCTCCAGGACTGGACGATCTCGGCCGACCTGCCTCAGGGGGGCACGGGCCTCTGGCGGCTCGACGTCGCCGCCGCCGGCTCGGGCGTCACCGGCGACCTGCTGGCCCACTGCATCGACACGGCGCTGTGGCTCAACGGGTCGATCAACTCCGTCTGCGCCATGACCGAGACGTTCGTCAAGGAGCGGATGCACAACCTCACCGGCAAGGTCGAACCCGTGGGGATCGACGACGCCTGCGCGTTCCTCTGCCGGTTTGAGAACGGCTCGCTGGGCCTTTTCGAATCGACCCGGTACGCCCGGGGCCACAAGGCCCTCTACACCCTCGAGGTCAACGGCGAGAAGGCGTCGCTGAAGTGGGACCTGCACGACCAGCACCGCCTGGAGTATTTCGACCACCGGGATGAGTCGATCGTGCGCGGCTGGCGGTCGATCCACGTCAGCGACAGCGACATGCCCTACATGAAGCACTGGTGGGTGCCGGGGCTCCAGATCGGCTACGAGCACACTTTCGTGCACCAGGTGGCCGACTTCCTGGAGAACCTGGCCAAGGGCCAGCCGACGGCGCCGACCTTCCGCGATGCCCTGGCCACGCAGGCCGTCTGCGACGCCGTGCTCGACTCGGCCGAGAACCACAAGTGGGAGACGGTCGTGCCGGTGTGAACAAGAAGTGGCCGAAGGGTGTCCCGTTCCCTACAATGAACGGGTGCACCCACGCCTCATCCCACATCGGAGGGAGGATCGCATGGCGAAGTTGATCTTCTACAGACAGAAACGTTACGACGGCGGCGTACGGACCGGCCTCGAGCTCGATGGGGATCCGATCGGGGAGCGATTCGAAGGGGGTGAGGGTGAACGTGACCCTGCCCTGATTTGGTACGTGGACCTACGTTGCGAGGGACCGGGGATCCCCGACGATCCCGACTTGGCTGAACAATGGCTCTTCGACCACGCCCCGATCATCCGCGACGGCTTCTTGCGACTCGCGGAGCGACTTCGTGCGGGTACCGACAAGGACATCTACTCCTTGAAGTGGAGTGACTTTCCTGATGCTCCGGAAGGAGTCAGCATGACGATCGCTTGCTCGGCGGTGCGACGGGTCGATGGGCGGGAGATCTCCGCAGTCCTCAAGGACATCGCCTCTCACTGGGAAGACATCCTGCAGACGATTGAGGTCCCCGAAGGGGCCGAGGGCTGAGGATCGGTCATGCCCAAGTTTAGCTTGGATACCAACGTCCTGATTTCTCATTTCAACCAACTCAGACCTCTCGACGGTAAGGGGGAGAACGAGGCGGAACAATGGGCTCGGTCTTTGACCTCGAATCGGGAGACGAACGCAATCCTCTCTCCGGTAGAGGTGGAATTCCTCTGTGGTGTTGTCAATCGGCATGAGATGAGGCTGCGTGAGGCTTACTTGCGGGCCTTCGAAGTCGTCGACGATCATAAGACCCTGTTCCGAAAGGGTCGGAGGTCGATTTCGTAGGGTGGGTGAAACCCACCGATCATCAGTATTACCAGGGCTTTGCGTTGGTGGGTTGCACCCACCCTACAACCGTC
>JAJPJC010000141.1 GCA_021324445.1 Isosphaeraceae bacterium
GCCGACGCGGCGATGGGGGGCGCGGCGGTCCGGCCGTCGTTCTCGCAGGAGGAGCTGGCGCGGATCGTCGCGACGGCCGGCTCGGCAGGCATCCCGGTGGCGGCGCACGCCATGTCGAAGGAGGGGATGCGCCGCGCGGCGACGGCCGGCGTGGCGACCATCGAGCACGGCGACGGCGGCGACGACGAGGTCTTCAAGCTGATGGCCGAGCGGGGCGTCGCGCTCTGTCCCACCCTGGCCGCCTACGAGGCATCGGCCCGGTATCGCGGCTACCGGCCGGGGACCGACCCCGAGCCGCCCCGGCTCAAGCGGGCGCGCGCAACCTTCCAGAAGGCGCTGGCGGCCGGCGTCACGATCGCCAACGGCAGCGACATGGGCGTCTTCGCCCACGGCGACGGCGCGCGCGAGCTCGAGCTCCTGGTCGATTACGGCATGAAGCCGGCCGAGGCCCTCCGCGCCGCCACTTCCGTCGCCGCCAGGACGATCCGGCTCGACGACCGCCTGGGCACGATCCAGCCGGGACTGCTGGCCGACCTGGTCGCCGTCGACGGCGACCCGACGAGCGACATCACGGCGCTGCGCCGCGTCAAGCTCGTCATGAAGGGTGGCGCGCTTTACCGCGAGCCATAGACCGACTCCTTGGCCAAGGAAGAGGAGTCCCACCCGTCAAGACAATCGTTTTCGCTCACACCCCGCCGGATTTGGCCCATCTGCTCCAGCAGGCGCGGGATGATGACCTCATCCTGCGCCTGCCGGACGGGACGGAATTCCTGCTGGTCGCCGTCGATGACTTTGATCAGGAGATCGCGCGGACCCGGAACAATCCCAGGCTGATGGCCGTCCTCGAGGCACGGGCCCAACAGAAGGCAACGATTCCGTTAGAGGAAGTCAAACGGCGGCTGGGCCTGTAGGGTCCTTACTCGACCCGCGCTCGCTCGCGCTGGAGAAGTCTCGGTGGGGAGCTCCGGCTCTCGATTCCGCGAGGCCGTCCCCTACTCTCCCCCCTAACTCAAGGGGGTCTGCCGCCGGGAGCCCCCGTCGCCGCTGCCGGGCGATCCCAATCGAGCGCGAGAAACTCACCCTCACCGCGCCATCTTGACAGGGAGCCATCGCCGCGATCCGCCATCGCGGCGGGATCGGAAGCCGTGGCGTGACGTAAGTCCAAGCGGCATAAGGCTGTGACGAGCGCGACGCATTTTTTGCCAGGGTTTCGTGACGTAAGTCCAAGCGGCATAAGGCCGTGACGTGATGTGACGTGATTTCGGGGGGGGGCTTCTCATATTAGTACAAGCCGGCCGCGGCCGGGTCGCGTAGCCCGAAGCGGGAGTCTTTGAGGAGATGATCTCAGGCCCGCACCGGGTCCGCGTGATCGCGCCGGGGACTCGGGTTGACAGCCCGCCGCGCGGGGATATAAATCGGCCCCGGGAACGGTCGCCGCGCCGGATGCGGCTGCCGATCGGTCGACCCGGGCTCCGGGCCAGGGAGGGGCGAGCCATGCGCCGTCGCCGCGCGACGATCGTGTTTTCTCTGGGATGGCTGGGTGTGCTGGCCATGGCCCTGCGGCTCGGCGCGACGGCTCACGGCATCAATCCCGAGCAACTCCTCAGCTTGCTCGTGTCGTCCTACATGGGGGCCTGGGGGCTCGTCTTCTTCCTCTCCCGACAGGGGCGCGTGGGGGATGCGGCACGGTTCCTCGCGTGCACGGGATCGATCCTGCTGGTCGTCGCTCTGGTCGAGGTGCCGGCGGCCCTGGGCTGGGTCGATTACCGCAGCGTGTTCGCGACCCCGACGCCGACGTGGCGGCGGCCCGGCTACCGCGCCGACCCCGAGCTGATCTACGTGCGGGAGGGGAACCGGCAGGCCCGATGGAACTGCGTGGGCTCCGAGATTTATTCGCTCCGCGGCACGCCGCCCGCGAAGACCTACCGGTGCGACCTCCAACTCGACAGCGACGGCTTCCGCAACCCGCCCGGCGTCAACCCGGCCGACGTGGCCGTCATCGGCGACTCGCTCATCGAGGGCGTGCACGTCGACGCGTCGGAGCTGATCACTGCCCACCTGGCCCGGCTGACCGGGCGCACCGTCGCCAACCTGGGCCGCTCCGGGTATGGACCCGAGCAGGAGCTTGGCGTCCTGCGGCGCTACGCCCTGGCTCGCAAGGCGCGGACCTGCGTCTGGGCCTTCTACGAGGGGAACGACCTCCAGGATCTCCACGAGTACGAGTCCCAGCGCAAGGAGATCCGGTGGATCCTCCAGGGCGGCCGTTCGGACTCGCTCTATGGACGAGGGTTCGTCCGCAACGCGCTGGCGTTCTCGATCCGGACCTGGCTGCGGCCCGAGCCGCGCCGACCCGCCCGGCTGTTCACCGGCTGGTTCGACGACGGCTCGGGCCAGCCGGTGCCCATCTACTTCGGCAGCGGGGTGCAGCACGGCGACGGCGACCCGCCCCTGCCGCGCGAGCACGCGCCCGAGCTGGATCGCGTCCGGTCCATCCTGGCCGAAGCTCATTCGCTCTGCCGGCAACACGGGGTCGAGCTGGTGGTCGTGTTCATCCCGTCGCGGTTTCGCGTCTACCGGAACCTGTGCGCGTTCGACCCCAACTCCCCCTGCCGTTCCTGGCCCGTCGACGACCTGCCGGGCGCCCTGGGCTCGGCGGTCGCAGCGGTGTCGGCGGAGGTCCGGTTCCTCGACCTGACTCCCCGGTTCCAGGCCGAAGCGGCCGGCGGCGCACTGCTCTATCTGCCCGATGACCCGCACTGGACCGCCGCGGGCCATCGCCTCGCCGCCCAGGTCCTGGCCGACGCCCTCCCGTCGTCCCCGTCGAGGGGTGCTTCCCCCGTGGCCATGCGGCCGCCGGACAATCCTTGAACAATTCTTTGTCACCGTCTTTTCGGCCCGGTTGAATCGTGCGAGAATTGCGGGATGCTCCGTCGTCTGTTTCTTCGCCAGAGAGGATCGCTCTGCTGGACACCGCCGCGGAACCCGACGAGGCCTTGTCCGGCCGAACCACGTCCCTTTCGTATGCAACAGCTCCCGGTCAATCCGGGTCGCACTCTTCCCCTTGAGGTCCCCGATCGTCATCGCGATGCTGTACCGCGGGGGCACGCTCAACAACATGTGGATGTGGTCTGGCAGTGCCTTCCCCTCCACCAGTTCGATATCCTTCTGCCGGCACAGATCCCGCAGGATCTGGCCAATGCCCCGTCGGAGCCTTCCGTACAACACCTTGCGACGGTACTTCGGAAGGATCACGACGTGATCCTTGCAGTCCCACTGGACGTGGGCCTGGCTCTGCCAATCCTTCATGGATGGTCCTCCTGCCCCACGGGGCCTTCCTCGAGGAGGACCATCCCATTTTCACGCCGGAAACGGCAGAGCCTTTAGGAGTCTCACCGCCAGAGGCGGTGGATTTGTTCTTGATCAAAACCGGCAGAACGAACCTGACCGAACCGCTCGCCTGGATGGAGATCGTGCTCCTGAGCGGACAACCCGCGTCGATCACTTCGCCGCCGGCTTCCGGTCGAGGAACCCTTGGTTCTTGAGCCAGGTCTCGCAGAGCTTGGGCCAGGCCTTGAAGGAGGGTTCGGGCGGGACCTTGAACTGCGCGATGCCGTCGCCGAGGCCCAGGCCATGGGGTCCGCGCTCGAAGAGGTGCAGCTCGACCGGCACGCCCGCCTTGCGCAAGGCGAGTGCGAAGAGAAGGCTGTTCTCGGCGGGGACTCCCTTGTCGGCATTCGTATGGGCGAGGAACGTCGGGGGCGTGTCCTTGGTGACCTGCCGCTCGTTCGAGAGGCTCTCGACCAGATCGCGCGCGGGATTCTCCCCCAGGAGGTTCTTGAGCGATCCGGGATGACCGTACGGCGTCGCCAGCGCGATCACGGGATAAACCAGGATCATCCGGTCCGGTCGCGAGCTGACGCGCTCGATCGGGTCGTCGGCGTCGGGCTTGCCTGCGTCGAAGTGGGTGCCGGCCGTCGAGGCGAGGTGCCCGCCGGCCGAGAAACCGATGATCGCGATTCGGTGGGGATCGAGCTTCCAGCGCTCGGCGTTGGCGCGTACGGTGCGGATGGCCCGGCCGACGTCCTGGAGCATCGCCGGATGGTGGTACCGTGGTCCCAGCCGGTACTTGAGGACGAACGCCGCGATCCCCAGCGAGTTGAGCCACTCGGCGATCTGCTTCCCCTCATGATCCATCGCCAGGAGCTGATAGCCGCCGCCCGGACAGACCACCACGGCCGAGCCGGTCGCGATCGCCGGCCGAGGCAGCCAGATCGTCAACGTCGGCACGTCGCGGTTGGGGTCGCTCCCCTGGGCGCCAGGTGCCCCGCCCGGCCAGAGCCGGATCGTCTCGTGGGCTGGGGCCGGTCCCTGGGCCCGCGAGCTCTGTCCGATCGACCAGAACAGCACCAGGCTCGTACTCGCGGCCAGGACACACAGACGGAGCGCTCCCTCCCTGCCCCAGGTCGATGGTCTCATCGTTGTCCCTCGCCACTTGTAGGTCAGGCCTGAGCCTGACACGCAATTCTGTCAGGCTCAGGCCTGACCTACGACAGTCGAAGCGCGACGTTCCGCCAACAGTCTGACAAGCCGCGCCGCCGCCGTCAAACCTCCTGTGGCGACAACCGGCCGCCCGGGTGACAAAAGGCCGCGCGGACTGCCAAAACGACAGTCGCCGCCGCGGGACCCCTGACAGGTTGATTTCCTAAATCCCAAATTTTTCAGCTACTTAAGTCAAACGACTTCGACGGTACATGACTTGCATCAGGACGGTTGATTTCATCGTTCGGGGAGCGTTCCGGACCTGGGTGCAGGCTCCCCCATCACGCGGGGCGGGCGAGGCCCGCGCGATTCCACGGACGCAGACCAAGGAGAACCATCGTGGCGAAGATCTTGGCCTACAACGATGAGGCCCGTCAGAAGCTGGCCAGTGGGGTGACGAAGCTGGCCCGGGCGGTTCGTTGTACGCTCGGCCCGCGCGGCCGCAATGCCGTCATCGACAAGGGCTGGGGCAGCCCGACCGTGACCAAGGACGGCGTGACGGTGGCCGAGGAGATCGAGTTGACCGACCCGTACGAGAACATGGGCGCGCAGCTCGTCAAGGAGGCCGCCTCCAAGACCTCCGACGCCGCGGGCGATGGCACCACGACCGCCACCGTCCTGGCCGAGGCCATCTTCAAGGAAGGGCTCAAGGCCCTGGCCGCCGGAGCCGACGCCATGACCCTCAAGCGTGGCATTGACAAGGCCGTCGAGGCGGTGGTCAACCACGTCAAGGGCCAGTCCAAGAAAGTTTCCGGCAAGAAGGAGATCACCGAGGTCGCCTCGATCGCCGCCAACAACGACCGCTCGATCGGCGAGAAGCTGGCCGACGCGTTCGAGAAGGTCGGCACCGACGGGGTGATCACCGTCGAGGAAGGCAAAGGGTTCGAGACGACCGTCGACATCGTCGAGGGGATGCAGTTCGACCGCGGCTATCTCAGCCCGCATTTCGTCACCGACCCCGAACGGATGGAAGTCGTCCTGGAGGACGCTTACATCCTGATCTACGAGGAGAAGATCAGCTCGCCGACCAAGCTGATCCCGCTCCTGGAGAAGCTGGCCAAGGCCAACAAGCCGATGCTGATCATCGCCGAGGACATCGAGGGCGAGGCCCTGGCCACCCTGGTCGTCAACAAGCTGCGGGGCATCCTCAAGGTCGCCGCCGTCAAGGCACCCGGCTATGGCGATCGCCGCAAGGCGATGCTGGGCGACATCGCCGTGCTCACCGGCGGCAAGGCGATCTTCAAGGACCTGGGCATTGACCTGGAGAACATCCAGCTCGCCGACCTCGGTCGGGCCAAGAAGATCACCATCGACAGCGAGAACACCACGATCGTTGAAGGGGCCGGCACGACCGCCGAGATCAAGGGCCGGACCGAAATGATCCGCCGCGAGATCGAGAACACCGACAGCGAGTACGATCGCGAGAAGCTCCAGGAGCGGCTGGCCAAGCTCGCCGGCGGCATCGCCCAGATCAACGTCGGCGCCGCCACCGAGACCGAGATGAAGGAGCGCAAGGCCCTGGTCGAGGACGCCCTGCATGCCACCCGCGCCGCCATCGAGGAGGGCGTCGTTCCCGGCGGCGGCTCCGCCTTGATCCGCGCCGCCGCCGCGCTCGACGCGCTGAAGCTCGAGGGCGACGAACATCACGGTGCCGAGATCGTCCGCCGCGCCATCGAACAGCCGGCCCGATACATCGCCGACAACGCCGGCGTCGATGGCGCCGTCGTCGTCAGCAAGATCAAGAAGAGCTCCGATCCCCGCTTTGGCTACGATGCCGAGACCGGCCAGACCGGCGACATGTTCGCCGCCGGCATCGTCGACCCGACCAAGGTCACCCGTTCCGCCTTGCAGAACGGCGCCTCCGTCGCCGGACTCCTCCTCACCACCGAGGCCCTCGTCGCCGAACCCCCCAAGAAGAAGGAGCCGGCCGGACACCCCGATCCTCATCATGGTGGCGGAATGGGAGGCATGGGAGGCATGGGAGGCATGGGTGATATGGGTATGATGTAAACGACACGGCGGCGGCATGCCGGCCTGCTCAGGGCGGCTGGCATGTCGATTTCCCAAGCGGACGGAATCCTTCAGGTCAGATACGGGCATTCCAAGCACAAGGACACAAGTTCCATGGCTCAGCTCAAGATCCATCCCCTCGAGGACCGGGTGGTGATCCGGCAGATTGAGGCCGAGGAGAAGACGGCAGGCGGCATCGTGCTGCCGGATACGGCCAAGGAGAAACCGCAGCGCGGCCAGGTGCTGGCGGTGGGCCCGGGCAAGCTGCTCGACTCGGGCGAGCGGGCGCCGATTGGCGTCGCCGAGGGGGACGAAGTGCTCTTCGGCAAGTATTCCGGCACCGAGATCAAGCTGGACGGCGAGGAGATCAAGATCCTCCGCGAATCCGACATCCTGGCGAAGATTGTCAAGTGATTGTGTCCGCGGTCCGTGGTTGGCTGACGCGGGCTGACCAGCCTGACCCGGGCGAGGTGAGGCACTCGAAGCAGGGCAACGATGGCGCACGGGAGCGGCAGCTCCGACCACGGACCACGGACCACGGACCAAGCAGCGGAGCGGTAGTTCCGACAACGGACAACGGACTAACTAACGGGAGCAAGACGGTGGCGAAACAACTGCTTTTTTCGGACGGCGCGCGCCGCAAGATGATGGAGGGCGTCGAGACCCTGGCCCGCGCGGTCGGGACCACGCTCGGGCCCACCGGGCGCAACGTGATCTTGAGCAAGTCGTTCGGCGGTCCGGCGGTCACCAAGGATGGCGTGACGGTGGCCAAGGAGATCGAGCTGGCCGATCCGTTTGAGAACATGGGGGCCAAGCTGGTCAACGTGGTCGCCTCCAAGACCTCGGACGTGGCCGGCGACGGGACCACCACAGCGACCATCCTCGCCCGCGCGATCTATCGCGAGGGGCTGCGGAACATCACGGCCGGGGCCAACCCGACCGCCATCCGCCGGGGCATCGAGAAGGCGGTCGAGGCCGCCGTCGCCGAGCTGAGCGGCACGATCTCGCGGCCGGTCTCCAAGAAGGAGGAGATCGCCCAGGTCGGCGCCATCTCGGCCAATAACGACCCGACCATCGGCAACATGCTGGCTGACGCGGTCGAGCGGGTGGGCCGCGACGGCGTGATCACCGTGGAGGAGGGGAAGACCGCCACCACGACGCTCGAGTTCGTCGAGGGCATGCAGTTCGACAAGGGCTACCTCAGCCCCTATTTCGTGACCAATCCCTCGACCATGGAGGTGATCTTCGAGGATGCGTTGATCCTGCTCCACGAAAAGAAGATCAGCAGCCTCCGCGAGATGATCCCCTTGCTGGAGAAGGTCGCCCAGTCGGGCAAGCCCCTGTTGATCATCGCCGAGGACGTCGAGGGCGAGGCCCTGGCCACCCTGGTCGTCAACAAGCTGCGCGGGGTTCTCAACATCTGTGCGGTCAAGGCGCCGGGTTTCGGCGACCGCCGCAAGGCGATGCTGGGCGACATGGCGATCTTGACCGGCGGCACGGTCATCAGCGAGGACCTGGGCCTGAAGCTGGAGAACCTCCAGATCGGGCAGCTCGGCAAGGCCAAGCAAGTCAAGGTCAACAAGGACAGCACCACGTTGATCCAGGGGGCCGGCAAGCGGTCCGAGATCCAGCGGCGGATCGACCAGCTCCGCCGCCAGATCGAGGAGACCGAGAGCGAATACGACAAGGAGAAGTTCCAGGAGCGGCTGGCCAAGCTCTCCGGCGGCGTGGCCCTGATCCGCGTCGGCGCCCCGACCGAGGCCGACATGAAGCAGACCAAGGCCCGGATCGAGGATGCCCTGCACGCGACCCGCGCCGCCGCCGAGGAGGGCATCGTCCCCGGCGGCGGTGTCGCGCTCTTGCGGGTCATCCCCGCCGTCCAGAAGCTGCACGAAACGCTCTCGGGTGACGAGAAGCTCGGGTCGGCCATCGTGCTGCGGGCGCTGGAGGAACCGATCCGCTACATCGCCGCCAATTCCGGCCACGACGGCGCGGTCATCGCCGACGAGGTCCGCAACCGGACCGGTTCGGTCGGCTTCGACGCCAATACCGGCCAGTTCGTCGACATGTACCAGGCCGGGATCATCGACCCGACCAAGGTGACCCGCTCGGCGCTTCAGAATGCGGCCTCGATCGCCGGGCTGATGCTCACCACCGAGGCCATGGTGACCAATATCAAGGAGGACGAGAAGGAGACTGCCGCCCGGATCGAAGGGGCCGTGCGCTGAGGCTCCGGTGGGGCAGCCGCCCTCGGCTGCCTCTCCGTGACCGCGGCTCGTCCAGCCTGGTCGGATGGCTATGGGGCAGGCGATCCCGGGAGGGAGCCGGGATCGCCTGCCCCACAGCCGATTCGTCGGCCGTTCAGTTACGATAGTCGGGACCCGAGGCGTATGATATATCTGGGAGAGTTCTCGCGAGCCCCCGAACGGGGGCGCCAGGACGTAGCCTGGGGGCGGCAGCCCCAGGATCCGGCGTCGATTGCGGGTCGCGCCTGGACATTGGGTTACCCCGCCGCAACCCCCAAATCCTTGAGACGCCATGCCGATGGCAGCCACGAAGCGGGATTATTATGAAGTCCTCGGGATCGGGCGCGACGCCAGCCTCGACGAGATCAAAAAGGCCTATCGTCAGTTGGCCCTGAAGTACCATCCCGACCGCAACCCGGGTGATGACGCGGCACCCAAACGATTCAAGGAAGCGGCCGAGGCCTACGAAGTGCTCTCGGATCCGGACAAGCGCCAGCGCTACGATCGGTATGGGCATGCCGGGCTTAACGGGGCGGCAGTTCACGACTTCCGGTCGGCCGAGGATATCATGTCCGCCTTCGGGGACATCTTCGGCAGCGGCCTCTTCGGAGACCTCTTCGGCAACCGTCGCCGCGGTCCGCGGCCGGGTCCCGACCTGCTGCTGAAGCTGGAGCTCGACCTGCTCGAGGCGGCGCGGGGCACCACGCGGACGATCGAGGTCAACCGGCAGGACTTTTGCAATGAGTGTCAGGGAGCCGGTGCGCGGAAGGGGACCGTCGCGACGACCTGCAACTACTGCGGGGGCCGGGGCCAGATTGTTCAGACCCGGGGTTTCTTCCAGGTGGCGACCACCTGCCCGGCCTGCGGCGGCGAGGGAGCGCGGATCACCGATCCCTGCCCCAAGTGCCGGGGTGCCGGCCGCGTCCCCACGACCGTTCACCTCCAGGTCGACATCCCGCCGGGTGTCGAGTCCGGCATGTGGCTCCAGCAGCGCAACCAGGGCGAGCTGGGAGACCTGGGCGCGCCGCGGGGCAACCTGCGGGTGCAGGTGCTGGTGAAGAAACACCCGTTGTTCGAACGGCGGCGGAACGACTTGTACTGTCAGGTCCCGATCAGCTTCGCCCAGGCGGCCCTGGGCGCCGAGATCGATGTGCCCACCCTCGACGGCCCGGATCGCATCGAGATCCCCCGCGGCAGCCAGAGCGGAGACGTGCTGCGGATCCGCGGTCGGGGCATGCCGGACATCAACGGCCGCGGCCGGGGCGATCAGCTGGTCGAAATCGTCGTCGAGACTCCCAGGCACTTGACCCCGCGCCAGGAGGAATTACTCCGCGAGTTCGCCGAAATCGAGCACGAACAGGTCAGTCCCCGCCGCAAGAGCTTCCTGGAGAAGATCCGCGACTATTTCACCGAAGAAGCGGAGCCCGACGACTCCATCACGTCGTGACCGGATCGGGACGACCTGTCAGCCGAGGAGCCGAAAATCATGAACGAAGCGACCCAGAAGCCCGATCCCTGCGACGTCCAGCCGCCCATCCCTTCGGGCGATGGGCCCGAGGATCTTCGTGCCAGCACCGACGGCGGCTCCGGATCCGACGGCAACGGCCGAAACCGCTCCGCTGCCGAGGAAATTGCGCAGTTGAAGCTCGAGCGCGACGACTACCGCGATCAAGTCCTGCGCAGCCGGGCCGAGTTCGCCAACTATCAGAAGCGCGCCAAGGAGCAAGGGGACGCCGAACGGGTCTATGCCGTCGGCACCCTGGCCCGCGACCTGCTGGATTCGATCGATAACCTCGGCCGCGCCATCGATGCCCTCCGCGCCAGCGGCGCCGCGGATGTCACGGCCGGGCTGGACCTGGTCAAGAAGCAGATGCTCGACGTGATGGCCAAGCATGGCGTCGAACCCATTCGCGCCCAGGGGCAGCCGTTCGACCCGAACCTGCACGACGCGGTCCTCCAGCAGCCGACGGCCGATCAACCCGAAGGGACCGTCGTCGCCGAGCTCCTCCCGGGCTTCAAGATCCGCGACCGCGTCCTCCGGCCGAGCAAGGTCGCCGTCTCGGTCAAGCCGTCCCAGGACTAACCGGCCCGCGCAATCCGAAAGGTCAACGAACGATGCCGACGTATGATTATATTTGTGACGAGTGTGGTCACGAGTTCGACGCGTACGAATCAATCACGGCCGCGCCGCGGACCGAATGCCCCGAGTGTACCCGTCCCAGGCTGCGCCGCAAGATTGGACCGGGGGCGGCCATCTTGTTCAAGGGGTCGGGGTTCTATCAGACCGATTATCGCAGCGAGTCGTACAAGAAGGCTGCCGAGGCGGAAAAGACGTCCGGTCCGAAAGCGACCGGAGGGGAGAAATCGGCCGACGGCGCGTCGAAGTCGTCGGGCGATTCGGGGTCGAGCAGCGCGACGGCCGCGCAGCCGACGACGGCCGCGGCGACCAGTTCCAAGGGCGAGGCATGATCCAGGGACGCTGCCCGATCTGCTCCCGTCGCTTGGAGATCGCTGCGCGGAATGACCTGCCGTCGTTTCCGTTCTGCTCCAAGCGCTGCCGGTTGATCGACCTGGGGCGCTGGGCCGATGGGACCTACGTCATCCCGGGCGCACCGCCTCCCGAGAAGCCGGAGGTCTCCCCGGGCGAGCCGGACGACTCGACGTGAGGCTGCGCCGCGGGTTCGGCGGCACTCCTGGGGTCGACGCCGGCGCCCGCCGGCGAAGCCCCAGCCGACGGCGTGCCTGACTTTCCCAGGATGTTCAGCCCAGCGTGTCCTGAGCGCGGCGGACCAGCTCGACGACCGGCAGGCCATGCGGGCAGGCGGCCTGGGCGGCGGCGAGATCGGCGGCGGCGAGATTGCGGGCTTCCGCCGGCAGGGCCTGGTAGAGCTCGCGCGCCCGTCGGCGCTTCCCGTAGACTTCGTCGTAACGGAGGAACCGCAGGATGTCGGCCACCGCGACGCCGCCGGCCGCGGGCTCGCAATGGTGACCGCAGCCGTGACAGTAGAGATGGGCTGTGGCCTGCCGATACTCCTCCAGCAGCTTCTGGTCGCGGGCCGAGAGGACCGGCGCGGCGGCCGCGGCGATGTTCTCGCGGAGCATGTCGCGGTTGGTCATCTCGCTGACGACCGCCTGCATGCGCCCGTCGGCGAAGACCGTCTTGATGGCCGCTGCCTGTTTCTTGAAGCCCTTGTCCACCAGCTCCTGGAACTTGGGTGCGGGATTCGCCTCGCGGAAGCTGCCGGCGCCGCCCTGGGTCTTCATCGCCACCAGGGCGAGGTTGGCCTTGGCCGCCAGGTCGAGGGCCCGGCGGATGCTGTCCTGCCCCATGGTGCGGTAGTTGTACTGGATCATGATCTGGTCGATCCAGCCGCACTCGGCGGCGGCCGTGACGATCTCGGGGAGCCGGTCATCGTGACAGCTCAGGCCGCAGAACCGGATCTTGCCGGACTGCTTCAGCTTCTCGAAGGCCACCTTGACGTCCGGGTCCTGGAGTAAGGGGATCTCGCGCCCGGTCAGGCCGTGGAGATAGTAGCAATCGACGTAATCGGTCCGCAGCCGTTCCAGGCTGGCATTGAGGCGATTCAGGTACGCCTGGTAGGCCCGGGGACCGCCGACCTTGGCCCGGCTGTTCTTGGTGACCAGGTAGACCTCCTTCCGCAACCCGGTCCGTTCCAGGACTTCACCCAGGACCTTCTCGCAGTAGCCGCCTTCGTAAGTTTCCGAGCAATCGATGTAGCGCACCCCGGCATGGAGGGCGGCCTGAACGAAGCCGGCCTGGAGCACCCAACTGGTCCCCATGCCCAGCGCCGGGACCTTCTGCCCGGTCTTGCCCAGGGTCACCAGGGGCAGCGTCGTGGGCGATGCAGCCGGCGGAGCCGCCCAGGCCGGTTCGCCCGCCCCCAGAGCCGCGGCGGTGGCGCCGCCCGTGGCCGCCGCCGTTTTGAGAAACTCACGCCGACTGCCACCACTCGTCCCGTCGATCCGAGCGCCGTCCATCATGTCCGCCTTTCGCGAAGGGTGTGGAATTCGCCCCCTGGCTGCTGGGAGAGAAAGCGCGCACCCTCATTCTGACCATGCGGTGGCGAGATGGTCAACAAGGTTTTAACTTTCGGTTTCCGCCTGCCGTCCTTTCACTTAGGTGGCAAGGGGGGCAGGTCGATCGAGACGGGCAATGGGGGGAACTCCTCCGCCGGGCTCGGGCCGGCCGGGGCCGGGCTTGGGGTTGGCACGGGGCTTTGCGGCGGTGGGGCAGGGGCTGCTGGGGGCGCGCCGGGAATCGGTGATGGGCCCGGAGCGGGCGCCGCCGGCGGCTGTGGGGGAGCCGCGGCCGCGCCCGCGGCCGTACCGGCGGGGTGGGTGCTGATCGGCGGCCGGGTCGGTGGGGCTGCCGATGGGAGGAACGAGCGTGAGAGCGGGGATGCGGATGTGGTGGGCCCGGCCCAGCTCCGCGCGGACTCGCCTCCGGTCAGTGTCACGTCTGCCGGAGCCGGTCCCTGTGCCGGCCCGGTGCCGGCGGCGGCCGGACCGGAGTTGGCCACCGGGCGGACCGTGCCCGCCCCGGGCGTCGCTTGGGAGAGGAACGGCTGCGTCGAGGACGGGACGTGCGGCGGGATCGGAGTGGGTGCCGGTCCCAGCGGCCCGACCGGGGCGGGCATCGCCGGCATGTTCTCCGGCTCCTCAGCATTGGGCGGTGGCTTCGGCGTCGTGTCGTCGGGATTCGCAGGGGCCAGCGGGCGGTAGGGCATCATCGGGCCGTCCGGCGGGATGTGGTGCTGGCGATGGGCATCCTGGATGTCGCGCGCCTGGATGTACGCCTTCCGCGGCCAGGGTCCCTCGGCCACGGCGATGTTGTCGTAGGCCAGGAGCGTCCCCTTGGCCTCCTCCAGGGCGACGATCGAGATATTGTACGTCGTCTTGTACTGGGCCTCGGTCGCGACCGCCGTGGCATACTGGCTGACGGCATCGAGGAAGCGGTCGATGGTGATGCGGCCTTCCTCATAATAGGAGCGCTGGGCGTCCAGCCGCTGGGCCGCGGCCGCCCGCAACCGCGACGCCGTCTTGAACTGCTTGTAGTTGGCGTCGATCTCGAGGAAGAACCGGGCGAGGGAGTGCGTGGTCTGGTGGACGACTTGCTGCAAGTACGCCCGGGCCCGCAGCAAGACGTACTGGGCCTGGCGGGTGTTGGCCAGGGGGCTGCGCATGCCCAGCGGCATCTGGAAGGTGAAGCCGACCTGCCAGGTGATGAAGTTGTTATAGTTGCCCGGGTTGGCGTTCAACCCGGCGGCCGTTTCCCTGGCGGCAATCACCGGGTTGAGCGCCTTGAGGGTCGCCCCGGTCATGACCGCCTCGGCGGTGTCGAACCGCTGGCCCAGTCCGTTGAACTGATAGAGGGCATTGAGGCTCAACTGGGGCAGCAACTGGTTGCGGGCCAGCAGCAGTTGCAGCTCGGCGACGCGGACGAGGATCTGCTGCTGGACGATGTCGGGCTGGAAGCTGAGCATCTGCGCCAGGCTGGAGTCCCAATCCGGCTCCAGCCGGGCCTCGGTCGGCGGCGTGATTGGGATGATCCGCCGATTGTCGGCCGGCGGCAGGCCCAGGAGGTTGCGCAACTGCCGCTCGGTGGTGATGACGTCGGAGGTCCGCGTGACCCAGTCGAGAGTGAATTGCTCCAGCCGTTGCGACGCTTCGGCCACGTCGGCGAACGTCCCGCGACCGACGGCCAGCTCGGCCTCTTCGCGGACGAGGATCTCCCGGGCCAGCTCGACGGCGCGATCGGCACTCCAGAGCTGGACGTGGGCCTGGGCCAGGTTCCAGTACTGCTGCTCGATGGATCGCACCTCGGCCATGACCTCGGCCTTGAACCGCCAGACGGCGGCGTCGGCGTTGAGCCGGGCGATCACGATCGGCGCCCGGTTCGCTTCCAGGCCGACCGGCGGGCCGGCATTTTGACCGGGGAGCGGGGCACTGCCCAGGAGCGGCTGAGTCAAGGTCAACTGGAGGTTCGTGGTGAACGCACTGGGCCAGACGAGGAACGAGCTGTTCTGATACGACCAGTTGATGTTGTGGACGATGCCCAACTGGGCACCGGTCTCGGTCCGCTTGGACAAGCCGGCCTGGAACGTGTACGAATCGTTCACCGAGACGATCGGGTACCGCGTGCCCGAGAGGGTGAGCGAACCGCCCTGGATGCCGTTGTTGAACGGCTGCACGGCATCGCCCCAGAGGATACTGGTCGTGAACGCGGTGTCGAAGGTCGAAAGCGCCGTCGCGATCTGGGTCTCGAGGATGGCCGGGTCGTAAACGGTCTGGAGAGTGCCCGAGCCCAGCGAGCTGGCGATGCCGGCGCCGGCCCCGGTATTCAACGGTGTCGGCTCGAAGCCGCCGATCGGGATGCCCTGGGCACCGAAGGCGATGACCCGGACGACCTCGGAATTGTCCAGGCCGATCCGGATGGCTTCCTGCAAGGTCATCGGCCAGACCTCTTGCGCCTCGGGATCGTTGGTCGTCCGCGGCTTGGCCACCTTGGGCAGTTGCATGGGCAGCTTGCTGCTGAGAAGGCTCGCCTGCTTGACCTCCGCATCCTCCAGCGCGACGCGTCCCATGTTGTCATGGGGGACCGGCTTGGATTGGTCGATGTAGGGAAGCCGCTGGCAACCGGCGCACAGGACCCAGGCCGCAAGCAGTGCCGCCGGAATCCACCGGTTCCTACCAAGGGTCAAGCGCATGGCCAGCCATCCTTGACTAAGATCGCCATGTGACGGTAAGTTCAATCAACCCACCAGGTCGCGCCGCGCCATCCTTGGCTAGGCTGCGCTTTGCATTGGGTCTGCCGCGCCTCCGGAGCTGGTCCTGTGGCCGTCGCCCCCGGACGTCGCGCCGCGGCCCGGAGCGGCGACCTGGCTCCCGAGCGGCGCCGGGGAGTGCCTTGGTCCCGCCGGCCTCCCGGTTTGCGTCCTGACCGTTTCCACAAGATCTGACCCCTCGCGCCGCGCTGGCGCACCCCCGTCCCACGGGTCGGAACGATTGACTTATCGGATTGGATCGGTTGATCCGGACGTGCGACTTGAAACGAGAATGCGGATTCTATCGACTTTTTCGGCAGAGCCTAGAGCGCTTTCGGTGCGGGGGGAGGCTCGATGGGGAGAGCCCGCCCGGGATCGGCCGACGGAACTGCCGCGGGGCCAAGGGATTCGCGCGGGGGCGGCTCGGGTGCAAGCGCGACGGTCGCCGTCGCGCTGCCGCTTTTTTTGCCGACCCGGCCTTGGTAAACTGCCCGATGCGTGGGAATGGGTTGCCCCCTGAGCCATCTGCCCAACGCGGTCGTCACGACGTCCTGGAAATCGATCCGCCTCGAGCGAACAAGCGGGGAGACCGACGGTTCGGTTCGGTTCGGTCGATCCTGGATGGACCGCTCGCCAGCCCAGCTCCCACCGGCCTGAGTTCCGCCGCGAAGCGGCACTCCACCACCTCAAGGCACCGCGGCGCGGACGCCCAACCCGAACGAACATCTCACCGTCAGGAGTGGAAGCGGATCATGTCCGAAGAACCTTCTGCCAAGGATTCGGCCCTGCCGGACCCGACGCTCTCGGCACTGCATCCGGAGGAACCGCCCGGCCTGCCGTTCCTGGTCGCCGGCGTGGGCGCCTCGGCCGGCGGCCTGGAGGCGTTCACCGAGCTGCTGGAAGCGCTCCCGCCCCGACCGGGCCTGGCGCTACTACTGGTCAGCCACCTGATCCCGGACCGGGAGAGCCATCTCCCCGAGATCCTCGGGCGGGTCTGCAAGATGCCCGTCCGCGAGGTGACCGAGGGGATGGCGGTCGAGGTCGACCACGTGTATGTCATCCCGCCGGGGACCAACATGGCCCTGACCGACGGCCGGCTGACCCTCACTCCGCGGCCGCCGCGGGCCGTGCCGCACATGCCGATCGACCACCTGTTCCGCTCCCTGGCCGCGATCCAGAAGGGGCGGGCCATCGGCATCGTCCTCTCGGGCAACGGCAGCGATGGGGCGATCGGCTTGCACGCGATCAAGGGGGCCGGCGGGATGACCTTCGCCCAGGACGAGCAGACCGCCCGGCACACGAGCATGCCGCGCACGGCGGTCGGGGATGGGAACGTCGACCACGTGATGCGGCCCCGCGAGATCGCCCGCGAACTGGTGCGGATCGCCCAGCACCCCTACACCCGGCAGGAAGACCTGGCGGCCCCGAGCCCACCGGCGGTGGGGCGGGATCCCCTCGTCGAGATCATCGACCTGCTCGGGTCCCGGACGGCCGTCGACTTCGCACACTACAAGCCGACGACGATCCGCCGGCGGGTCCTCCGCCGGATGGCCCTCTGCAACCTCCAGACCCTCGAGGACTACCTCTCGCTGCTCAAGGCTGACGCCGGCGAGGTCCAGAGCCTGTACCAGGACCTCCTGATCCGCGTCACTCAGTTCTTCCGCGACCCGGAAGCCTATGAGGCCCTGAGGGAGCGGGCCTTCCCGGCCCTGGTCGACGGCCCGACCTCCCGGTCGACCATCCGCATCTGGGTCGTGGGATGCTCCACCGGCGAGGAGGTGTACTCCCTGGCCATGAGCCTGATCGAGTACCTCAATGGCCGCCCCGAGAGGGCTCAGATCAAGATCCTGGCCACCGACTTGAACGAGATGGCCCTGGAGAAGGCCCGGGCCGGGGTCTACCTGGACAACATCGAGATGGATGTCTCCCCGGAGCGGCTCCGGCGCTTCTTCATCCGCTCGGACGGCCACTACCAGATCAGCAAGGCGGTCCGCGAGCTGTGCGTCTTCTCCCGCCACAATATCACCACGGATCCGCCGTTCAACCGGCTGGACCTGGTGAGCTGCCGCAACCTGCTGATCTACATGGACGCCGTCTTGCAGAAGCGCGTCATCCCGCTGTTGCACTACGCCCTGAAACCGGGCGGGTTCCTCTTGCTCGGGACCTCGGAGACCATCGGCCCCGATGCCGCCAACTTGTTCGAGGTGGTCGACACCAAGAACCGGCTGTACGCGCGGAGCTCCACCGCGGTGGCGCCGCTGGAGTTTCCCCAGAGGATCCCCACCGAGATTCCCCCGCGGCTGCCCGGGCGGGAGGAGGGGGGCCCGCTCTGGACGGCCCTGGACGTGCAGAAGGAGGCCGACCGGGTGTTGCTGGCTCGCTACGCCCCGGTCGGCGTCGTGGTCGATGAGGCCATGACGGTCTTGCAGTTCCGGGGCCGCACCGCTCCCTACCTGGAGCCGGCGCCGGGGATGGCCAGCCTGGACATGTTTCGGATGCTCCGCGAGGGACTCCTGGCTGACGTCCGCGCGGCGATCAGCCAGGCCAAGACCGAGAATGCCATCGCCGTCCGCGAGGGGTTGCGGATGGCCAACGGCGCCGCGGGCCGGGTCGTGCGCGTGGAGGTCATCCCCTTCAAGGTCCCCCCGTCCGGGGTTCGCTTCTTCCTGGTCTTGTTCCAGGAGACCGCGCCGGCCGGCCAGGCGCCGGCCGTGGCTCCGCCGGAGGCCACGCCGGCCGAGGCCGACCAGAGGGTCCTCCAGCTCCAGCAGGAGATCAGCGCTTTGCGCGAGTACCTCCAGTCGGTCATCGAGGTCCAGGAGACGACCAACGAGGAGCTGCGCTCGGCCAACGAGGAGATCCTCTCGGCCAACGAGGAGCTCCAGTCGACCAACGAGGAGCTCCAGACGGCCAAGGAAGAGGCCCAGTCGGCCAACGAGGAGCTGTCCACGGTCAACGAGGAGCTGCGGCACCGCAACGCCGAGCTGGCCCGGCTCAACGACGACATGGTGAACCTGCTGGCCGGGGTGAACATCCCGATCGTCATGGTCAGCCGCGACTTGCGGATCCGCCGGTTCACCCCCCTGGCCCAGAAGGCGTTCAATCTGATCCCGTCGGATGTCGGCCGGCCGATCAGCGACATCCAGCCCAACCTCGTGCTGGAGAACATCAGCGGCTTGATCTCCGGGGTGATCGACTCCCTCACCCCCTACGAAGGGATGGCCCAGGATAAAGCCGGCCACTGGTACTCGCTCCGCGTCCGGCCCTACGTTACAATGGATAATCTGATCGATGGGGCCTCGATCGTGCTGCTGGAGATCGACTCGATCCGCCGGCAGTTGCAGGAGTCCGGCTGGCCCCTGACGGGGAAGATCCCAGGCGCAGACGGTGGCACACCGGGAGGGGATGGCCCGACAAGCAGCCCCGAGGGAGTCGAGGCCGAGTGAGCCGGCGCGGGACGGCCGCGACCGCGCCGCCGGCGACGACGCGCGAAAGGAGCGGCTTGGCATGTCAGGCCGCGCCATCATCGTGGTTGGGACCTCGACCGGCGGCGTCGAAGCACTCCGGGAGCTAGCCGGCGGGATGTCGCCCAGGTTGCCGGCGAGTGTGTTCATCGTCGGCCACTTCCCGCCGGCCGGGGGGAGCATCTGGCCCGAGATCCTCAGCCGGGCCGGCCCGCTCCTGGCCAGCCATCCGGCGGACGGCGACCCGATCCTGCCGGGCTCTATTTACTTACGTCGCCCCGCCCGATCACCACCTGGTGTTCGGGCCGGGCCGGCAGATCCGCCTGACCCGCGAAGCCAGGGAGAACCTCTACCGGCCGGCCATCGACCCACTGTTCCGCTCGGCGGCCCGCACTACGGGCCGCGGGTCATCGGCGTGATCCTGACCGGGGCGCTGTACGATGGGATCGCCGGCCTGATGGCCATCCGCGCGGCGGGCGGGATGGCCGTCGCCCAGGATCCGCAGGACGCCCGGTCGCCACCCTGCCGCGGGGCGGCGCCGAGGTTGCAGGAGTCGATCACGTCGTGCCCCTAGCCGGACTGGCCGCACTGCCGGTTGATCTCGTCCGTGAGCCCGTGACCTCGAACCCGGGAGGCCACGCGATGGATCCCATCGAGAGGATGCCGGCCACCATCGAGCAGGACATGGCCGAGCAGGCGCACAACCAGCGCCAGGGGGATGTCTCGGTGTTCTCCTGGCCGGAGTGTGGCGGGGCGCTCGGGCAGGTGGCCGAAACCGGGCTGGTCCGGTTTCGCTGCCACCTCGGGCACCCCTACCAGGGGGAGATCCTCCTGGCCGAGCGGACCGAGACCCTGGAGGCGGCCCTGTGGACGGCCGTCCGGATCTTCCGCGAGAAGTCGGTGCTGGGCCGCCAGCTCGCGGCCCTGGAGCGGAGTAAGGGGAACGATGCCGCCGCCGACCGGTTCCAGGAGCAAGCCGACCAGGCGCATCAGTCTGGGAGCCTGATCATCAGGCAGGTGCTCAATGTCGACCCGGGCGCCGCCGGCCCGCAGGGGGCCGAATCGGTTCCGGACAGCACCCCGTCAAGGCGAACGACGGCGGCCGGGCGGGGAGATCGCACATGAATTCGTTCGAGGTGAGCCGGGTCGCCGGCGGTTCCATCGCGGGGAATGGCGTCCCGGCGGGGGACGCGGCGGACATCGAGGGCTACGCCCACCACTTGCGCTACCAGGAGGCGTTCGAGTTCGCCCCAGATTGCCAGGTGGTGACCGACGGTCATGGCTTGATCCTGGAGGCCAACCATGCGGCCACCGTCCTCTTGCACTGCCCCAAGCCCTTCCTCACCGGCAAGCCGCTGGGACTGTTCGTGGCCAAGGGCTACCGGGAGCGGTTCTACTCGGGCCTGACGTGGCTCAATCGCGGCCACCTGTCGGATTCGTTCGAGGTCCGGTTGATCGGCCGGAACCACGAGCAGCCGCAGGTGTGGATCTGCGTCGTCGCACGCAACTGGGAGTCCGGCCCGCGGGGCAACCTGCACTGGATGATCCGCGACGTCACCGCCCGCAGGCAGGCCGAGGCCGAACGCCACGAGCTCATGAGCCGGTTGGTGACGGCCCATGAGGACGAGCGGCGGCGGATCGCCCGGGAGTTGCACGATTCGGTCGGCCAGCTCTTGACCGCGTTGACCCTGGCGGTGACGACGGTCCGGGAAGCCGCCCCGCTCCCGCCGGCGAGTGACGCCCGGCTGGAAGAGGTCGAGCGGTTGGCCCACCAGCTGGGCCGCGAGGTCCGCGACCTGGCGGTCCGGCTCCGGCCCCCCGCGCTGGACGACCTGGGACTCGATGCCGCGCTGGCCCAGCACCTCCGCGGTTGGTCCACCGCGGTGGGGATCGAGGTCGACTATCAGCCGTCCGGAGTCCAGGTCCAGCGGCTGCCACCGGAGGTCGAGACGGCCATCTACCGGGTGGTCCAGGAGGCCCTGACCAACGTGGCCCGGCACGCCCATGCGCGGCAGGTCAGCGTGGTGGTGGCGCGGCATGCCGGGCACGTGACGGCGGTGGTGGAGGACGATGGGATCGGGTTCGACCAGGAGGGGGCCCAGCACCGGCCCGATGGCAAGCGGCTGGGCCTGCTGGGCATGCGGGAGCGGGCGGCCCTGGCCGGGGGCACCCTCGAGATCGAGTCGCGGCCCGGATTCGGGACCACCGTCATCGCCCGATTCCCCGTCGCCCGGGAAGGTGGAGGCAGGCCGTGAACAAGCTTCGCGTGCTCCTGGCGGACGACCACCCGGTCGTGCGCGGCGGGCTCAAGGCCCTGATCGCCGCCCAACCGGACATGGAGGTCGTCGGCGAGGCCGGCGACGGCCACGCCGCCGTGCGCCAGGCCGTGGCCCTCCGGCCCGACGTCGCCGTGATGGACCTGTCCATGCCCGGACTGGACGGAGCCGCGGCCACCGCGCAGATCGTTCGCATCGCACCCAAGGTCAAGGTCCTGGCCCTGACGGCCCATCAGGACCAGGGTTACCTTCAGCTCCTCCTGAAGGCGGGTGCCGCCGGGTACGTGCTCAAGCAGACCGCCGGCGAGGACCTGATCCGGGGCATTCGGACCGTCGCTGCCGGCCAGACCTACCTCGACCCGGCCGTCGCCGGCCAGCTCGTCTCCGCCCTGACCAGCCGGCCCAAGCTCGGGACGGTCGGAACCGGGGCCGACCTGAGCGATCGGGAGGGCCAGGTCCTCCGATTCCTCGCCCAGGGATACGCGCTGAAGCAAATTGCCGCCATTCTGGATGTCAGCGCCCGGACGGTCGAGACCTACCGCGCCCGCGCCATGGAGAAACTCGGCTTGCGCAACCGGTCGGACATCGTCCGCTACGCCCTCCAGCGCGGCTGGCTCAGCGACGTGTGATCCCGCGACCACACGTCCCGGGCCGGCGCCGGCCCAATCCCTCCTGTCCTGGAAACTCCGGACAGGTTTTGCATCCACCCCGGACAGATTCCCTCTCTCCAATCCGCCACGCTGTCGGCTGCCCGCGCCCTTGGTAAGCTCGGACTCAGTTGACCTGGAATAGGCAGCCTACCCCGTCTGTGTGATCGCACCCACTCACCGCTGCCGGCCGCGATGCCGCAACTGCTGCCGCGAGTGCAATGCCTGAGGAGAATGATATGTTCAGTAACGTGCCGGACGGTCCCCCCGCTGCGCGAATCCTGATCGTTGAAGACGACAAGGATACAGCCGAGAGTTTGGCTCTGCTGCTCAGGCTCTTCGGCCACGAGACCGAGGTCGCCCGCACAGGACCCCAGGCCATCACCATCGCCCAGCGCCAGCGGCCGGATTACGTCATCCTGGACATTGGCCTTCCCGGGATGGATGGCTATCAGGTCGCCCAGGAACTCAAGCAAGCGGGGCCGTGCAAGGAGGCCGTCATCATTGCGGTCACAGGCTATGGACAGAACGAGGACCGCCAGCGGTCCAGCGCCGCGGGGATCGACTTCCACCTCATCAAGCCGGTCGACCATGGCGTCCTGCTGGCATTGATGGCCCGGTCCGACGGTCGTTCACCGCCGCCAACCCCGCGGCGGCATTCCCACGAGCCATCCGCCGACGGCCCGGGCAAGACGGCGCCCGAATCCGATCACGACCTCCCTTCTCGGGGAGGTCCCGATCCCCGAGCGCCGGGAGTTGCAATGTCGCTTGCCTGTTCGGTTTGGCGAGGCGACGAGGCCGCAGGCCGTCCGGTTCCTTCACCGCTCCTCGGAGATCGACCCGATAAGTAGCAGGACGCGCAGATGCGCCGTGTCCGCTCGAGCGCGGTCACCAGCGTCCCGCCGCATTGGTCGCATTGCATCAGGATCGCCTCCCGAGTCAGAGTCGGTTCCGGAAGGGGGATTCTCGGGAGGGCGAGGCTCCTGCCGAGCCGGTGTTTCTTCCGCGCCGCGCGGCTCGGCAGGAGCCTCGCCCTCCCACTTTTAGGAACAGTCGCTACCGTTACCGGTGTTGCCGCCGAATTGGGATCTGGCTCGTGCACGCACGAGCCAGATCCCAATCCAGGAGACTCCCACGCTGCCGGCGGAGCTGCCCCACCTCATCTCGGCCGCCTGCTCGGGACCCAGAGCGAGTCCTCGGTCTCCTCCGCATGAGAGACCGCACCCCATCGGGTGGTCGGTCTAGCAAGATGATCCGGCCGGAACCGAGACAATTCGGCTGACAGGAAAGACGCGACACTGGGTCATTCTCGCATACCCTGTGCCGCTGGCGCCCCCTGCCTGGCACGGTGGCGCTGTCAGCCGCCCAGGGTGGTCTCCGGCTCCCCGGACGGTGGTTGATGAGAGCGACGGACCGGGGGGAATTCGACGTAAGGCCGGCCGAGCTTGCGCTTGAAGTAGATGATCTCGCCCGGATCCGTGCCCTCGAGGAGATGACCGGCGAACTGGAGGACGTAGCCGCCCACAAACAGCGCCAGCGCCAGGACGAAGAGGGGCCATGACAGCATGGTGAGGTAGACCGGTACGAACAACGCGCCCAGGAGGGTGGGAGGGATGCCGATCAGGTGCAGGATGAAGCTGGTGGGGCGCTGATGCCGCAACAGCCAACGCTCCACACGGGGATCGCCAGGCAGGGGCGGTTCAATCATCGTCGGCGCAGCCGCGCGTGGGGTCAGCTCGAGGGGAGGGTCGCCGGCCCGCTGCGCCGCTTGACGAAGAGGCCCGCGGCACGTTAGGTTGGCGACAACGAGTCCTCCAGGATACCACACCGCACAGCGTTGCAACGATCGGGTTCCTCCAGGGAGAAGCAAGACTGATGTCGTATGAAGTGACGCTGATCCGGGGCGACGGGGTTGGACCGGAGCTGGCCGAAGCTGCCCAGATGTGCATCGAGGCAACCGGAGTCGCGATTCGTTGGGACGTGCAGGATGCCGGTGTGGACGTGATGGCCAAGCTGGGCACGCCGATGCCCGAGAGCGTGATCGAGTCCTGCCGCCGGACCAAGGTGGCGCTCAAGGCCCCGGTCACCACCCCCGTCGGCACGGGCTTCCGCAGCGTCAATGTCTACCTCCGCCAGGCACTGGACCTCTACGCTTGCATCCGGCCGTGCAAGCTCTACGCCGGGGTGCGGACCTTCTTCTCCGGGGTTCCCGTCGACCTGGTGATCGTCCGGGAGAATACCGAGAGCCTCTATTTCGGCTGCGAGTTCGAACAGGGCAAGCCCGAGACGGCCGAGATGATCAGCACCATCAAACGGCTCAACGGCAAGACGATCCGGCCCGACTCCGGCATCACGATCAAGGCCATCTCGATCACCGGCACCCGCCGGATCGTCAAGTATGCGTTCGAGTACGCGCGCCAGCACGGCCGCAAGAAGGTGACGACGGTCCACAAGGCCAACATCCTCAAGTTCACCGACGGCCTCTTCCTGGAAGTCAGCCGCGAGGTCGCCCGGGAGTACCCGGACATCGAGTTCGAGGACCGGATCGTGGACAACATGTGCATGCAGCTCGTCCAGAAGCCCGAGCTGTATGACGTGCTGGTCTTGCCCAACCTCTATGGCGACATCGTCTCGGACCTCGGCGCCGGGCTGGTCGGCGGCCTGGGAGTGGCGCCGGGGGCCAACATCGGCGAGGCGGGCGCGGTGTTCGAGGCGACGCACGGCTCGGCGCCGAAGTACAAGGGCCAGTACAAGATGAATCCGACGGCCCTGATTCTCTCCGGCGTCTTGATGCTCGATCACCTGGGTGAGAGACGAGCGGCTCAGCGGTTGGAGAATGCGGTGGCGCACGTGATCAAGGAAGGCAAGGACGTGACCTACGACATGAAGCCGCGCCGCGATGACCCGACGGCTGTCGGGACGCGCGAGATGGCGCGCGCGATCATCCGCGCCATGGAAGCCGGGGCTTGAGCAGGTTCGACCAGGAGGCCTATCTCCGCCTGATCCGGGGCCAGACGCGCGGGCCGGCCGCTGTCGTGGCACGGACGCTGCTGAGTTGCGCCGCCGCGGGTTATGGCGCGGCGATCGCCCTGCGGAACGGCAGCTTCGAGCACGGCTGGCTCCGGGTCCACCGCCTGGGTGTGCCGGTCGTCTCCGTGGGCAACCTGACCGTCGGTGGGACGGGCAAGACCCCCATGGTCGAGTGGCTCGCCCGCTGGTTTCGCGCGCGGAGGAGGCGGGTCGTGATCGTCAGCCGGGGCTATCGAGGGGAGCAGGGCCTGAACGATGAGGGGCTTGTCCTGGAGGAGAACCTACCGGACGTGCCCCATCTTCAGGACCGGGATCGCGTCCGGGCGGGCCGGGTCGCGCTCCAGGAACTGGAGGCGGACATCCTCGTGCTCGACGACGGCTTCCAGCATCGACGCCTGGCGCGCGATCTCGACGTGGTGCTGATCGATGCCCTCGAGCCGTTCGGCCTCGGGCATCTCCTGCCTCGAGGTCTGCTCCGGGAGCCGGTGCGCTCGCTGCGCCGCGCCGACCTGGTCGTCTTGAGCCGTGCCGATCTGGTCGATCCGGCCGACCGGTCAGCGATCCGCGCCGCCGCCGAACGCCGAGCCGGCCCGCTGCGCTGGGTCGAGTCGCGGCAGGCGCCGCTGGAGCTGATCGATTCCGAGGGCGCGCCCAGCCCGCTCGGGGATCTGGCCGGACAGGTCGTGGCGGCGTTCTGCGGGATCGGCAATCCCGAGGGGTTCCGGCGGACCCTCCGCTCTCATGGTCCGGAGCTGCGCGATTTCCGCGTCTATCCCGACCATCACGGCTATTCGGCCGCCGATGTGGCCGCGCTGCACGCCTGGGCGCGCGCGCTGAAGCCGAATCTTGTCTTGACCACGCAAAAGGATTTGGTGAAGTTGCGGACCGGCACCCTGGGAGCGGTTCCCCTGCGAGCACTCCGGATCGGGGTGGAGATCGTGGCGGGTGAAGACGTCATGGATGACGCTCTGGCCCGACTCCTCCCCGAGTCCCGTCGCAGGGAGCCGGTCTGACGAGGACATCGCGTGAGCGGGAAGGGATTCACCGCCGCGTCCGGATTGAGAAGCCAGCTCGGTGTGCGCCGGCGCGAGCCCCCGCGCACCGACCTGGTTCGCGGCGGTCCGTCATGAGGATCGTGGTGTTCTGCCCCAACCTGGTCGGTGATACCGTCATGGCCACGCCGACGTTCCGGGCCCTCCGCCGCGGCTTTCCCGCCGCGCGACTGACGGCGGTGATCAAGCCGCGGGTCGCCCCGACGCTCGGGGGGACGACCTGGTTCGACGAGTGGATCCTTTTCGATCCCCATTCACCTGCCCGCGCCGAACGGTCGTGGGCCGTCCTGCGACGGCTGCGCCACGAGCCGATCGACCTCGCGGTCCTCTTGCCCAACTCGTACCGGTCGGCCGGCCTGGCCTGGCTGGCCGGCATTGCACGCCGCCTGGGCTACCAGCGCCACGGTCGCGGTCTGCTGCTGACCGATCGGTTGGAATATCCCCGCGATGCCGCCGGCCGCAGACTCCCCACGCCGATCGTGGAGTCGTATCTGAAGCTGGCGCGGCACCTGGGCTGCCCGGTCGACTCGATCCGGCTGGAGCTGGCCACGACGCCCCAGGACGAGGCCGCGGCCGACCGCGCCTGGGCGGCGCTGGACCTGCCGCCCGGTGATCGGGTCGTTTGTCTCAATGGTGGCGGCGCCTTTGGACCGGCCAAGAACTGGCCTATACTTTATTTTGTGGAGCTGGCGCGGCGGCTGGCGGTGGAGTGCGGGGTATGGGTCCTCGTGCTCTGCGGGCCGCGCGAGCGCGACGCGGCGCGGGAGATCACGGTGCGGGCGGGACATCCCCGGGTCGTCAGCCTGGCCGATCAGGAGCTGGGGATCGGCCTGACCAAGGCGTGCGTTCGTCGCGCGCGGCTGTTGATCACGACCGACTCCGGCCCCCGCCACTTCGCCGCCGCCTTCGACACGCCGGTGGTGACCTTGTTCGGCCCGACTCATGTGGCCTGGACCCGGACGCAACACCCCCGGGCGTGGCACTTGCATCACCCGGTGCCGTGTGGCCCGTGCCAGAGGCCGGTCTGCCCCGAGGGCCACCACCGCTGCATGACCGAGCTGACCCCCGAGAACGTCTTCCGGGTCGCAGCCCGCGTGCTGGCTCCCGTAGCTCAGGCTTTCTAGCCTGACATCCCTCACGAGGGCGATGGGGCCGCAGCCTCGTCCTCTCGAAATCGATCCGCACAGTCCTTCGAACCGGACGAGGAGAGCGGCATGGCGGTCTGGCTGGTGACGGGCGCGACCGGCTTCGTGGGGCGCCACGTCTGGAATGCCCTCGGTTCGGGAGATCCCGAGTCCTCCCGCCTCCCGGCCGACGTCTACGCGCTGGGCCGGCATCAGCCGCCAGATTGTCCCGGGGACCGATTCCTGCCGGCCGATCTGAATGATGTGGTCAGCCTCGGCCAGGCGGTCCGGCGGATCGAACCGGACTTCGTGATCCACACGGCCGGACGAACGCCTCCCGCCTCGGATGAAGAGTTGTATCGCGCCAACTTCTGGTTCACGACGCACCTGCTGAACGCCCTGCGTTGTCTGGGCAAGCCGATGCGGGTCGTGCTCACGGGCTCGGCTGCCGAATTGGGACCGGTCCCGGCGGCCAAGCTGCCCGTGGGCGAAGACTACAACGGCTACCCGTTTGACGCCTACGGGCGGAGCAAACGGCTGGCGACGGCCGCCGGTCTGGGCGAACGCCCGCCGCTGGAGGTGATGGTCGCTCGGATCTTCAACCCGATCGGACCGGGTCTGCCCACGACCCAGGCCTTCGGCCGATTCGCGGAGCGACTCGCCGAGCCGGGTGGCGAACCGGTGGTCCTGGACGTCGGCGACCTGGACGCGCGTCGGGATTTCCTCGATGTGCGTGACGTGGCGCAGGCCCTGCTGGCCCTGGTCCTCAGGGGCCGGCCCGCCCGGGTCTACCACATCGGGACCGGCCGGTCGCATCGGGTCGGCGAGGGTCTGGATGTGCTGGTCGGGCTCAGCGGCCGATCGGTCCAGACGCGCATTGATCCCCGGTTGCTCGACCGGCGTGGACCGTCCGACTCGACCGCCGCGATCGGCCGGGTCGTCGCGGAAACCGGCTGGGAGCCTCGAATCTCCTGGGAGCAGTCGCTGGCCGACCTGTGGCGCGACGTGCGTGAGGCCCAGGCGGCTCGGCTCTGGCAAGGACCGGTCGCCGACCCGGCCTGGCGGCTGCCATTGACCGCCTAGTGCGGGTCCCTATAATGCGGCTCTGGTCGCGTGAGTGCCGGGTCGTGATCGGGAACGCCTGCGCCGTGGGCGCGGCTCGCAAATCGCAATTTCCAGCGAGCGGTCGGTCAACCTCGATGGGGACCTTGGAGTGCCGATGTCAGGCGGAAGAGACCGGCTGAAGCCGGTCCTCCAACACGTCGCCTCAAGAGGGACAGGACACTCAGGCGGTTCCCGCGATCTGGAATCCGGCTCTGGAATCTGGAATTCTGGAATCCGGCTTTGGAATCTGGAATTCTGGAATCCGGCTTTGGAATCTGGAATTCTGGAATCCGGCTTTGGAATCTGGAATTCTGGAATCC
>JAJPJC010000195.1 GCA_021324445.1 Isosphaeraceae bacterium
GTGTACCAGTGCCAGCTATCCAGCACCAGCCCGACGTTGGACCGGTCGATCGCGGCGATCAGTTCTCTCATCTCGGCCATCGTGTGGATGAACGGATGCCGGGCCGACGACCAGGAAGTCTTGGGGCCGACATACTCCAGGCCCAGGCGCAGACCCTGCCCGTCCAAAATGCTGGCGATCTCGCGGAGCCGATGGGCATGTTGCTGGAAGTTGGCCAGGTAGGTGAGCCTCCGGTGGGCGGGGCTGAGCCAGGTGCCCACGCGGGTCACGCCGGCTCGCTGGAGCGCCGCGGCGGTGGCGGGCAAGCCCTTCAGGTCGGCCTGGAACCGCGGGCCATCACCCCGGAAATCCACCGGTAATCCGGCCGCTCCCCAGACCAGGCCGTGGGTTTTCGGGTCGGAGCGAAGCTTCTGGATCGCATCGGCTTCCTGCCTCGCCAGGAAGCCGGCGTCGGGATCGACCGCCTCGAAGCCGAACCGGTGGGCCAGCACGACCGCTGCCGGTAGAGGGACCTGGACGCCGATGGCCCCGCAGGCCAGATCCATCGTGAACGAGCGCCGGCCCGGGAGGACGGCATTGACTGGGCCGACGGCTCGGGGGAGCCCCGCGGCCAGGCCCGCGAGGGCGGCCCGAAGGAACTCACGACGGGGAAGTGTTCCGCTCATGGGCTTGGCTCCTTGTCATCGTACGCGGCGGATCGGGCCGCCGACTGCACGCCCTCGGGGATGGGCTCCCGTCTCGCTCCCGGTGCGGCCGACCCGGGCGCCTGTCTGCGGTGAGGATCTTCGGGGAGCGGTCCCGAGAGCAGCCAGCCGGCGAGCCGCGTCCCCGCACGAGCGGCGGCCATCATCGCTCTTGACACCCGGGCCTGGAGTGGGTCATCTGCGGCGGATCATCGTCGACGCGGCTCTCGTGGTCAATGATGTGCGCCGGCGGCGGGGATCTCATCGATCGCGGAGATGACCGTACTCGGTGTCTTCGGCAGCTTGACGCTCGGGCTGCTCGCGACATCGTGGATGACGGATCCCTGCGTTCCCTCTCGAAAGGCTTTCCCTTGTGGCGTTCAGGCAGACCTCCTCACCGAGGAGGAAGGCCGCTCGTGGGCCGAGACGTTCTTCCTGGCCTTCACCTACGAGCCCGGGTCGAGGCCGGCCAGGTCGCGTGCCCGGCCGAAGCCAACCACGACCGCGGCGCAGAGACGGGGTGCGGCGGAATCTCGATGCAAGATGAGCCCGATCGGACAGGTCAAGAGAATCCCGGCGTCTTCAATCCAACCGGACGGGGTCTTCGAGCAGGCGCAGGCGGACCGAGTCCGCGTCGAGTTCGACGAGACCGCCATGGGGAAGCGTGGCGTTGCGCGGAGTGTGCCCGACTGGGAATTTGATGACAACCGGGACTTTCGACCTTCCAAAATACTGCCGCAGCACGCGTTCGATGTTCGCGGCATCCGCGGGATCCGGCCCAGCGAAACTCCCCGCCACCACTCCAGAAACGGCGTCGAGAACTCCCGCAAGACGGAGCTGGGAGAGATACCGATCGACGCGATAGGTCGCCTCGTTCACGTCCTCGATGAAGAGAATCGCCCCCTTCGGTTCGATCGCATAAGGAGTTCCCAGTGTCGAGCAGATGAGAGTCAAGTTCCCGCCGACTAACCGACCCCGTGCGACTCCGCCGACCAGCTTCTCCGGCTTGCCGTCGGCCGGAATGGCGATCGCGTACCCGGAATTCCCCTTGTCGTACTGATCGGCGAAGACCGCTCGCCGGAACGACTGGCCCGCGAACGCGAACTCGGGCTGGTCCTCCCGCCAGAGGTCATGCATCGGCATCGGGGAGTGAAAGCTGACGAGTCGGGCCTTGCGGGCGACCGCCAGGTGAAGGGCCGTCAAGTCGGAGTAGCCGGTGATGATCTTGGGATTCTTCCGAAGGGCGTCGTAATCGATTCGGTCCAGGATCCTCGTCAGGCCGTAGCCTCCGCAGGCCGGAAAGATCGCCCGTACCTTCGGGTCACGGATCATGGCGTTGAGTTCGGCCGCGCGCTCCTCGTCAGTCCCCCCAAGGTATCCGTTCTTGCGCATCTCGATCCCTTGCGGGATCAGGACCTTGTAACCGGCCTTCTCCAGTCGCGTCGCATACTTCCGCAACGGCGGCAACTTGGCCGGGCCGGCGGGAGCGACGAAAGCGATCGTGTCGCCGGGTTTGAGCGCGGACGGCCGCATCCAGTCCGCGTTGGCCTCCAGGTCGCGCGCGGATAAGGGGAAGGCTCCAGCGGCAACAGCCAGGAGAGCGACCGCGAACCCCCACAACGAGATCCGCCTCGGCATGCGATCGAACATCACGGTGGCTCCTTGATCAGCCTGAAGTTGCGCCTGGCCAGCCAATCGGCTCGAGGGTTTGAAGTGCTGGTCGTCGTTGAGCAACGTCGCGTTTCCGCCCCATTCCTAACCCGCGAGCGAGGAGCACTCGCATGAGTGGATGCCCCGCGTCTTGATCCAGGAGGCGTTGCTCTGGTCACTCCGCCGTCACCAGCGGCCTGATCTCCCCAAGCCGCCTCTCGCCGATCCCCTTGACTCTATCCAGCTCTTCGACCAACCGATAGGACGCGCTGCCACTCTTGAGGGCGATCCCCCGCGTCGATCGGCTGGAGCTGACCGGCTGCGGGTTCCTCGACGAGGAAGTTGACGCCCTGGTCACGAGCAAGCCGGGGTTGAAGGTCGTGCGCCAGTGAATGGCGCGAGGGCTGTAGGGCGGTTTGAGGCGGGCGCCGGAGTCGGTGAGGCCCCTCGTCGATGGCCTGAGCAGGGGTGTCGGGGAGATTCCGTCGCGCTGTCCAGAGTGGGGGGCTGCCGACCCCGGACACGGGGTCGGGAACGACCCGGCCCGGCTCTCCCACCGGAAAACTCATCGGATCGAGGCCCGTATTCGGCCTCGGTCGCCCAAACGCCGACGAGCTACGGAATTGCGGACCACCAACTATGGGTACTTGACCGTCCTACCAAACGGCGGTATGTTAGCTCGGATAGAGAGGCTACGAAGACCGCAAGATCCTTCAAGCCGGCTGACGTGTTTGAGGTCGTGCCGATGTGGTGGCCCCGCTGCATAAGCCTGATCTTGATCGCGGCGGTTTGTTCCTACCCCTCCGCGCGCGGCTCGCAAGCGGTCGAACGCCGGGCCAAAGCGGCTTCGGTTCCAGGCGTCGATGTGACCGCACCGGTCGTTCTGTCAGCACCCGTCTCCCGGCGCGAATCCATCTCACCCTTCACGCCAATCCGGATCCGGCGCAAGGCCGTGCTGGAACAGACGCACACTCAGATCGCCGACAACCTGGACCTCGGTCCTGTCCCCTCGCCCAGTCCTTTCCTGGCGTCGTTGCCCGTGGCACCGATGCCCTGCCTGTCATTCGAATCCTTGCCCCTGCGCTGTTGAGCCCATCCGCTTTCCTCTCGAACAAGACCTCGTGACTCGCGCATCGCCGACCCCGAGCGGCGAGCATGCGCCCTGACGTCCGGCCCGATCCCGGCTGCTCCGAGGAATCGGCCCCATCGGCGTCGTCGTCCCGAGACGTCTCCGGGATCTTCCCCGCATCCCAGGTGCCCAGGGTTGTTTTGACCCGCGCGCGCCGCCTCGGGATCGTCGTACTTGGGTTCGACTCGACGGTCCAGAGCCGCGGCACTGCGATCCAGGGCGAAGATCGCCGAAAACTGCCTCTGTTGAGTCATCGTTATCCTGTCCAGCATCACGAAAGGTGAACATCCATGCGCAAGTTCTGTGTTCGATTCGTTGCATTCCTTGCGGCGGCCATCGTGGCCTCGTTTTCGACCAGTCGGGCCTTGCCCGGGGACTCCGCCGGCAAGACCGCGGCCAGTCCGCCAAAGGCACACGCGGAACCGGCCAAGGCCTCCCTCGCGCCCGGGACCGCCGAGCCAGAACCCCCGGAGGTCAACCTGCTCGAGGCCATGCGCCAAGGGACGGTCTCCGTTCATGCCGAGGGCATGGATGATGGGCGCATGAAGATGTCTTTGACCAATCGCACGCGCAGGCCGCTGCGCGTCGTGCTGCCCCCGGGTGTGATCGCCCAGGGCGCCACCGGTCAGTTCGGTGGTATGGGCGGCATGGGCGGCATGGGCATGGGTGGTATGGGCATGGGCGGCATGGGCGGCATGGGCGGCATGGGCGGCATGGGCGGCATGGGCGGTGGCATGATGGGCGGCATGCGCGGCATGGGTGGCATGGGCCGCATGGCCGCCACGATGCCCCCCATGATGGGCATGATGATGCTCGGGCGCATGATCATGTATTTCTGCGGAGACTACGATAGCTGGGACATGCGCAGCCTGTTCATCAGCATGGGCCGCATGGGCGGCATGGGCATGGGCGGCATGATGGGTGGAATGGGAGGCATGGGAGGCATGGGTGGTATGATGGGCGGCGGAATGCGGTCGGTGCCGCCCAGCAGCCTGCCGTTTGCCGACCTCAAGCCCGGCCAGACCCGGCACCTGCCCACGCGGCTGGTCAGTCTCACGGCTCCCGATCCGCAGACCGGCTTGAAGCTGCCACAGCCGGGGGAACCGCTTCAGATCGGTGATATCAGCGAGATCAACAGCGATGCCCGCGTGCAGAAGGCGCTCAAGCGGCTGGCCGCCGACAAGGCGGCTTCGCGGGTGTCCCAGTTGGTCATGTGGAATCTTGCTGGGCGGCTGGATTGGCAGCGGATCGAGCAATTGTCGCAGGGGTGGGCCAATCGTTACGAGCTGAGTCTGGCCAAGGATTTCGTCGCCCATCTCGACACGCTGCCGGATCGCGAGGCGGGCCGCCTCCAGTTCCAGGTCAGCGCCTCCGGCCCCGGCACGGAGGTCCTCGCCTCCGACCTGACCAAGGCGATGCAGGGCAAGACGATCCTCGGCTTGCACGCGGAGATGGGGATCCGCGCTCGACCCGAGGGGCCTTCGGTGGGCTGCCGTGTACGCGTGGGCACCGAGTCCGTGCTCGTCCAGGTGATCAGCAGCGATGCTGCGGCGGAGAACTGGGTCGCGTTCGGCAAGTTCACGCTCCCGCTCCGAGCGAAGGAGGGCCGGGTGGATGCGGTCCGGCTGGCCGATGAGCTGGCGGAAGGGATGTTGAACCGCCTCGTCCGCGTGCAGTTGATCAAGGGCGCGCGGGAGAAGGGGAAGCTCACCCATCGCCTGCGGATCGATAATGCGTCGCCCCTGCGACTCAACGGCGTGGCGGCGCTGGGTGTCGCGAGCAAGGACGACGAGGCGCCTCGGATCCTCTCGGGGATCAGCATTCCCCCGCGCCGGAGCCTGACGGTGCCGGCCAGCGAGGAGGTCATCAAGGCGCTGGATCTGAAGAAAGGGGTCCGGATCGTCGCGATCGACCTGAGCAGTCTCTGATTGGTTGTTGGTTATTGGTCATTGGTTATTGGTCCAGAGGGCACGCCAGATCCCCTCCCCAATAACTAATGACCAATAACAAATAACTAATAACCCATAACTAATGACCAATGAAGCTGACGCGCCAGATCGTGTTTGCGCCGTCGTCGCTGACCAGCAGGGCGCCGTCCTTGGCGACGGCAACCCCCACCGGCCGGCCCCAGACGTTTCCTTCGGGCGTGACGAAACCGGCGAGGAAGTCTTCATATTCACCGGTCGCCTTCCCATCCTTCATCGGGATGCGGATGACCTTGTAGCCGGTGCGGCGGGTGCGGTTCCAGGAGCCGTGTTCGGCGGCGAAGGCGTCGAGCCGATACTCCTTGGGAAATTGCTCGCCGGTGTAGAAGGTCATGCAAAGCGATGCCGAATGGGATTGGATCAGGACATCGGGCACGATCACCTTATCCTTCAGTTCAGGATGCTTTCCCTTGTGGCGGGGATCCTGGTGTCCGCCGAGGTAATACCAAGGCCAGCCATAGAACCCGCCTTCCGCGACATGAGTGACGTAGTCAGGGACCAGGTGGTCCCCCAGGAGGTCGCGCTCGTTGACCGAAGCCCAGAGCTGGCCGGTCCGCGGATGAATCGCCAGGCCGACCGCGTTGCGTAGACCCCAGGCGTAGACGCGCTCGTTCTTGCCATCCGGGTCGAAGGCCAGGATATCCGCGCGGCGGGTCTCGCTCCGGTCGTCGCTGACATTCGATCGCGAGCCGACCGAGACGAAGAGGGTCTTGCCGTCCTGGGAGAACTCCAGGTCCCGAGTCCAGTGGCCGCCGCCACCGACCTGTTCCCGGCCGCTGGGGATGTTCGCCACGAGCACCTCGGCCTTTCCCCGCGCCTGGGTATCCCCTTGCTGGTAGGCGAAGCGGACGACCGAGTTCGTGTTCCCGATGTAGACGTGCGTGGGCTGGGGACCCGGCGGGTAGAAGGCGATCCCAAAGGGGAGGGCCAGGCCCGTCGCGAAGGTCGCGGTTGTCTCGGACTTGCCGTCGCCGTCGGCGTCGCGCAGCACCTTGATGCGACCGGGATAGCTCTCGGCGACGAAAAGATCGCCGTTGGGCGCCGTCACGATCTTGCGCGGATTGCGCAGGCCGGTGGCGAACTCGGAGACTTGAAAGCCCTGCGGCGCGCGCGGCCATGCGCCGTCGGGCCGACGGACGACACTCGGGAAGTTATTGGCCGAGCGGGTCTCATAGGGCTGGGCCAGGTCGTCGAGCGTAATCTTGCGACGGACACCGGGTGCATCGGTCGTCCAGTCGCCCAGGGCCTCCCGCCCGGTCAGAACACGACGGTCGTCGGAGGTCGCCTCACCAGGCGCGCCCGCTCGGGCCGGGAGACAAGCCGCGATGAGAACGAACAGCCAGGTCATGGAGTCGGTGCGGTCGGTCATGAGGTGATTTCCCGTGTTGCCGTGGTTGGTCATCTGGGTCGATCGGCGTGATCGGGTCCAGAATCGTCCTGACTCTGCCGACCTCCCGTTCGACAGTTCCCAGTGGCTACGGTACACGAGATAAGGTGCGATGGCACAGTCATTGCCGCCGGGAACCGGCCCGCCACGGTTCCCACCCGTCCGATCGTCCCTCGGGCAAGGGGAACGAGTGCCGGCCCATCGCGATTTCCGGAGACTCGGAAGCATGCAAGCCTGCGCTCTGTTCGATGCTTGTCCGAAGGCCGGGTGGCATGGTGGCATCATTCCGTTCCGCCCCCGTGACTCTTCTGGGCATCCCGGGTTAGAATATCGGCTCGCCGTGTCGGCGAGGGGATCGCCCTGTGCCGGGACCCGGGTTGAGGTGGTGCCGGCTGGCGGACGTTTAGCCGGATCGTGCGGTCGTTGCACCTGGTCTTGAGGCTTTTTCCATGAACACACGATCGAGCGGGGTGCGCGGGTTGTTGCCGATGGCGTTGGTGGTCGGCCTGGTGCTTCTGGCCGTGCCGGAGGCGGACGCCCACGGGGGTGGCCATGCGAGCGGCGGGGGCGTACGGGTGCCGCACATCTCCCCACCCCGGCAGACGTTCCAGCAACCCCGGATGCCCCGCGCCGCGACGCCGTCGCGCGGCAACTCCACGCGGCCACGAGCGAATGCCAACACGGGGCACGCTCAGCCGAGGACGACGCGCCCGCACCCGAACACGGGGCACGCTCAGTCGGGGACGACGCGCCCGCACCCGAACACGGCACAGGCCCATAGGAACTCCACGCCGGCTCATCCGAATTCCACATCGCACCAGGCCAATCTCGCGGTCGGCCGCACCAATCACGCGGCCGCGACGGTGTCGCGGTCGGCCCCACTGGGGACCACCAAGGGGGCCGCGTCCGCGCTGGGGAAGACGACAGCGACCCGGGCCAAGAGTATCTCCCCGTACATCTACAGCTATGGCCACGGACCCCGCGCCCGACACTACAGGGCCTACGGCTACGGTTTCGGTTTCCGGAACCGCTATTACAGAAGGGGTTATGTCTACGGCCGGTCCCAGGGCTCCAGCCGGGCGATCGTTGCGCGGCTGCGGTCGGTGCATGCGAGCCTCGCGCGGATCGATCGAGACTACCAGGGCCACCGCGTCCGGTCGATGCAGGCCATTGCCATGGCCATCCGTCAGATCTCGCACCGGCCGATGGGCTACCGCAACGTGGGCCTGGCGCGGGGCGGGAACAACGGCCTGACCATGGGGATGCGGCGGGGCGGCTTCGGCGCGGGTGCGCGGCGGGGCCCGAGCATGCCCCAGTCCCTGTCCGACGCCCGGATGAGTCGGGCCCTGCGGACCTTGCAAGGGGTCAACATGCAGCTCAACAGCCACGGGTACGCCAACATGAGTCACGCCCGGGCGAGCGGATACGTCCAGCACGCGATGGGCGAGCTCCAGGTCGCCTTGTCGATTCGTTGATCGGTCCGTGGTCCTTGGTCCTGCGTTCTCCCGCAGTGGCTCGGCACCGACACGAGACGGCCGGCAAGATCCGCTCTCCGAAGGTGATGTCGATCGACGAGGCTCGAAGGGTTGTGTCGCCCAGGACCGGGGACGAAGCTTAATCTTCGACGGCCTGGAGCGACTTGGAGATCAAGAGTCCGTTCTCGGCGACTTCGATCAAGTAGACCTTGTCTTTGATCTGAACCTCGGCCTCGAAGGTGGGCCGGCCGATCCCGGTGGAGCGGGTGATCTCGCCGATGGTGCCGCCGTTGGCCTGCGCGCGCAAAGTGGTCTGCACGCCGAGAGGGCACTTGGCCAGCTCGACTTCCTCGTCGTCGATGACGAGGGTCTTCTCCACCAGGGTCCCGTCCTCGGCGACCACGATCACGTACGATTTGCCTTTGTGGACGACGGTGGTCTCGTAGATGGTGACGCCGTACTTCTCGTCCTTGCCGACGGTGCCGACCGTCTCGCCGAACGCCTCGCTGCGGAACGTCGCCTGGACGGCCGAGGGGCATCGGTCCAACGGGCGTTCCTCGTCGCCGACCGCCAAGCTCATCTCGTGAAGCGTGCCGTCTTCCCGGACGCCGATCGCGTACGTCCTGGATCCGACGGTGGCCTCGGCCCAGTAGATCGTCCCTTCGTCCTCATCCGTCTCCTTGGTGACGGTTGCGATCCTGGCCCCCTGCGCCTCGGCCTGAAACGTTTTCTGGACGGCGGCGGGGCAGTCGGCGAACTTGATCTCCTGCCCATCGGCGACCGGCACCATCCCCAAGAGCAGACCCAACGACGCGGTCATCACGCCCCACAGTGGCTGCATAGCGACCCCCTCCAGCGGGCAAAGCGCGTTTCGATGCAAACCCGACAACCCCGGACCACCACTCCAGTTTCGACCGGCCGGGGCGGGGCGGTCAAGACTGTCGGACGCCTCGTGATGGCGTTCGGCGACGGCCTGGCGGAAGCGGAATGGGTCCCGGTCAGCTCGCCCGGGGGAATGGCTCTCCGAGGGCTCGGGTGAGGAAGCGGCGTTGCCGCCGCCCCGCCGGGTGGACGGCCCAGCGTCGCAACAACCGGGCTGACCTCCCGTTTGACAGTCTCCGGCCGCTAGGTTACACCAGAATACGGTGCGTTGGCACGGTCATCCCCACCGGAAACCGGCCCGGCATGGGTCCCGCCTGCCCGATCTCACCCCCGCTGTCCAGGTCCTGCCCGAACGCAAGGTTCCGTCCGGGCGAGCCGGCCGGCGCGGGACCGAGTGCAAGCAACACCGACAGAACTCCCCTTGGTTCACGAGGCACGAACCGTGACGACGAATCGAGTCAGTCGGCAATGCAGGACTTGGCTGGCGCCGGCCGGGTCGCTTCTGGTCCTCTTCAGCGCCGCCGCGGGTCTGGCCGCGGCCGAGGCACCCCGTCTGGCGCTCCACAAGGGCGACCGGATCATCATCATCGGCAACACCCTGGCCGAACGGATGCAATACTTCGGCCACTTTGAGACGCTCCTCCACAGCCGGTTCCCCGACCGGGAGCTGGTCGTCCATAACCTCGGCTGGTCGGCCGACGAGCTGGCCTTGCGGCCGCGCCAGGCGGGCTTCCGGGACCACGGGCATCGCCTCGAGGACGAGAAGCCCGACGTCTTGATTGCCGCCTTCGGCTTCAACGAATCCTTCGCCGGTCCCGCCGGTTTGAGCCAGTTCCAGAACGACCTCGACCGGTTCATCCGCACGTCGACGACCACCAGGTACAACGGCAAGAATCCTCCCCGCCTGGTGCTGCTCTCGCCGATCGCCCACGAGGACCTCAAGGATCCACACATCACCGACGGCAGGAAGAACAACGAGAACATCCAGCTCTACACGCAGGCCATGGCCGAGCTGGCCGCCAAACACGGGGTGTTCTTCATCGACCTCTTCACGCCCAGCAAACGGCTGTACGCGTCTGCCAAGGACCCCTTGACCATCAACGGGATTCATCTCAACGACGAGGGCTATCGGCGGCTGGCCCCAGTGCTCGACGAGGCGCTCTTCGGCCCGCGGCCGGCGACCATCCAGGCCGACATGAAGGCGCTCTACCAGGCGGTGCAGGAGAAGAATTTGCAGTTCTTCTACGACTACCGCGCGGTCAACGGCTGCTACATCTACGGCGGCCGCAAAGCACCCTTCGGCGTGGTCAACTTCCCGGCCGAGTTCGCCAAGCTCCGCAAGATGATCCAGAACCGCGAGCGGCGGATCTGGGACCTTGCCCAGGGCAAGACCGTCCCGGCGACCATCGACGACAGCAACACGGGCGAGTTTGTCCAGGTCCAGACCAACTTCAAGGGGAAGATCCGGATCACGACTCCGGAGCAGGAGCAGAAGAGCTTCACCCTCCCGGAAGGCTATGCCATCAACCTGTTCGCCTCGGAGGTCGAGTTCCCCGAGCTGGAGGATCCGGTCGCGATGACCTTCGACGCCAGGGGACGGCTCTGGGTCACCGTGATGCCCTCGTACCCGATGTACCTGCCCGGGAAGAAGCCCAACGACAAGGTGTTGATCCTCGAGGACGCCGACGCCGACGGAAAGGCCGACCGCTGCATCGTCTTCGCCGATGGGTTGCACGTGCCCACCGGCATCGAGCTGGGTGACGGCGGCGCGTATGTCTCCCAGATGCCCAACCTGATGTTCCTCAAGGACCACGACGGCGACGATCGCGCCGATACGCGCGACCTGATCATGCACGGCTTCGACACCGCCGACTCCCACCACGCGATGCACGCCTTCACCTGGGATCCCGGCGGGGCCCTCTACTGGCAGGAAGGGGTCTTCCACTACTCGCAGATCGAGACCCCCTATGGTCCGCGGCGGTGCAACGAGTCGGGCATCTACCGCTGGGAGCCCCGGACGCTCAAGTTCGACGTGTTCGTCTCCTATGGGTTCGCCAACCCGTGGGGCCACTACTTCGACGCCTGGGGCCAGAACTTCGTCGCCGACGCCTCGGGCGGAGCGAACTACTACGGCACGGCCTTCTCCGGTCAGGTCGTGTATCCCCACAAGCACGGCGGGATGAAGCAATTCTTCCCGATGCAATGGCGGCCGACCTGCGGCTGCGAGCTGGTCTCCAGCCGCCACTTCCCTCGCGATACCCAGGGCGATTACCTGCTGAACAACAACATTGGCTTCCAGGGGATCTTGCGCTATCGCGTCCGAGAGGAGGGTTCGGGCTTCGCCGGCACGCCGGTCGAGCCCCTCGTGAAGTCGTCGGATCCGAACTTCCGCCCGGTCGCGCTCCAGTTCGGTCCCGACGGGGCGCTGTACGTCGTCGACTGGTTCAACCCGTTGATCGGGCACATGCAGCATTCGCTCCGCGATCCGAACCGCGACCACACCCACGGGCGGATCTGGCGGATCACGTATCCCAACCGGCCGCTGATCGAGAGGCCCCGGATTGCCGGCGCGCCGGTCTCCGCGCTGCTCGATTTGCTCAAGTCGTACGAGGATCGGACGCGGTACCGCGCCCGCCGCGAGCTCCGCGATCGGCCCGACCAGGAGGTCCTCTCGGCGCTGGAGAAATGGGTCGCCGGTCTCAACCCGGACGACGCCGACTACTGGCGGCACATGCTCGAAGCCCTCTGGCTGCACCAGAGCAAGGACGAAATCGACCTCCCGCTCCTGAAGAAGTTGCTGAGTTGCCCCGAGCCCCGCGCCCGCGCCGCGGCAACCCGCGTCCTCTGCTACTGGCGCGACCGGGTCGACGACCCCCTCGAGCTGTTGCGTAAGCAGGTCAACGACGAACATCCCCGCGTGCGGCTCGAAGCGATCCGCGCGCTGAGCTTCTTCGACGGCAAGGACGTCCCCAAGGCCCAGGAAATTGCCCTCGAATCGCTGGTCCATCCCCAGGATGACTACCTCGAATACACCCTCAACGAGACGACAAAGACCCTTGACCAGCGGGTCAAGAACCAGGCCCGAAAGTAGAGTCTGCCTGAGGAGGATCTTCGCGCCGTGCGCGCGCCTTGGGAATTCCAAATGGCAGATTCCAGATTCCAAATGGGGAGGAATCCGGGATCGGGAATCTGGAATCTGGAATTTGCCATTCCTCCTGGGTTGGGAAGGCCGCGTTCGGTCAGACTGTCCAGCCTGAGCTGTTTTACCCTTTGCCGGAGCAATCAGAAGCAAGACATGATTCGATTGTCGAAATCCCAGCAGGCTCGGATCCTCATCATGGTCCTGGCGTTAATCCCCGCCGCGGCGCCAGCCGGCGATCCGCCCGCTTCCGACAGCCCACTGGTCAAGCTGCTCAAGAGCGGGCGCGTGCCCGAGGGACGGCTGGGCACGATCATCGAGATGATCGGCAAGCGCGGAACGGTCGGCGACCTGGATTACCTCTATCAGCGGGCGATGGAGGGGAGTTTCTCACCGGCGAACCGGCTCAAAGCCTTCGATGCGCTGGCCGAGGCCGCGCTCACCCGAGATCTGAAGCCAGCCCGGGACCGTGCCAAGCTGATCGCGCTCCTGGGGTCGGCCGCATCTCCAGCAGGAGCGGGGCCGGAGGAAGCCGCCGTTCGGCTGGCGGGGTTGTGGAAGCTCGAGGCCGCCGGGGACGACCTGGCGGCCCTGGCCCGCTCGGCGAGATCCGGCGAGAGCCTGCGCGCCGCGGCGATCGACGCCCTGGCTGCGATCGGGGGCCGGGCGGGCCGATCTCAGATCGAGAAGCTGGCCGGCCCGGACTCGCCCGCGAACCTTCGGCTGCTGGCCGTCGCCGCGATGGTTCGGCTCGATCCCGACGCCGCCGCGACCCGCGCCGCGGAGCTCATCCCCCAGGCGGCGACCCAGGGATGGGATCTCAAGCCGATGATGGCCGCCTTCCTCAACCGCCAGGGGGCCGGCGCGGTGCTGGCCGCTGCGCTCGGCCGGCAGGCGATTGCCGCCGACGCCGCCAAGCTGGCGCTCCGGGCCGTGTATTCACTTAGCCTGAGCGACCCGGCCCTGGTCGATGTTCTGGGCCGCGCGGCGGGGATCGCGACCGACGTCAAGCCGATGACTCCGGCCGAGCTCAAGGCCCTGGTTGCCGAGGTCGCCGCCCAGGGCGACCCGGCGCGCGGCGAGTCGGTCTTTCGCCGGAGCGACCTCAATTGCTTGAGCTGCCACGCCCTGAGCAAGGCCGGTGGCGACGTGGGGCCGGACCTCAGTGCCGTCGGGCAGAGCTCGCCCCCCGACTACATCATCAACTCGATCCTCCTCCCCGATCAGTCGATCAAGGAGCAATATCACACGCTCGTCGTCCTCACCAGCGACGGGCAGGTGTACCAGGGGATCGTCACCGACAAGGACAGCCAGCGGATCGTGCTCAAGGAGTCCACCGGCGCCCTGCGGATCGTCCCGGTCGCGGCGATCGAGGACCAGAAGCCGGGCGGTTCACTCATGCCCAAGGGCCTGGTCAACCTGATGACGCATTCCGAGTTCGTCGACCTGGTCCGATTCCTCTCCGAGCTGGGCAAGCCCGGCCCGTACGCGATCCGGACGACGCCGGCCATCCAGCGGTGGCGGGTGCTCAAGTCCGTGCCCCCGACCCTGGCCGCGAGCCTCCCCGATCCGGCGACCTTCCGCGACCAGGTCCTGCACGCCGCGCCCGAGCGCTGGACGACCGCCTATGCCCGGGTCGCCGGCGCCCTGCCCCTGGACGAGCTGAGCGCCCCTCCGGGAGGCCGGGTCTTGTACCTCCAGGGCGAGCTCGATGTCTCGGCTGGCGGTCCGATCCGGATCCGGCCCGATTCGCCGGAGGGGATCCGCTTCTGGATCGACGACCAGCCCGCGCCGGCCGGCGCGCGCGCGCTCACCACGACCGTGTCGACCGGCCGGCACCTGCTGACGCTCCGCATCGACGCGGCGGCGCGGCCGTCCCGTACGATCCAGGTCGAGGTCGATAAGCCGAGCCGCTCCGCCGCCGAGTTCACCGTCGTCGGTGGGAAGTAACTCTTCTATCACTTTTACAATATCCACACGCGTCGATTACGAATCATCCGGACAGTCTCGTTCGCTTCACCATACCCGCTTCGAACGCAATTCTTCGAGACGAGCCATCACCATGCCTTCGCGCACTCCCTCTCGTCGTTCTCCCCCCCAAACCAGCCGGGCTGGGAAGAACGGCTCATCCCCATCCCCGGGGCGCCGGGACGCTGCCGGCAAGCGGGCCGCAAGCGCCGGCGCGGCGCCGCCCAAGCTGATCAGCCCCTCCCGGATCGCGCGCTATTACTTCCACGAGTGCCAGCGCTATCTCCGCTATTCCAGCACGCCCAGGGAGCGCCTGGCGGAAGAAGGCGTTCCGGAGCCGCCCTTCGACCACAGCCCGGTCACCAGGGCGATCCTCGAGGGGGGTTACACCTGGGAGGAGGAGGTCATGGAATCCCGGCTGAACGGGCAGGTCTTCCTCGCCGAAGCCCAGCCGGGCACGCGGATGCGGGACCGCGTCTGGAGCGTCGAGGACACGCGGCGCCTGCTGGCCGGCTTGAAGCCGGGACAGTCGATCTACCAGCCCACGCTCGTCACCCCCCCGGGCTTCTACGCCCGGTACCACCTCGACCCGGCCGTCGTCCTGGTCACGGACTGCCGGCCGGACCTGATCGCCTGCGCCGAGTCGGAGCACGGACCGGTCCTGCGGATCATCGACATCAAGGCCAGCCACGGCCTGAAGCTGTCGCACCGCATCCAGGCCACACTCTACAGCCTGATCCTCGATCAGGTGCTGGGAGACCAGGGTCTCGACCGGCTGCGCGTCGCCGACACGGGCGGGATCTGGCTGGCCCAGACCGATGAGCCGCAGTTGTTCGACACGCGGTCGATGCGGCCGCCGCTGGAGAACTTCCTGGAGCACGAGCTCCAGCCGCTCCTGGAGCGGCCGGCCGACCAGGCACCCTGGCACATGTACTTCCGCTGCGAGGCCTGCCCGTACTTCGACCACTGCCGGGCCGAGATGACCCGGACGGACGACGTCTCGCGCCTGCCTTACCTGTCGACCTACGCCAAGCAGTACCTGGGCGCGTTGCAACCGCCCGTGCACAGCCTGGCCGACTTCGAGCGGCTGCTCGACGATCCGGCGCGGCTCCCGGTCCTGGACGAGTGCGCCTCGCTCTGCGGGCGTTCCGATCGCCTGCGGCTCCAGGCCACGGCCCTGCGCACCGGCGAGGTCCAGGCTCACGCCGGCGCCTCCCTGGCCATGCCCAAGGGTGAGAACATCCGCCTGGTGATCACGGTCCAGACCGAACCGGTCTCGGGGCAGGTGTATGCCTATGGGATCTATGCGCAGGGGCTCCTGGATGTCCTGGGCGAGAAGACCCGGACCCTGGTCCGCGTGGCCGCCGACCCCAAGCCGGAGTGTTCGGCCGAGCTGGAGCGCGAGTTCGTCCGGGCGCTGTATGGCCTGCTCAAGCCGGTCCACGACTACAATGTGCAGCACGCCGAGTGGAAGGTCCAGAAGACGTTGCAGACCTACACCTACGACACCTACGAGCGCGAGCTGCTCACCGGCATCCTGCTCCGCCGCCTGACCGACCCGGAGGTCGCCGAGCAAGCACTTCAGGTCTTCTTCCACTTCCAGCGCCCCGAATTGATCCAGTCCCAGAACCATCCGGCCGACGAGGTGGTCTTCCCGGTCGTGGTCCTGGTCCAGGTGCTCCGCGATCGCCTGGCCTTGCCGGTCGACATCACTTACCGCTTCGCCGACGCGGTGCGGCTGCTCCAGCCGCGGCGCTTCGGCGGCTTCGACTACCAGGAGAACGATTACTTCGCGTTCGGGCTCTCGAACCAGATGCGGTCGGACGCGATCTTCGCCGTCTGGCATCAGGGCAAGGAAGAATACGTCGAGCGGATCGAGCGGGAGATCCGCAACCGTTTGCTCGGCGCCAACAGCCTGGTCAACGGCATCCGCGAGCGGCTGGACGAGTCGGGCAAGGCCCTCGTTGCCTGGCCGGCGAAGTTCCGGCTCCCCTCCGCCTTCGAGCACCGCCACCCGAGCCTCTCGCGGCTGGCCTTCATCACCCGGCATGAGTCGGTCCTCCAGTACCTGGACATCCGCGGGCGCCGCATGGCTCCGCTGGTGGAACGGCTCCGCGACGGGGAAACGATCCGGCTGACCCATCTGGGCGAGGACCGCTTCCAGGTCGACCCCGCCCAGGCGGACCTCAAGATCGAGGCCGGGCGGTTCTCGGATTGGATCCTCACCGAGGAGTCGGAGGCGGGATCCCTGGCTCGGCTCACCTTCGACGATTACGTGTGGAAGGGCCGGCCCTATCCGCCGGGCAACTCGCCGATCGCGTTTGCCTCGATCGATCAGGTTGAGGGATCGAAGACCGCTCCGGATCGGGTCCTGCGGCTGGGTCTGTCGCGGGGCAAGTCGTGGCCGGAGTGCCGGCCCGGAGCGCGCTACTTGCTGGAGAAGCGGTTCACCGACTACAACGTCGACCGGGTCCTCTCCCACTTGACCGAGCTGGACCGGCAGGCCGATGCCCCTTTCGTCAGGCTGATCGAGCGGCCACACGACTTCGCACGCCGGCTCTGGGTGGCCCCGACGATCCGGGACCGCGCCCGGGAGCTCGCCCGGGAGCATGGCATGACTCCCAGCCAGCTCTCGGCCTTCGAGGGCGTCCTCGACCAGGGCCTCCGCCTGGTCTGGGGCCCGCCCGGCACGGGGAAGACGCACTTCCTGGCGCTGACGATCCTCTGCCTGGCCGAAGCCCATCACGCGGCCGGCGAGGACTTCCGGGTGCTCCTGACCGCCTTCACCCACGCCGCCGTCGACAACGCCCTGCGCAAGGCGGTGGAGCTCCAGCGCCGCTACAAGATCGTCAGCGGCGACTTCCCGGTCCGCAAGCTGGACAACACCACGCTCGCCGGTATGGAGGGCGTCGCGAGCGTGGTCGCGAAAGGTTGGACCGCGCCGGACGACGAGCCGGTGAGCCTGCTGGGAGGGACCGCCTGGGCGATCTACAAGGGGGAGAGTGCCCGTCAGGCCGACCTGATCGTCGTGGACGAGGGTTCGCAGTTGCGGGTCCCCGAGGCGTCGATCGTGCTGGGGCGGCTCCGACCCGGGATGCGCCTGCTGATCGCGGGCGATGACAAGCAGCTCCCGCCGATCGTCCACACCGGCTACCCCGATCCGGAGGAAGGCCAGCCGCTGCTGCATCGCTCGATCTTCGAATGCCTCAAGGCGCAGGACCCGGCGAGCCGGTACACGGCCACGCTGCTGGAGAACTGGCGGATGAGCCGCACGCTCTGCCTGTATCCGGCCGAGCAGATCTACACCCGCGACTTCCACTGTGCCACCGAGGAGATCGCCGCGCGGCGGCTGGCCCTGGCCCGGCCTTCGGCCGCGGACGAGCTGGCCGACGCGCTGCTGGACCCCAAGTACCCGCTGGTCATCGGCGTCCTCGACGGCGTCCGGGCAACGGCCGAGAACCGGGTCGAGGCGGCCCTGGTGGCGCGGGCGGCCGTCCGCCTGCGCCATCGGCTCCAGGTCGGGCCGCGCCGCCGATACCCCGATACGCCCGAGGGGGACGCCGCGTTCTGGAGGGATGGCCTCTTCGTCGTGAGCCCGCACAACGTCCAGATCAAGGCCATCGAGCGGGCACTCACCGCCGCGCGGACCTGGCACGAGCCCCCCTTCGTGGACACCGTGGACCGCATGCAAGGCCAGGAGTGCGAGGTCGTCATCGTCAGCTACGGCGTCTCGGACGTCGAGTACGCCATGAATGAAAAAGAGTTCATCTATAGCCTGAACCGCTTGAACGTCTCCATCACCCGCGCACGGACCAAGACGATCGTCTTCCTGCCCCGGCCGCTGATCGAGCCGCCGATGCAGGTCTACGAGGACGACCGGCTCTGCGACGGGGTCGCGTTCATGCAAGGACTCGTCCGGTTCGCCCAGCACCGCGGCGAGGCGCTGCGCTATCCCCAGGACGGTGGCGAGCTGAAGGTCTTCCGGGTGCCCACAAGTTGAGGACGATCGGCGGGCTCCGCGATGCGTTCTGTCGTTGAGATCACCGTCCAGAGGTCGATCTCGTCTTCCACGCCGACGAGAAAGCTCGAGTCGCGGCGCGGCGCGGCGCGGTGGCTGAGCGCGCGCCGGCGCCGCGATGGCCATGGCCGCGCGGGCTGGCGTGAACCGCGATCGCGCGTTGCACTCGATCGGGAGGATCGCTTGAATCTTCGTAATCGCTAAGGAAGTCATATTTTGACAAGTCTCACCAGACTCACATTGGGTTCGTTCGCGCCGTTTTTCTCGCGTGCTGGGCTGGACGTGCACTCCCGCGGCGAGTCGCTCGCCAATCTTACCCAGAGCGCCCATCGGTGGGTTCGTTCGCGCCGTTTTGGGGTGCGCGTGTCCTGGACACGCCCGGAACCCAGGTTCGTTCGCGCGGTTTTGGGGCGCGGGTCTTCCCGCCTCGCTCCGAGGCTGGGTTCGTTCGCGCGGTTTTCACGGTCTCGCTCCCGTTCCCGCCACCTGCCCCTCGGCACCCCATCCAGGTTCGTTCGCGTGGTTTTCACGGTCCCGCTTCCTTCTGGCGGCCAGCCGCAAGCATGCAGCCGGTCCTGCTGTCGAACGCCGCGCGCAGCATTACACAGAGTAGGATCTACGAGAGTTCGAAGTCGGTTGCATAAATCTTTTCGGATGCGACGGAATTCGCCGGGGGAGGACCCGAGGCGCGAGTGGAGGCGGGGGAGCCGATTGGCCCTCGACCGGCCGGCTACGTCCGGCGCGGGGACCTGCGCAGGGCGGACTGGCTGATCGCCCACAACTGGTTCACCCGATGCCCTCAAGGAGGCGGGTCCGGGCGGCGGGACAATCACCGGGTGATCGTGAGTCTCGCCACGGCGCGGATGGGAGTCCCCTTGTGATGGTAGCTCCGGAATCCTTGCGCGACGGGGCGAGCCTCGATGTGGTAATCATCGATCCCGGATGCCCGGTTCGCTCGCGGGCTGACCTCCCATTCGGCGATGCCGTATCGCGAGTCCTGGTCCTTGCTGATCACTTCGACCGGGACGCTGGCTTCCCAGCAGGATGGGAGGTTTGGCCCGGGGAAGAGGCCCGGGTAAAGGAAGACCAGGACCTCCTGCGGCGGTTCCACGCCCTGCCAGGATAAGGTGCCCTTGCACGGGACCGGATCGCCGTGGTGATAGGCATCGCCGCCCGGCTTGGGGATGACGGCCACCGTGATGCGGACCGACACACCCCCGGGCTCGACTCCGACATCGCCCCATTCCGTACCGCTCGCAACGGCGACCGGATGATCCACCAACCTCTCCTGGGGGACGGGAACGACGGGCCTCCAGGTGGACCCAGGGCATCCGAGATGTCGATCTTCGCCCAGGCCGGCAGGCTGTCCTCGAACACCTTGGCGGCCTCCGCCTTCTCGGCCTCCAGCAAGGGCCGCGACTTGGTCATGCTGCGCATCCCACTGTCCTCCCATTCGGCTCGAGACCACGACTTCCGAAGCAAAAGCACGGCGATCGGTTTCGGCCTTGACCAGGACGCGGGCGGTCCGATACTCCGCGGCCTTTCGCCCCGGCGAGAGCGACCGCCGGAGGTCGGGTCAACCTCCGTGACCGAGCGGAGCTACACTTCTCTGGGCGATCCAGTGCGTAGCGGCGCCGCAGCCGGGGAGGGGAGATTTGTGGTATTTCGCCGATTTTGGACCGGCATCGGGACTGGTGATGTTCGGGGAGACGCCCAGGATCATCGGCGTCCGGGAAGTCCGGGACGGCCCTCCGATTGTCGGGTCAGCGTACTGCGTGGATCGGGATGCCGGCGGCGTGGCGGTCTGGCGGCTGATCATCCGCGGCGCTGAGCTGCCCGGTCGATGGATCGTCATCGACCGCCAGTTCCGGCCGGCGGCGTGAAACGGCCGCGCCCGGGACGTGCCGGCCCTGAGGGGACTTGGCCCCCGGTGCCGGCTGATCCGCGGCACGGCCGGGCTGGGTTCATAGGGCGTCCTCGAGCCGGATCGAGGCTTCAGGGCGGTCCATAGCCGCGCCCCCTCGGGATGGATTCCTCCTGTGCCGATTCTCACACGCTACCACGGCTCTGATCAGGTCCCGGCCCGCGTGCCCGCTCCGAACCGAACCACCCCCGAGCCGGGTCGGGTCGGGTCGGGTCGGGCCGGGCCGGGGGTGCGCTCGCGTATCAGTCGGAGGGAGCCCAGCGTTACGCCAGTCGATCGGGCACGACGAATGGCGGGCGGTAGGTCCGCGTCAGGAGTTGGTTCGCCTCGGCGTCGCCGACGAACGATTCGGTCGACGCGTCGAAGCTGAGCTTGCGACCCAGGCGGTAGTTCTGGCCGTCGAGCGGGACCTTGTTCTCCTTCAGATGCTCCTCCATGCGGGCCAGGGTCTCGCTCGCTTCCTTGTCATCGCCGAAGGACTGGCTCGACTTGCTGAAGGGCACGTCCTCACCCAGCCGGTACGAGACATTCGCCAGATGGCACAGCGCCGCCGAGTGGTGCCCTTCGAGGATGTCGGCGTTGAGGTCCTCGATCTTGCGGCTGCGCACCGCGGCGAGGAAGTTGCCGAAGTGGTCGGACCCCGGGCCGCGATGAAACTCGTTCTGGACCAGATCCACCAGGGGGACCGGCGTGCTCTTCCCCTTGGGGAAGAACTTCCGCTCGACGATCATCCCTTCTTCGCAGTGGGCGATGTTGCCGACCTTCACGCCCTGGTAGCCGGCCGTCTCCAAGCCGCGGACCTCGAAGATGAGCTGGGTCTCGCCGTAGTCCATCACCGTGATCTGGGTATTGGCCGTCTGGCCCTGGTCGCGATAGCCAAAGCGGCCGCCCAGGCTGATCACGGTCCGGGGGTAGGTCGCGCTGGTGCCCTTCGAAGCCGGGATCAGCCAGCGGGCGATGTCCATCTGGTGGACCCCCTGGTTGCCGATGTCGCCGTTGCCAAAATCCCAGAACCAGTGCCAGTTGTAGTGGACCAGGTTGGTGTTGAAGGGCTGCTTGGGAGCCGGCCCGAGCCAGATGTCGAAGTCGACTTCCTGGGGCGGATCGGTATTGGGCTGGAAGCCGATGCTGCCGCGCGGCTTGTAGCACAACCCGCGCGAGACCAGCAGCTTGCCCAGCTTGCCCGACTGGATCGCGGCCACGGTCATCGCCCACTGAGGGCTCGACCGGCCCTGGGTGCCGTGCTGGACGATCCGGTGGTACCGCCGCGCGGCCGCGACGGCGATCCGCCCTTCATGGACGTTGTGGCTGCACGGCTTCTCCACATAGACGTCCTTTTCGGCCTGGCAGGCCCAGATCGTCATCAGGGCGTGCCAGTGATTGGGCGTGGCGATCGAGATGGCATCGACCGTCCTGTCCTCCAGCACCCGGCGGATGTCCTGCACGGTCTTCGGCGCCTGGCCGCTCGTCTTGCCGGCTCTCTCCTGGAGATTGGCAAGCTGCTTGAGCCGCTTGGCGTAGGTCCGCGTGTCGGGATCGACGAGGTAGGCGATCTCGACGCCCGACATGCGGCCGAAGGCCCCGACGTGGGAACCGCCCCGATTGTTGAGTCCGGCCACGGCGACGCGCACCGTGTCGTTGGCCCCGATGACCCGCCCCGAGGACTTGGTCCCGCCGATGGCAAAGCTCGCCCCCACCCCGGCCGCGGCCAGGGAACGACCCAGGAATTGTCGACGACTCCAGTCCGACTTCGACATGGCTCCGGCCCCTCCCATGACGTCCTGTCAGGCTAAAAGCCTGACCTACGTGTGCAGTTTTCCCGCCGCCTATTATGCGCCGCGCGACGAGCGATTCCCAGGAGGTGCCGGGTCCGCCAGCGGGTTTCTCCAGGCCCGGGGGCGCGGTAGACTCGGACCAGGGCGGATCCGGACGACACGGGTCAAGCGTGATCGAGGAACCATCCGATCATTGAGGACAATCCCATGAATGACGATGCGAGGCTGTCGCGCCGCGGGTTTGCACGGGCTGCCGGCGTCACGTCCTGGGCCGTGCCGGCCATCGTCTCGGCGCGCGCGCTGGGCCGCGAGGCGCCGGCCGCCGCCAGCGAACGGATCACGCTGGGTTTCATCGGCATGGGGACGATGAACCGCTACCACCTGGGCGCGCTCCTGAAGCGGCCCGAGGTCCAGGTGCTGGCCGTCTGCGATTGCGACACCACGCGGCGCGACAGTGCCCGGAAGACCGTGGATGACCATTACAACAAGCAAGCGACGAAAGGGCGGGACGCCGCGCATTGCCGGGCCTACAACGACTTCCGCGACCTCTTGAAGCGGCACGACATCGACGCGGTGGTCATCGCCACGCCCGACCACTGGCATGCGATCCAGATCATCGAGGCGTGCAAGGCCGGCAAGGACATCTACTGCGAGAAACCCCTGACGCTGACCATCCACGAGGCGAAGGTCGTCATCGACGCGGTCCGCAAGTACGCCCGGGTGCTCCAGACCGGCAGCCAGCAGCGCACCGAGTTCAGCGGCAAGTTCCGCACGGCCTGCGAGTACGTCCGCAGCGGCCGGCTGGGCAAGATCCTGACCGTGCATTGCGGGCTCGGCGGGCCGAGCCACCCCTGCAACCTCCCCGGGGAGCCCGTCGAGCCGGGACTGGACTGGGACCTCTGGCTGGGTCCGGCGCCCCGGCGGCCGTACAACTCGATCCTCAGTCCCCGCGGCGTGCACAAGCACTTCCCCAACTGGCGGGCATACAAGGAATACTCCGGCGGCGGCATGACCGACTTCGGCGCCCACCATTTCGATATCGCCCAGTGGGGGCTGGGCCGCGACGATTCCGGGCCCACGACCATCAGACCTCCTGAGGACCCGAAAGCCGAGTGGGGCGTGCGATACCGGTACGATGACGACGTCGAGCTGATCCACGGCGGGCCCGGCGGTGTGACCTTCATCGGCACGCACGGAATGATCCAGGTCGACCGCGACAAATTGATCAGCCTGCCGGCCGAGATCCTCAAGCGCCCACTCGAGAGAAAGGACGTCCATCTGCCCCAGGCCAGGTCCCACCACGACGATTGGCTCGAATGCGTCCGGATGCGCAAGGACCCGATCGCCAACGTCGAGGTCGGCGCCCGCTCGGTGACCGTCTGCCACCTGGGGAACCTCGCTTACAGAAATCCAGCCGAAAGCCCACATCCTTCAGGGGTGGGATGAAGGCGTGTTGTTGCTATTGTCGTTGGTGTTGGTGTTGATTGGGCTTGCCGAGCAACACA
>JAJPJC010000074.1 GCA_021324445.1 Isosphaeraceae bacterium
TCTCGGAATGGCGCCAGCGGCGAAACCGCATCGCCGGTGCGTGCCACGCCAAGACCAGGAAACAAAGGTTGCGTGATACTGGATAGTTCCTTGCGCTGTACTACTAATAGTACTCCGTTAAGGCGGATGTACAGTAGGTGCAACCCCCGCTATCATCGGAGGGCATGAATCGTACCGCGACGCCATCACTCGACAGCGATGCTCTGCATCGCCTCTGGGACTCTCTCAACCGCTTCCGACCCGACTTCCGCTTCCGGCGTCAGGCCGAGTGGGCGGCCGTAAGGTTCGACAGCAGTCCGCTGAGGTACTCGGCGGTGTGCCGCTTTTGCTCGGCCTCCAGGAGCGTTTCCACGAAGGGCTCGAGGAACCGCTCCAGCCGGGGCAAGAGATCACTCACCAAGTCCGGAGTCACCTCGGCCTGGCCCAACATCTCGTCCAAACGCGATTCGAATCGTCGATCCACGACATTCGCCCTCCTGAGAGAGATCCGTGACGGAAGTGAATGTCTCACAACTGGATAAGTTCCGTCAATCCCTTGGATACAGGAGAACTACTGACTACCGACTGGTGTTTCCCGCTTGGCCCAGCAGCCGTTCGAACAGCAGCGGGCCGACCTGGTCGAGCAGGCTGCGGAGCCGCTCGGGAGCGTCGAGTTCGTCGAGCAGCTCGGAGGGGAGCTTGCGCTTGAGGTCGTCGAGCGCGCGGTCGCCCAGGGCACGGAGCCGCGCCGCGTCGGTGCTCAACTCGTCAAGACAGGCCGCCAGCTCGGTGAGGGGGCCGTCGCCCCGGCCGGCGGCCGGGTCGCCGGGTGGCCTTGTCTTCAGGTGCACCTTCTCGATCCACACCCGGCCGGACCCGGCGTCGAGGGCCGCCTGGCGGACTTCGTTGGTCCAGTGGGCCGGCCGTGCCGACAGCGGCTCGTGTGCCGGGCAGGCCCCCTGGAGCTCAACTCGCAAGGCCAGCAGCCGGCCCTCACACGCCGGCAACAACCGGGTCAGCCGCTCCTGGAACCGGTGCACGACCTCGTCGCCGTCATGCGCCCCGGCGGCATCGACCCGGCAGGTCTCCCAGCGGACCACGTCCAGCCATCGCGGCTCGAATGCGGCGACCGTCATCGCGTCGTCGACAGATACGAGCACGCACCCCTTGGGGCCCGGCTCGCGCACGTGACGCCCCTGGAGGTTCCCGGGGAAGACGATCCAGGGGTCGTCTTCGTACAAGGTCTCGCGCGCATGGACGTGCCCCAGCGCCCAGTAGCCGTACTCCCGGGCGCGGAGGTCCGACAGCGAGCACGGGGCATACGGCTCGTGCCCCTCGCGGCCGTCGACGCAGGTGTGCAACAACCCGATGTTGAACAACCCCGCCACGCGCGGCGGATAGGCTCGCGCCAGGTTGTCCAGCACCGCGCGGGTTGGAAAACTCCGGCCGTGCACCGCCACCGCGCAGTCCTGGAGCACCACGGTCTCGGCCTGCTCGGCCGAGAGCACCCGGACGTTGTCCAGCAGCCGGAGGTCCCTGGTCATCCGGTTGGCCGCGTCGTGGTTGCCTCTTATCATGATGACCGGGATGCCACTCTCGCGCAGCCGGGAGATCACCTTGCCGAAGAACAGCCCGGTGTTGTAGTCGGTCCAGTCGCCGTCGTACAGGTCGCCGACGATCAGCACGAACGCCACCTTCTCCGCGATCGCCAGGTCGACCAGGTTCTCCAGCGCCCGCCGCGTCGCCCCGCGGCACTCGGCCACCGGCGCACCCTCGTAGCGGTCCAGTCCCTTCTGCGGACTGTCGAGATGGATGTCGGCGGCGTGGAGGAATTTGAACATCACAGCGGTGGGGCTGGGTTGTGCTCCAGGGGCGAGCCCGTCACGGCTCCTGGCCGGGCCCCGCGGCTCAAGGCCGGTGTGGGTCATTATAAAGGGGCCCCGGCCCATCGGAGAAGATCAGCGCCGCGGACAGAGCTCGAGGCACCCTCCCGCCGCCGCTGGTCAGGTCCGGTTCACTTCCGGTCGTGCTGTCGCTTGGTGACCTCCGTGATGAGGTCCTGGAAGTCGGACCGGTCGCGGAGCGGGTTGAGGTCGGTCTCGGACTGGAGCAGCTCGGGGTTGAGGAAATCGCCCCGGGTGGCGCGGCGGAGGACCTCCAGGGCCCGGTCGCCATAGCGATGGCGGCGCGCCTGGTCGTCCTTGCTCAGCCCGGCGGCGTCCAGGATGCCTTCGGTCCCGTTCGGGGCGCCGATCAAGGGGATGCACAGCGCCAGGTTGCACGCCAGCTCGTAGTTGTGGCGCGGGTCGAGCTGGGGCAGGCTCTCGTACAGGTCGACGGCGCGCTGGAAGGCGCGCAGGGCCTCGGCCGAGTCGCGCGCCTGCTGGAGCCCCCGGCCGATGTGATTGCACGACCTGGCCAGGTCGACGCGCGAGTCAAGGTCCTCCGGATGCTGGCTGACCAGCCGCTCGAGCTGCATCCGGGCCTTCTCGGCGAAAGCCAGCGCCTCGGCCGGCTCGCGGCGGCGACGATGGAGGTCGCTCATCCGGTTGTACGTGCTGGCCAGACTGTTCTGGTAGTTCCGGACGCCGGGATACTGCCGGTTGAGCCGCTCGAGGATCTCCAGGGCCTTGTCCAGACTCTGGAGGGCCGAGTCGAGCTTGCCGGCCATCTGCTGGAGCGTATTCAAGTCGCCCAGGTGCATGGCCAGGTCGAACGACGGATCGGCCAGCTCGGGGTGGTCGCGGAGGACCGCTTCGAGGAGCTCGACGGCTTGCTGATACGACGCGATCGCGGCAGCCAGGTCGTCGGGCTGTCCGGCCAGGACCTGACCCGCCAGGACGTGGGCCTTCGCCAGGGAGATTCGCGGACCCGGCGCGTGGGGATCCTCCGCGGCCAGTTCGGCCTTGAGCGCCAGGGTGCGCCGGAGGATCGCGATGGCCGCGAGGGGTTGGCCTTGTTCGTACTGGATCTGGGCGATGTTCTGGAGGATCTCTCCGAGCTCCTCACGCCGCCGGACCGACCTTGGATCGGCGGCGATCAGCGGTTCGATCAGGTCCCGGGCGCGGTCGAAGCTGTGCAGCGCGTCGTCGCGCCGACCGTTGAGTCGCAGGAGCACCACGCCTTGCTGGTGGAGCGTCTCCGCCAGCTCGTCGCGGTAGGCCAGGTTGCGGGGCTGGGCGGCGACCAGGCCCTCCCACATCGCGACGGCCTGCGGGAACTGGGCGGCGGCCGCGGCCGGCGAGCCGAGGAAACCGGTGATCTGGGCGACGCGGGAACGTGCCAGGGCCAGCTCGGCCCGCAGCGCGGGATCGCCGCCGCGGCGGCTGAGGAAGTCCTCGTAAAACCGCCGCGCGTCCTGGAGCAAGGCCGTGCGGAGCGAGTGCAGAGCCGGCTGGTTGAGCAGCCGATCCCCGCTGACCCGGGTGAAGACCTGGTCGACCGCCGCGCGCGCCTGGCGGAACGCGTCCTCGGCGCGGTCGCGCTGGCGGCGGACCCGGGCCAACGCGGCCGTCGTGCCGGCAACGCCGACCAGCAGCGCCAGCACCAGGACAACTGCGACGGCAACCGCCGCTGGGTGCCGCCACACGAACTTGGCCGTCCGAGAGCCGACCGAGTCTCGGTGCGCCCGCGCCGGCAGGCCCTCCAGGTAGCGGTGGATCTCGTCGCCGAACTGCTCGGCCGAGGCGTACCGCCGCTCCGGCTCCTTGCGCAACGCCAGGAGCACGATCGCGTCGAGGTCGCCGGCCAGGATTCGCCCCAGCCGCCTGGGCGTGGTGCCGCGGGCCGCCGCGCTGGGCCGCTCGGGCACCTGCTCGCAGATGGCCTGGAAGATGTCGGACGTGGTCCGCTCCTTGAGGTGGTAGGGCCATCGGCCCGTCAGGAGCTGATAGAGCACGACCCCCAGCGCGTAGACATCGCTGCTGGTGGTGACCGGCTCCCCCTTAACCTGCTCGGGACTCGCAAATTCGGGCGTCAGGGTCGCCACGGGGTCGGGGCCGTCGCCTGCGCCCGGCTCGGGGTGGATCAGCTTGGCGATCCCCAAGCCGATGACCCTGGGCACGCCCGCGGCCGTGACCCGGATATTGCTCGGCTTCAGGTCGCGGTGGATCACCGCATGCTGGTGGGCGAAGTGGACCGCCTGGCAGACCTGGCCGAAGAGCCGCAGCCGCGCGGGGACGTCCAGCCGCGGTTGATCGCACAACTCGTCGATCCGATGGCCGTCGACGTACTCCATCACCAGGAACGCCCGGCCGTCCTCGGTCGTTCCGGCGTCGAGGAGCCCAGCGATGTTGGCGTGCTTCCCCAGCGCGGTCTGGACGGGGATCTCGGCCTGGAACCGCCGCACGATCCCGGCGCCGTCCAGCCCGTGCCGGATCACCTTGACGGCGACCTGCTGCGTGACATCCTCAACCCGGGTGGCGCGGTAGACGCTCCCCAGGCCCCCGCCGCCGATCCGCTCCCGGAGTTGATACGCGCCGACCTGGCGCCCGATCATCGGGTCGGACTCGTCCGTTCCACCCAGCTCGAGTGCCGGCGGGAAGTCTCCCTCGGACCGGGTGGTCGCGGTCCGATCGTCGTCGTGGCTGGCTCGGGGTTGGGTCGGGACCACGGCGGTCGTGACGGCCTCCAGCGCGATCGCATCGACCCGGTCCCGATCCGGCGCGGTGCCAGCCTCCGGCTCGGCTGCGGCTTGCTTCAGCGCGGCGGTCGCATTCGGTCCGGCCGCCGTGGAGTCGTTGTCTGGATTATCCCGAGGGGGCTCGGAACTCATGGTTTTTTCCGAATCGTTGGAACCGGCAGACCTCAAATAGGGCTCTGACTGTTGCGGATGGTTGGCCCGTGGCCGGCGAGACCGCCGGGCGGCCTGCTGTGCCCATGTTCCGCGCCGGCCCCGGTGCCGATGACGGTCAAGAGCCAGGTTGAGGCCGGCAGGATCCCCGACTTTCGCTCATCCTCGGCGCGGCGTCGGCCCCGTGTGGCCTCACCAGGAAATGTTACCAAAGATCGCCCCCCTTGGGGGGCGGCGCGATGCCACCATCTGTCCATGTGTACGTTCAGCCAGCAGGGTGGCCAACCGCGCGATCATCCTCACAATCCCCTTCCCCGGGTGCCCCTGCCCTCCCCGCACCCACGACGGCCGGTTTCCCAGATGAACGAGACACTGAGCCATCACCTGACGCCACCCGCGAATCCGGCGCGGGAAAGTGTCGAGCGGCCCATCGCGAAACTGGCCAGGCTGGTCCCGCGGGAGCCGCTCCAGCACCGCGGGGAGTCTGGCGAGACACCCATCCAGACTCTCCCGTTCCCGACCAGCACCCAGCGCGCCCGAGCCCAGCGCGGCCAGAGCGGACTGGGTTGCGCGGATCTGATGCAACAGCGCCCACGGATCCAGCGCAGCCAAATCTGCTCGGAGCGTCTCCTGGACGGTGGTCGCGACCGCGGGATGCGCCAGCAGGCGCTCGCAAGGGGTCGCGGGCTGGTGATCCTGCTTCTTGACCTTGGCCCCCTCCCGGACCTTGGTGCGAAGCTGGAACGACGGTTGGAACTAATTCACAGACAAGGGTGGGCAAGATCGCTTGGAGACGTTTCCCACGGATGCAATCCGCGGCCTCCCAGCGGACGATGAGCGCCTCGGGGACCGCATCGGAAGAGATCCGCCGGGACGGTGCGTGTGCATCGTGGCGGATCGGATCAACCCCCGCGAGGAGTCGAATGGCAGGCTTGCGATGGCAGACGGGAAGCGCCACGAATTCATCTAATATTCTTGTCTTTTCGATTTTAGATACATTATTATATCGATTACCAAATGCTTCGAGACGTTCCTGTTTCGCATGCTTGCTGATATGGGTGTACATTCTGTGCCTCCGGATGCCGATCACATCGAGGTGAGGCAACAGGAATGTTTCGGGAACAGAATCGGTGAGTCAATGCGCCGCAACTCCGGTCCGGCGCCTCCCGGCCTGGGCGGCTCAGCCGGGGAGCCGGCCGCCCGGCTTCGCCGCCGGAGGGGGGCTCGGATCTCGCATTGTCCCAGCCAGCCGCGGGAGTGATCGGATCAAGGACCCGGAAGCCGATCTGGAGAACGGACAAAGGGATCTGGATCGGATAAAGGGGCCTGACCGCCTCGGTTGGTGCGTTGGCCCCCAATCGCAACTCGAGTGCTCATGCAAAGAGCTTGCCGATGGCGCTGCCTTGATCAAGATCGGCGGCCAGGTCGGCCATGAGATACCCATAGTTGTCGGCATTCTTATGGACGTAGGCGGGATGAGTCTTGGCAAATTCCTCACAATCGTCAGGCCCGTAACGATAATCGACCGTCATGATGATCTTGTGGGTCAACTCATGGTAGATGCAATTGTCTTTCTCGTATTCCTCGTCGGTCGAGAAGTACAGCGGACTGAGGAACACGCGAAGACCACTTTGCACCTGGTCAAGAGGATCGTTGGACCGGACCAAAGCGGGTGCCCGGACGGTGGGAATGACCTGTCCATAATCCGTGATCTCGACCGGGACCCCATCGCACTTGTTGCCGGCGACGGTCTTCTTGAATGTGATCGTTCTACACTTCTTGGTGAGATAGTCGCTCATGATCTTGATCTTCTTGATCGCTTCCTCGGCGCCGCCACCGAACCATTTCTTGAGCTCCGGGTTGAGCTTCGTGATCTTGGCGAGCTCGGGAGCGAGCCCAATAATCCGGTTGGCTCGGGCCGTGATCTCCGCGATGTCTTCAGCCGAGCAGTTCTCGAAACGGAACGTGATTGCCATCGCACGATCTCCTGTTGTGGTGAACCGAGCCTCGAGCGCTTGGTTCGCTCGGAATCGGAACACTCTCTCCCACATCGGATCACGGAAATCGACCCGGTCCGGCGATTCACGATGCGAGTCATTCATCCCGCGACGGCGGCACCGACCGGGAAGCCGACCGTCGCGGCGGCGCCGTCACACGCGCACGCTCTCTTCATCTGGATCCACAGAACGAACCTGCATTCTTCCGTTTCCCTGCACGCACTGAAGGAGGAGGTCCCGCCGTGCTGGGGAAGGATCGCACGCCGATCCCTGCCAGACAAATCGTCTGCCGACACAGGGATTCGCCTTATTCAGGAACCCTACGAAGCCGAGACGAGGTCGGCAACGATTTTCAGCGTTTTTTCTGCTCGGAGGATGTCCCGACCCTGGTCGCGGGGTGCCCGGGGCCACCGAGATCGGGCAAGAGGGCGAGACGGCATCGCCGGCGTCAGGATCCTGTTCGTCCGTAGGCGCGGTCCAGCAGGTCGATCGGGTGGGCGACCGCGATGGGTCGGCCGCGCTCTTTGATCTTGCGGGCGATCTGGAGGATGCAGCCCACGTTCCCGGTGACGACCATCGAGGCACCCGTGGCCTCGATCTGGTCCATCTTGCGCCGGCCCAGCCGCTCGGACATCTCGGGCTGGGTCAGGTTATACGTCCCGGCGGCGCCGCAGCAGATCTCGCTCTCCTCGAGCGGGACGAGCTCCAGGCCGGGGATCATCTTCAGCAGCGCGCGGGGCTGGCTGCGGATCTGCTGGGCGTGGCAGAGGTGGCAGGCGTCGTGGTAGGTCACCTTCATCGGCAAGGGGTTCCTGGGCGGGATCGGACCCAGGGCCATCAGGAACTCGGAGATATCCCGGACGCGGGCCGTGAACCGGGCCGCCAGCTCCCGCTCGGCGGCGGGCAGGATGTGGACGTAGTCCTTGAGCATGGCCCCGCAGCCGGCGGCGTTGACGAGGATGGCGTCGAACTCCTCGGGCGGGAACGCGGCGAGGTTTTGCCGGGCCAGGGCCAGCGCCGGCTCCTCGACCCCCGAGTGGTAGTGGATCGCGCCGCAGCAGGCCTGACCGGGCGGAATCACGACCTCGCAGCCGTTCTGCTGGAGCACCCGGGCCGTGGCCGCGTTGGTCTCCGGGAAGAGCGCGTCCGAGACGCAGCCGAGGAACAGGCCGACGCGCGCCCGCTTCGGACCGATCGGCGGCAGGACCGCCGGCAGCCGCTGCGCCGTGCGCGACAGCCGCGGCAGCATCGCCTGCATCCGCCGCAACGTCGGCGGCAGCAACCGGGTCAAACCGATCCGCTCGGCCCAGTCCAGGGCCCCGATCCGCTGGAGCAGCCGGGCCGGGGCCAGTGCCAGCTTGACCCTCCTGGGATAGGGGAACACGTGATGGAGGACCAGGCGCTGGAGTAGGCTGGTCCTGGCACCCGCAGGGGCCGAGCTCTGCATCGCGATCTTGAACGGCTCGATCATCCGGCCGTACTGCACCCCCGAGGGACAGGCCGACTCGCAGGCCCGGCAATCCAGGCAGAGCTCGAGGTGCTCCCGGACGCCGGGGCCCATCTCCAGGCGGCCATCGGCGACGGCGCGCATCAAGTAGATCCGGCCGCGCGGGCTGTCGTTCTCATTGCAGGTCTCGAGGTAGGTCGGGCAGCTCGCCGTGCAGAGGCCGCAATGAACGCATTCCTGGTAGCGGCGATAGGGGATCTTCTCGGAAAGCCAATCGAGGTCGATCGCCGTCGCCGGCACGGCCGCATCCGGTGGCGTGCTCGGGGGCGCCGGTTCCGCCGTCGTCGTGTGCATTCAGTTCCGACCCTGTTGTCTGGGAAGCCGTCCACGGTGAGAAAAGTCCGGGGGCCAGTGGACATCCCTGCTTCGATTAGACCATGTGGTCGCCGCGCAGACCAGCCAGCCTGGCTCCCTGAGCCGGGCGCGCGAGTCCCCCAAAGGCTGGGCTCGCCCAGCCGAGCCTTCGGGCTCGACGGAGCGACGAAAAAACCCCGGCCCAATGCCGGGGTTTGGTTTGGTTCCTCCGCACCGGGGTGCAGGCGCAGGCGCGAAAGGCTCCGTGGTGGGGCTCAGCCACTCATTTCCGTTTGCGGGTCTTGTCGCAGGATTCGCCCTCCAAGGCATCTTTCTTCTCGGTGATCACCGGGCACTGAGGGGCTTGCTCGGCGTTGAGGGCTGTGAACTCCTTCCACTCGTCGGGAAGGTTGTCCTCGTGGAAGATCGCCTCGACGGGGCACTCCGGAACGCACGCCTCGCAGTCGATGCACTCGTCGGGGTGGATGTAAAGCATCTGGGCCCCTTCGTAGAAGCAATCAACTGGGCACACAACCACGCAGTCAGTGTATTTGCAATCGAAGCAGGGCTCGGCAACGATGTGAGCCATTCGCGACTCCTTTGTCTGACCGGACTGGAGTGATCACGATTCCAAAACGGCGGTGCGGTGCAGCACGGAACCCGCGACACCTGGGAAGGGCCCCAGTGGATCTAGCCATCTTAGAGGCCGCAAACCGGCTGGTCAAGGGTCGGCCGCGCCGGCGGCTGCGGCCTCAAAGGCAACTAACTCTTGGCCTTCCGCCGAGCGCTCTTGATGACGACCGGGTCGACCGGCACATCACGCATCCCGCTTCGGACCGTGGTGCGCCCCAGGGCGATCTTGTCCACGACGTCCAGGCCCGCGGTCACCTTGCCGAAGACGGCGTAGCCCCCGCCGTAGGTGTCGAGATTGGGATTATCGACCCGATTGATGAAGAACTGGCAGGTCGCGGAATTGGGATCGTTGGTCCGCGCCATGGCGATCGTGCCCCGGGTGTTGCTCAGGCCGTTGCCCGACTCGTTGCGGATCGGGGCACGCTTCCCCTCTTGCTTCTCCTGGAGCTGGCTGTCGAATCCGCCGCCCTGGATCATGAAGGTGGGGATGACCCGATGGAAGATCAAGCCGTCGTAGAACTTGTCGTCGACGTACTTCAGGAAGTTGTCCACCGTGATCGGGGCCTTCTCCCGGTCGAGCTCGATCGTGATCTCGCCGGCGGTCGTGTCCAGGACCACGACCGGATGCTTGTCGTCGACTTGGGTGGCAACTGGACCCTCACCCAGCGCCACGCCGGCGCCGAGCGTGAGGACCAGGATGAGGATCAGGCTGTTGCTCATGGTCGTCCTGCTGTCTTGTCTGGAAGGTTCGAAGCTCCGCGGTGGGTGCGTGGGTGTCCGGCAGGGGCCGTGCCAGGGGCTGATGGCGGGTCTGGATCCTGGCACCCTGCGGCGGCGGTCAAGGTGAGGCACTCACGGGGCCGCGCGGAGGATGCGGCTCCGTTCCGCCCGTCAGGGCGAATCTAACAAACCCAAGCCGCCGCTGTCGAGTTGGTTCTCAAGCCGCCGTGGCCGGCACTGCCACCGGGACGGAATTCTCAATTCCAGATTCCAGAGTGCGTTTCACCCGGAAACTGGCTTGGGGAATACCGCCCGGGGAACGGATTTCTCGATTCCAGATTCCAAATTCCAGATTCCAAATTTCTTAGATATTCTTATTTGGAATCTGGAATCTGGATCTGGAATCTGCAATCTGCAATCTGGATCTGGAATCTGCAATCTGCAATCTGGAATCTGGATCTGCAATCTGGAATCTGGAATCTGGAATCTGGAATCTGCAATCCGTTGACTCGAGCGTCCCGCGGCCCGTGGGGAGGGGTCGCGGCGGCGAACCGGATGACTCACGGACTGGAGGCCGGATCGCGGACCAGGCGGTCGGCCTCCTGGGCCATGAACGGGCTGAGGCGGTCGCGGGAGGCGAGGGCTTTGTCCAGGTAGGTCCGCGCCCTGGCCGCGCGGTGGCGGTCGGTGGTGATGAGCCGGCCGTAGTGGAAGTTGAGGACCGGGTTCTCGGGTGCCTTCTTCAAGCCGTCGAGATACGCTTGCTCGGCCTCGCGGGTCCGGCCGAGGGATTCCAGGATCGAGCCCAGGGTATCGAAGAACTCACCGGGGAGTGCGGCGGCATTGACGCGCTTTTGCAGGTCGAGGACCAGGTCGAGGGCCTTGGGACTCTGCTCGAGATACGTGTGGAGAATCCACGCCTTGTTATTGACGGCCTCGACCGAGCTGGGCTGAGCCTGGAGCACGCGGTCGTACTGCTCGACGGCGCGGAGGAAGGTCGCACGCGCGGTCGTCCGGTCGGACTGGCTCTCGGCGATGGTCAAGAGCAGGTCGCCGAGGTTGAGATGGGCGGCCGGCGACTTGAGCCGCTCGGCGGCGGCCTGGGCGTAGGGGAGGGCCAGCTCGAGCTGGCCGGCCTTGTGCAGGCCGACGGCGATCGCGAGGATCATCGAGCCCTTGGAGTCGCGGCGAGCCGTCTCGGCGGCGAGCCGCCGGACCTCGGCCAGATCGGCGGCGGCCGCCTGGGCCTGGCCACTGGGGCGGTGCTCCGCGAGGAGCTGGATGAGCTGGCCCACCGCGGCGGCATCGTCGGGATTCGCACGGAGGTCGGCTTTCCAGGCGGCGATGGCCGCGGCGCGGTCCCCGCGCGTGCGGTGGATCTCGGCCAGGGCGTGGTGGGCTTCGACGAAGGTCGGCTTGGCCCGGATGACCTCCTCGAGCTGCGCGACGGCTTCCTGCGAGCGGGCTCTCCGCTCGTTGGCCGAGGCGCCGGACTGGGCCAGGGCCCGAGCCTGGAGCAGGATCGCATCGGACCGGTTCTTCTCCACGGCGAGGACCAATCGGGCCTGGCGGAGTGCCTCGTCGACTTCACCCAGTTGGAGACGCGCCTGGCCCAGCAGCACCCGGAGCTCCCACTGGCGCGGCGAGCGCTCGCGGTCGAGGGCCTCGGTGTAGGCCTGGGCCAGGTCCTGGGTCCGGCCCAGGATGCCGAAGATCCGGGCGCGCAACAGCGGCCCCAGGCTGCCGCCGGTTCCGACCTTGTCGATCTCGTGGGTGACGGCCAGGGCCCGCGTGAAGTCGCCGCGCCGCGCCGCCATGTCGCACTCTGTCTGGAGGAAGATCAGGTCGTTGGGATATCGGGAGCGATACTCGCGGATCAGGGCCGCGGCCTTGTCGTCGAGCTGGCGCTGGCGGTCCGGCTGGTGGTGGGCTCCGGCCTCGGCCGCCTGAAGGGAGACGACCTGGACCAGCGCCGCCGCCAGGTTCGATTCCTCGGGGAATTCCTGGTGCAGCTCGGTGAGCACCGCCTCGGCCCGGGCAAAGTTCCCCTGCTCCCGGCATTTCTCGACCAGCAGCCGGCGGAACGGACCCTTGGGGTCCTCCTGGGCCTTGGCCTCGACCAGCGCCAGGGCCCCGCGGGAATCGCCCGCGGCGACCAGGGCCAGATACTTGGCCTGGACCAGCTCCAGCGCCAGCGGCTGTTGCTGCAGGCCCGCATCGAGGACCGCCAAGGCGCGCTTCACCGCGGTGGCGGCGGGCGGGGTCTCGTTCTCGACGGCCGCCAGCATCAGGTAGAAGACCGCCGGCGGCGGTTCCTTGCGGTCCTGGGCCGTCCGCTCGATCGCCCGGCGGAGCAGCGCCGCAGCCTGGGCCGGCTGCTTGGTCTGGAGCAGGATGTAGGCGCGCGAGACGACGGCCGAGGGGTTGGTGGGATGGACCTGCAGAACATAGTCGAGCTGGGCCAGCGCGGCGGCGTTCTCGCCCTGCTGGCGATAGAAGTTCGCGCCGCGGACGCGCTCCTCGTCGCTGGGCGGGTCCTTGCGATCGTTGAGGATCGCGGCGAGGGCGCTCCGGGCCGCGGGCCACTGGCCCTTGGCGACATAGGCGGTGATCAACTGCCAGCGGTCCGACCGGCTGAGCCGGCCGGTCTGACTGCTCCGCTTGAGCTCCTCAAACCGGCGGATGGCCGTGTCCAGGTCATGGGTCTGGAGTGAGAGGTTGGCCAGGGCCGACTGGGCGGCCGAGAGCAGCGTGATGCCCGGGTCGACCTCCTTGACCGGCTTGTTGCGGACGATGGCCTCGAGGGCCCGGGTCGCCTCGTCGACCGCGCCGGTGCGGGCGTCGAGCTTGGCCTTCCAGAAGCGGACGATCTTGTTGTCCGGATCTTTCTTCAGGGCCGTATTGAAGTGCTGGAGAGCTTCGGGGATCTTGCCGCGCTTCAGGGCGATCTGGGCCTCGAGCACGTCGGCAGCCGCCGCCTCCTTCCACCGCGCGCGGATCTTGGTGACGACGGCCGCGGCGGCGTCGAGGCGGTCCTTGTCGATCTCCAGGCCGGCCAGTTGGACCAACGGCGCCGAGCTGTCGACCCGGTCCGCGACGGCCTGGAGCAGCGTGCGCGCCGTGTCCGGATCCTTGAGGGCCTCGGCCCGGATCTGGGCGCGCATCATGACGAGGTTGAAGTCCTCGGGGTGGTCGCGAAGGAACTCGTCGAGGAGCTGATCGGCCGCGCCAGGCTGGCCATCCTTGGCCAGGAAGGCCGCCGCCAGTCCCGCCAGCTCGGGGCTCCTGGGATACCGGGCGCGCGCCTGGCGGATCAGCTCGCGGGCCTGGGTCGTCTTCCCCTGTTCCTCGAGCGTCAGCACGGCGAGCTGCTCGGCGGCAGCACCCCCCTGCCCCGAGGCTCGCAACGGCCGGAGCCGCTCCAGGGCCCGGTCATGCTGACCGAGCTGCACGTCGATCTGCGCCAGCCGCATGATGACCGTGGGCGTGGCGATCTGGCCGGCCGCCAGGGCCTGGTCGAACTCGGCGATGGCCTTCTTCAAGTCCTCAGGGCCCCGCCGGGCCTGGTACAGCTCGCCTCGCAGCAGGTGCAGGGTCCCTTCCAGCTCCCGCGGCAGATTCCCTTGCTCGACCTGGTGGATCAGGGCTTGCACCAGGGGCTCGGCCTCCTCCGGGTAGCCGGCCTGGAGGATGGTCCAGGCCGTCCAGACCTGGTATTGAGGATCCAGACTGCCCAGCCGCAGCGCGTTCTGGAGGTACTGGCGGCCGAGATTCTGCTCCTGGGCCAGGACCAGCGCGACGCCGTACCGCGCCTGGGCCTCGGCGATGTCGGGCAGCGCCGTGGCGGCGATCTTCAGGTGGTTCAGCGCGCTGGCCCGCAGCTTGGGCGGAGCGGGCCGGTTGGTGGTGGCCCCGGCCGGGCCGGCCGCAGTCGCCGTCGGCGTCGCGGTGGCAGCCGCCGTGGTCAGGTCCCGGGCCAGGCCCGAGCGGTCGAGGTCGATCGAGCCGGCCAGCAGGTGACCCAGCGCCTGGAACCGCGGATCGGGGCAGGACAGCAGGGCCTGGATGTGGGGGTCCGCCGTGACGAACCGCTGGGCGTCGTCGGCCCGCGACAGGATCATCTCGGCGGCGACCAGGTGCAGGGTCATGACCACGTGGACCGGCGGCCGCCGCGCCGCCTGCGCGGCCCGGAGCCCGCGATCGGTCACCTCCAGGCAGCGTTGGGGCTGCTTGCGGACCCTCAGGTGATCGGCGTAGGACAGGTAGGTCTGGAGGTCGGGGTTGTGGCCCTCGCTCAGGGCCTGCTGGAAGACCGAATCCAGATCGACCTCGATGGCGTTGACCAGGCCGTCGATCGCCGTCTTGCCCGCGGGCGGGAGCTTGGCCGACTGCGCGGCCAGGGCTCGTTGCGTCTGCTCCAGGAGCAACCGCAGCCGCCCAAGGCGACCCGGGGCCAGCTCCTCGGGCTTACCCAGCGCCTTGAGCTGATCGCGGAGCCGTTGCACCCCGGCAGCCAGCCGCGGCCACTCCGGCTCGCTCCGAATCGCCAGCGCCGTGAGCCGAAGCAGCGCGGTGCGGTCGACGGCATCGGCCTCGGAGCCCAGCGCGATCGCCCGTGCTTCCCCCAGGGCCGCGTCGCGCGCCGGGGCGTCGCCGGTCGCTTCCGCCAGCCGCGCCCGGATCCAGAGCCGGCGCACCACCGGTGCCTGGACCTGATCCAGGACTTCGAGATGCCGCCGGATCTCGGGAACGTTCGGGGTGCGCTCCTCCAGGGCCTCGGCGGCCAGGACGTAATGCGCATCGGCGTTCTCCGGCTCGACGTTCAAGAGTTCCCTGGCCCAGTAGACCGACTCGGGCGCCAGGTCCTGGATCATCGCGTCGCGGAGCAGCTCCCGGCGCGGTCCCTTGCCGGCCTTGTCGTACTTGACCGCGCTGGCGAGCTGCTCCAGCCACTTGCCGCGCAGCTCGGCCTGTTTCTCAGCCGGCGCGTGCCCGGCCCAGTCGCGATAGAGCCCGGCGAACTGCTCGTGGATCTCGGCGTTGCGCGGCTCGACCTGGAGGGCTTGCCGGAAGTAGATCTCGGCATTCTCGAAGCGGCCCGCCTCCTGGGCGGCGCGCGCCAGCTTGAGCGTCCCCTGGGACGATTGCGGCACGAGCGTCACCGCGATGGCGACCACGCCGATCAGTGCGACGACCAGGAACAGCCCCGAGAGGATCAGTAAGGGTTTCCAGCGAACGGTCATCGGGCGATTCTCCTTGGGCTCGAGACTCCATGCCGCGCGCGGCACCAGGCCGAAACTAAGCCACCGGCGCGCGAGCCGGTCGCGGCGCAGACCATCGGCGGGCTGGGTGGGGAATCCGCGCGAGCGTGGGCTTGGGAATCTGGATGCAGGACGGCGCGATGGGGTGATGGTGCGTCAACGACGCACGACCGGCCGACGGCGGGCGAGGCACCGTCTGGGACCGGTCGACAGCGGCGAGGTTCGGGAGGGGCAAGACCATTTGCCCGGATACCTCAACGAGGTCGCAATCCATTGCCGTTCATCCCGGCATCAGGCGAGCGACAGGATAGAGTTTCCCCGCCGCCACATCAAGCGGAGTTTTCTGGCTTTCGCCGCGGGCCGAGCTGCCGAGGCGTCGCGGCCGCCAGGGAACCCCAGGCCGGTCCCTCCCTCAGGATGCCTCCCAGTCGGCCTCGATCCAGTCGGGGTGGTGCTCAAGGATGCGCCCATCGGTGAGGCCCAGGGCCCGCCATTGCACCAAGCCAGCCACGGTGTGGCGGGTGTGTCGAATCCACGCCTCGCCGCCACAGACGCCCGGAGTTTTCTCGATCCAACTGGTCCTCGGCGCTTGATCCGGCGGCATCCTCCTGCTGACTCCGATCCTCCGCGGAGGGATAGCCCACTCGACCCGTGTTGGAACGCGACCCCTTTCCAGGTAATCCGATTCGACGCCGGAAGTCCAAATGGACTTTTCGTCTGGAGTGGACGTCCTCCACGCGTCCGGATGGGCGGATGATCAAGATTCGCCTTCGGTTGTGGCTCGCCACGTCCTTGATCCCGGTGGCGTCGGCCGTGGTGCTGCTGACCGACCGACAGCGGCCGCGCGGCGGGGCGGGGCCGTCGCGGACCGGGAAGGTCTGCCGGGCCGCCTACAGCGAGACGACCCTCCTGGACGAGCTGATCGACGGGTTGCGGCGGGGTCTCAAGGAGGCGGGGATGGGCGAGGGGACCGATTGCACGACGACCGACCGCAACGCCCAGGGCGATCTCGCCACGCTCAACGCCCTCTTCGACAAGCTGAACGGCGACGAGACCGACCTGATCATCAGCATCTCCACGCTGGCGTTGCAGGCCGCGCTCCGGAAGGTGGACCGGAAGCCGGTCGTCTTTGCCGAGGTGCTGGATCCGATCGCCGCGGGTGCCGGCACGTCGGTCTCGGACCACCGGCCGGACGTGACCGGGACCTACCTCGCCTTCCCCTCTGCCGCGATGGCCCGGACGATCCGCCACGTCTTGCCGCGGGCCCGCCGGGTCGGCACCCTGTTCACGCCCGGGGAAGTCGACTGGGTCCTGTCACGGCAACGCTTCGAGGAGCTGCTCAAGCGGGAAGGCCCCGAGCTGGTGAGCCGCCCGATCAACGGCCCGACCGAGGTGAGCGACCCGGCCCTGACCCTCTGCCAGTCGGGGGTCGACGTCCTCTGCCGGATCGCGGACAACCTGAGCAGCTCCTCGTTCCCGGCGATCGCCCGAGCCTGCGCGATGGCGAACACGCCGCTCTTCACGTTCTCGCCGGCGCACCTTTCGGCCGGGGGCGGCGTGGTGGGCGTCGTGCTTGCCGGCGAGGGCGACGGGCTGGTCGGGGCGGCGCCGCGGCGGTCGCCGGTCAGTCTCCCCGCCGGGCTGGATCCGTTCGCCCACCCCGAGGTGCGCGACTGGCTCTCGTTCACGCCGGAGCCCGAGCACAGCCCGAGCACGGCCCTGGTCGTCGGGGTGGCGACCCGGGAGGCACACCCGGTGCTGGGGCGGTTCGTCCGGCCGCTCCTGGGGGCCTCGGCGCCGGAGCTCCAGGGCCACTTCCACGGGGCGGGTGTCCGCTCGGGTGTGGAGGCGGCGCGGTGGTGATCACCGCGAACTCTCTGCCTGGACACCTCGATCCAGCCCAGCGACTGAAGTCCTGCGGTCGGCAGGGCACGGTGGGCCCGGGAGGTTGCGTGAGCCTCGTGGGAAGGCGACAATCAGGCCTGCTGCGGACCACCACGATTGCTGACCCGAGGAGCCGCCAGACATGTTCGAGAGAGCGAACAACACGGGGTTCGCCACGCCAGGATCGTGGCGCGTCAACACGGGGACCACCTGGCTGGTGGCCTGCATGATCCTGGGCTTCCACCACGCCGCTGCGTCTCAGACCATCTCCCGCGAGCAATTGGTTTTCCTCACCGCCGAATGGAAGGGCGAACGGTTCCCCGACGGCCGGCCCCGGGTCCCTGACGGAATCCTGGCCCGGATGCGGAAGGTCTCGATCGAGGAGGCCTGGGGAGTCCTGCGGTCGCACGGATACCATTCCCAGTTCGAGGGTGACTGGAAGACCATTCACCGGGACGTCCCCGTGGTGGGCCGCGCGCTCACGGCCCAATACCTGCCCACCCGGCCCGAACTGGCCGCGCGCATCCTCACGCGCGGCCATCAGGAAGGCCGGATCGGGGCGATGAACTCCTGGCCGATTGACGCCCTGAAGCCCGGTGATGTCTACGTCGCCGACGGCTTCGGGAAGATCCACGAGGGGACCCTGATCGGGGACAATCTCGGCAACGCGATCTTCGCCAAGTCCGGCAACGGCGTCGTTTTCGACGGCTCGGTCCGCGACCTCGCGGGACTTGCCGAGATCGAGGGCTTCAACGCGTTCGTCCGGGGCTGGGACCCGACCGCCATCCGCGACATGATGCTCATCGGGCTGAACACCCCGATCCGCATCGGACGCGTGACCGTGCTCCCCGGCGATGTCGTCCTGGCCAAGCGCGAAGGGGTGATCTTCATTCCCCCGCAATTCGCCGAGGAGGTGGTCGTGCAGGCCGAGCGGATCATGCTCCGCGACCTCTTCGGCCATCAACGCCTCCGCGAGGGGGTCTACACGCCCGGCCAGATCGACACCCGGTGGACCAGGGAGATCGAGAAGGATTTCACCCAGTGGCTTATCCAGAACAAAGACCGTTTGGACGTGCCTCGCGCCACGATCGAAGCGTTGATTCGCGAACGATCAAGCCGCAACAACTGAGGGATGCGATTTCCATCCGCCATCGTGGACGGTACCTGCCGCCCTCACAGCCGGGCTCCGTCCCGAGTTTGGGAGTCCAACGACGATGACCACACGAACGACGCGCGACACCCCGCAACGCTCCCCCGACGGCGTCTCACTCACCCGGCGCGGCCTGCTCAGGTCCGCGAGCCTGGGTGGTCTCTCCCTGGCGGCGATGATCGCCGCGCCCCTCGAGGAGCAGATTGCCTACGCCGGACAATCGGTCAATCGGAACTCCAAACCGTCGGAGCTGCGGATTACCGATCTGCGGATCGCCCATATCCGCGGCGCTCCCATGCGGGTGCCGATCATCCGCATCGACACGAATCAGGGCCTTTACGGCTATGGGGAAGTCCGAGACGGCGGCAGTCCGCGCTATGCGCTGATGCTCAAGAGCCGTCTCCTGGGTGAAAACCCCTGCAATGTCGAACGCCTGTTCAGGAAAGTCCAGCAATTTGGGTATCACGGCCGGCAGGGCGGCGGCGTGAGCGGTGTGGAAATGGCCCTGTGGGATCTTGCCGGCAAGGCGTTCGAGATCCCCGTGTACCAGATGCTCGGAGGCCGCTACCGCGAACGAGTGCGGCTCTATGCCGATACCACGGTTTCACGCGACCGCGCCGAGTACGCGCGCCGCATGAAGGCGCGGCTCGACCTCGGCTACACGTTCCTCAAGATGGACATCGGCATCAACCTCCTCGCCGGCGAACGCGGTCTGATCACCGCCCCTCTGGGTTTCGACTGGTTGCGCGATCGGATGACGGCCCATCCCTTCACCGCCATCCAGCTCACGAACCGGGCGATCGAACGCATCGTTGAGTACGTCGCCGTGGTGCGGGAGGCCATCGGATACGAGGTCCCGCTCGCCGCCGACCACTTCGGCCACTTCTCAGTCAATGACGCCATCCGCCTCGGCCGGGCGCTGACGCCCTACCAGCTCGCCTGGCTCGAGGACCTGGTGCCCTGGCAGTTCACCGAGCTGTGGAAACAGATCACCAACGCCATCGACGTGCCCACGCTCACCGGCGAGGATATGTATCGCAAGGAGTCGTTCATCAAGCTGATCGACGCCCACGCCGTCGACCTCGTTCATCCCGACCTGGCCACGGCCGGAGGGATCCTCGAGACCAAGAAGATCGGCGATTACGCCGCGGAACACGGTGTGGGCATGGCCATGCACTTCGCCGGCTCGCCGATTTCCTTCATGGCCAACGTCCATTGTGCGGCCGCGACCGAGAACGTCATCGCCCTGGAGCACCATGGCGTCGATGTGCCCTGGTGGGAAGACCTCGTGGTCAGCCCGGAGAAACCGCTGGTCAAGGCCGGCTTTGCCCGCGTCCCCGATCGACCGGGGCTCGGCATCGAGCTGAACGAAGAGGTCGTCCGCAAGCATCTGATCCCCGGCGAGCGGTACTTCGCACCCACGGACGAGTGGAACCAAGACCGCTCCAACGATCGGCTCTGGAGCTAGCTGATTCCGACTCGTGGCTGCGCTGCGGTCTCACGCGAGGGCAGCTTGCAACATGGCTCGCGTGTAGCCGACGTTGAACGCGAAGCCCGCGTACCCGCCGCCGCCCGGGTACGTCGGGCGGAAGTTGGGTCGCTCGCGGTCGTAGTCGATGGCCCGAGGATGCTCGGGGTAAATCAGGCGCGGGTATCGTTGCCGGACCAGTTCCTTCATCACCAGAAACATGTTGATGTCACCCTCGTCGAGGAACACCTCGGTATATTTCTCATACGGCTTGCGCAGCTTCACGTTGCGGTAATGCACGTGGTTGATGCAGTCGCGCTCTCCGAAGTAGCGGCACACCTCGACCGGATCCTCCCCGAGTTCCCGGGTCACGCCGCAATCGAAGGTGATGCCGTTGGAGGGGCTCTTGACGATGTCGATCAGCCGCTTCCAGCCGGCCAGGGTGCTCATGATCTGCCCCGATCCGCGGCTGATCGGGGCCGGTGGATCGTTCGGATGCAGCGCCAGGCGCACTCCCGACTGCTCGGCAACGGGGACCACCGCCTTGAGGAAGTAAGTGAGGTTGGCCCACATGGCTTCGAGCGAGTGGGCGCCTTCCCGTTCCAGCGGGGGCAGGTCCTTGACCCGGTCGTAGTCGAACGCCGTCAGGCCCGCGCCGGCCCGACCCGTCTCTTCGTAGTAGCCTTCGGTCAGCCGATGGGCGTAGAAGTTGTATTCGATGACGGGTAGCCCCACCTTGCCGGCCGCGCGGATCGACTGGATGACCTGGTCGATTTCCTCGTCCCGGCCGGGCCTTCCATAGATGGTCCTGGGGAATCCTCGGATCATGAGGTTCCCCAGCGTGAGGCCGTGGCCTTTCAGGCGATCGCTCAGCTCCCGGAGCCGGGCCTCCTGCCAGGGAATTCGCCACGGGGCCCCGGCGATCACATGATCGACCCCCAGCTGCTTCACCCGGCGCGCTCCGGCTTCGTGCACCGCGCCGGCCGCCAGGCCGCCGCTCCCGACTTCGAGGCAGATCTTGGGTGTCTCGACGCCTTCATGCTGTGGACGGGACGTCCGTGCCGCCGTGGCGGGAATCGGCAGGGCCGCGGCGCCCGCGGCCTGGATGAGCTTCCTTCGAGAGAACGCGGCGCTCATGGTAGGTGTCTCCTTCCGGTCGACGGCACTTATACCCCTTGGATTGACGGATTGCAACTCCTTGTGATCACGACCCCTGGCGTGGAAGACAACGGCGACGGACGACCGACTCCTGCCCGGAAGTCCTGTTCGCCTCCCTGGCCCAGACCGCCGAGAAACGTCGCCGCGTTCAGCGGGCCGCCCGGCCGGAGGAACGCCCTCGCGACACGGCACGGTCGGCATCGGATTCGCAGGCAAAACGGACCAGACGAGACACCGGCCCGATCCTCGAGGCGATCCTGGAAGAACCGTCTCATTTCTGGGTGCGTATTCCCTGCATGAGAGGAGACATCTCCGATGACTGACGAGAAGGCGCAGGGCGCAACAGGACGCGCACCGATCGATTGGGGCGCCGCGGCCCCTGGCATTCCTGTCCGGAGTGTGGCGAATGCACCCGCGGTGAGCCGCGAGATGGAAGCGGGGCCGCGCGGCAATCGGCGACCCGGCGAGCGCTCCGCGGGCCGGGGAGCGGCCCAGGTGTTGATCTCCGCCCTCCTGGCGTTGCTGTTCGGGGGAGTCGGCGCCTGGGCCTATGAGCGGTACCTCGCCCGGACCCCGGCCGAGCGGACGACCGAGGCATCGGCTCCCAGGAGTGGGGAGGCGGAAACGACGAAGGCCCTCGCCCGCCTGGACGATCGCATCAACAGCCTCTCCGATCAATACAAGCAACTCGAGTCCCGGATCGAATCGATCCCCAAGCCGGCTCCCCCTCCCGATCTCGCACCGCTGGAACAAAAGGTGGCCCGGGTTGATGGACTCTCCAAGCAGTACGAGTCGATCGCGAAGACGCTCGAACCCCTCGCCCAGAAAATCGCTCAGGATGAGCGCAAGATCGAGGCACTCGACGCGAAGCTGGACGAGCTGCGCACCGAGTCAAGGACCTCCGGCGCCCGCCCCGTGGCGTCGCGGGACCGGGCAGGCTCAAGCAGCGCCACATCGGGTCCCGCCGCCGCTCAGCCGAGTGGAAGTTCGTCCCCTCGCACCGAGACAGGTGGAATGGCGGACTCGGACCGCCAGCGCGGGGAGAATCTCTTCCGCGAAGGACGATACTCGGACGCTTACAAGGTCTTCCGAAACCTGCTCCAGTCCCAGGCGGACGATGCCCGGATCTGGTACTATGCTGCGCTCTCCTATGGCCTGTCCACCGGCGAGTGGCGGGGACAGACCGAGCAGTGGGTCCAGCAGGGGATCGCCCTGGAAAAGGCGGGGAAACCGCCGAAATCCGAGATCGATTCAGCTTTCGCCGGTCTGACCAAGGAGACCGGGAAGGACTGGCTCGCCTTCTACCGCCGCCGAGCGGAATGAGGCTCCCGGTCGAATCACCGCGTTGACCCGCTTTTCGCTCAGAGTCTGCACCAAACGCGACCTCGGGGCAGCCCGAGGTCGGGCGGCCGGGCGGCTTGACCCCGGGCGGGCCGGGCGGCCCGTCCCCTCAGCGGCCGGGGAGTTCCTTCGCCTCGACTGCGGACGACTCGCCACTCGAAAAGACCGCGCAGAGAGGATTCCGACTGGTCCCTCCTTCGGCGAGCAACTGGCCCACCGTCGTCTGCTCGAAGAACGATTCGATCAGCGCGATCCCCTGGTCGAGCCGCCGGTGCAGCGAGCAGAGGTTCCCCCGGTGTTCCGCCAGGCCCAGTGGACAGTGGTGAATTCGCTGAAGCGGATCCACGGCATTGACCACCTCCAGCACCGTCAGCTCATCCAAGGGGCGGGTCAGCGCATAACCCCCGTGCAGCCCGCGCTGCGCGTGCACCAGACCGGCCTTCCCCAACGCTTGAAGGACCTTGGCCAGGTACCCTGCCGGGACCTTCGTGTCCGCCGCGATCCGGTGCGTCGTCGCCGGACGCCCCGCCTGGCTACCCAGAAAAACCACGGCCCGAAGGGCATATTCCGCCGTCTGCGAAATCACGGTACCTTCCCAGCCTCGGATATTTGGATCTCATCATCCATAAATCCACCATGAGGACCATTCTACGCACCGGGCAATGTCTTTTCCAGGTCAGTTTTATCAAGGCACTTGATCATGCCCGCGAGCGGCTTGTGGTCCTGGCGGCGGGTTGCTCCACGACCGAAGACCTGTGTTGCGGCCACGCTCACCCGATGCGGATAATCGAGCGAGAGGGCTGGCCTGAAGGACGCATCCGGGCCGCGATATCGACGACTCGGCAAGGAAGGCGTAGTGCCGGGCTTACAGAAATCCAGCCGAAAGCCCACATCCTTCAGGGGTGGGATGAAGGCGTGTTGTTGCTATTGTCGTTGGTGTTGGTGTTGATTGGGCTTGCCGAGCAACACA
>JAJPJC010000213.1 GCA_021324445.1 Isosphaeraceae bacterium
CGCATCGCTGACCAGGGGTTTCAGAGCGTGTCCTCCTTCGGAGAGGGCTCTGCGAATCCTGAAGGAGCACCCGGGGTGCCAGTCGATTCATGTTTTCCGGACGCTCTAAGCGGGTTGGGAACGAATGCCAGAGGGTGCAGAACGCCCCGCGGGGGCGACGGTCCTGAGCCAGGGGTGAAACCCCTGGAGGACCCGAGATGGGATCCGCCAGCGTGGGCTGTTTTCGGGTGGAGGAGCCCTGTCAGGGCGACAGCAACCCCGGGCGCGAGCGTCGTTCCGTCGCCCCGTCGGGGCTCGGCATGACCTGATGCCCGGCTGCGTCTCGGGTTCACGCACCCAGCTCGAGCGTGCCCCAGAGGCTGGGATTCTCACCGATGGGGAAGTCGCGGCCCACGCCCAGGAACTGATCGTCGCGGGTGTGGTCGGCGACCTGGTAGGCGAAGCCGAACCGGCGATTGGTGTCGGGGTCGAAGCCGTGCAGCACCTGGGCCGGGAGGAACAGCTCGAGCGTCCAGCCCGCTCGACTCAGCTCGGCGCGGGACTCAATCAGGCTGGGCCGGCTCATTGGCGCATCGGCCAGGGCGCGCGCGATCGGCCGCTGAGCGACCTGCACATCCAGCTTCCGCCCGGACTCGCGCACCCGGAGTTGCGCCACGAACCGATGGCAGAATCGGGTCGCGCGGCTCACGTCGCGCGTGTCCCGCGTGTCGACCCAGACCTGGACGTCGGCGAACCCCTCCGGCCGATCGGCGGCCAGTTGCGCCTCGGCAACACCCTGGGCCAGGACTGCGATTCCCAGCCCGCGCGGATTCCACCCGGCGCGAACCTCGGCCCACGGCTCCCTCCCCTCCAGCCGCGCCCCGGCCGGCAAGACGCAGGATGCCGGCAAGTCCAGCAGCCGCTTGGCGCCATTCGCGCGCGGCATCTCCTCGACCTGGGGACACCGCACGGCCATCCGGAACCAGAACGCCTGCGGTAACAACGCGTTGGTCATCGTGCTCCTCCTTGGCTGTCGACGAGCTGCCGGAGCCCTCGCCTTCCCGCAACGTCATTCCAAGCTTCGATCCGCGTAGGGTTTCTGAAACGGACTCGGCTTGATCAACGCGGCGATGATCACGTAAAGCCCCAGCGCCACGAACATGACGACCAGGCTGAATCGCATCATCGCCCAGCAGGCGATGAGGATCAGCCACAAGCCCCCGTGGACCGGCGCCCAGCCCGCGCCGCGCGCCGAGCCCTGAACGATCGCCGTGATCCCCGCCAGGAACAAGATCCCCGGCCACCAGAACTTCGTCGCGAACAAGATCCCCAGACCAATCAGCCAGATCCCGCCGGTCACGGCGTTGGCTCGTTCCGATGTCCACCACATGACTCGCCCCCGATCGCTCGCGCCCGATCCCCGCGGCGAAAGCGGCATCCACAGCCGCTCTGCCTCAACAAGAGGTTCATTCGGTGAACCCGGCGAAATCTTGGTCGATTCCGTCCACGGGTCGCGGCGAGTCGGTCCGCCTGGCCTCAGTGCTCCAGGCGGGAGAGCAGGTTGACCATCTCGATGGCCGCCAGGGCGGCGTCGGCCCCCTTGTTGCCCGACTTCAACCCCGCGCGATTCAGCGCCTGCTCGACCGAGTCGGTGGTCAGGATCCCGAAGATCACCGGCACGCCGGTAGACAGCCCGGCCTGCATCACTCCGGCCGCCGCCTGGCCGGCGACGTGGTCGTAGTGCGAGGTCTCACCGCGGATCACGCACCCCAGGCAGATGACCGCCGCATACCGGCCGCTGCCGGCCAGCTTGCGGGCGACCACCGGGATCTCGAACGAGCCGGGCACCCAGGCCACGTCGATCCGGTCCTCGGCCACGCCATGCCGCGCCATCGCATCACGGCAGCCGGCCAGCAGCGACTCGGTCACCAGCGCGTTGAACCGCGCCGCGACAATCGCGAATCGGCCGGCCGGAGTCGAGTAATCGCCGATGAATTCCGCCATACCCAGCGATCAGGCTTTGCGAGGACCGCGCGCCGGCCGACCGGCCGGCGGAAGCTCGAGGTCGGTCACCAGGAGCAAATCGACGATGTTCACCGTGTCATCGGGCTGACTGATGAACACCGTCCGCCCGCTCGGGACCGACCAGAACGACTCGGGGTGTTGCACGCGGATCGAGCGCCCGTCGGCCAGGTGCATCACGAACGGCTTGAAGGGGCGCGCCTGCACGGCATTCCGCAATTGCTCGATGGTCATGCGATCCCTCGTGTGAAGATCTCGTAGGAGCCGGCCCTGTCCGGCGCTTCGTCGTTCGGTCGGGGGGCAGAGCCCACTCCGACAAGATCATCATGACAGATTCATGCTCATCAAGAACTCGGCATTGGTCTTGGTCTTCTTCATGCGACCGGTGAGCAGCTCCATGGCCTCGACGGGGTTCATGTCGTTGAGGACGCGGCGGAGGATCCAGACGCGGCGCAGCTCCTCGGCGTCCATGAGGAGTTCCTCACGGCGGGTCCCCGACTTGTTGACGTCGATGGCCGGCCAGACGCGCTTGTCGACCAAGCGGCGGTCGAGGTGGAGCTCCATGTTGCCGGTCCCTTTGAACTCCTCGAAGATGACGTCGTCCATCCGGCTGCCGGTATCGACCAGCGCGGTGGCCAGGATGGTGAGGCTGCCGGCCTCCTCGATCTTGCGGGCGGC
>JAJPJC010000117.1 GCA_021324445.1 Isosphaeraceae bacterium
GAGGTTGCGGCGGCGAGTGGGATGGATTCCGGGGAGGGCCCCCAGTCCAGGGGCTGACGCCCCTGGCTACGTCCGATCGCCCCTGCGGGGCTTTCGGAACAGACTCTCAAGCTTGCGCGCCGCACCTTCAAGGTCATGTACCGAGTCCGCAAGCCGCTGGACCGTGTCCGTGAGCCGCTTGTTCGGTTCCCGGACTTCTTGGGCGAGTTCTTGGACGCTCAAGGCCATGGCGATCACCCTGAAGCCTTCGGTCGACAACTGACACCCATTGACGCAGACCACCTCTGTCCTGGTCAAGACGGGTGGGAACGACCTGGCGGCCGTCGAGGGGTCCTGGTGCACCGAATACCCCGGACATGCCCTGACCAGTCAGGCGGGGGACTGGCGCCGCAGTTCCGAGGAGCCTGTGCGGGGGCTGGTGAGGAGGGCCTCAGGAAACTCCGGGCGGCCGCTTGACCACCAGCATTTCGGTCTTTGCGACGTCGATCCCAGGTGAATCCTAAGCCACCGTCGCATTCGATGGACCAGTCGACCGGCTGCGGCCCCATCGCAACGGGAATCGCGGCAAGAAGGGCGACGGTTCGGCGAAGAAACTGGGGGAATCCACCATCGCGGTTCCCGCGCTGATTATACTGGCGCGGGTCTGGCCGCGTTGTTGGGTCCACGGTGAGAACCAACCGAGGGGGGAGCATCCATGTTGATTGATTATGGCAAAATCGTGCGGCTGGCGACGGTCGTGGGTCTGCTGAGCGGTCTGGTCGCATGGCGAACGGTCCCGGTCCGTGGAGACGAGTCATCCCCGCAGGCCAAGCCGGCGGCGAGCAAGCCGGCGGCTGCGAAGGCGGAGGCGAAACCGGCCGCGCCCAAGCCCAGGCTCGCGGTGTTCCGCCTGGCGGGGGATGTCACCGAGCTGCCCCCCGACGAGACGTTTTCGTTCGGGGCCGTCGGCGGTGTCTCGCTCCGCGACCTGGTGGAGCGGATGAAGAAAGCCGCCGGCGACCCGGAAGTCAAGGCCGTGGTGCTCCTGCACGAAGGGGGCTCGGTCGGGTCAGGTCAGGTCGAGGAGCTGCGCGGGGCCATGGCCAGGCTGCGGTCGGCGGGGAAAGAGGTTTACGCCCATGCGGACTCCCTGACGATGCGGGAGTATGTGCTGCTCTCGGGCGCCTCGCGGCTGAGCGTCGTGCCTACCGCCGACGTGTGGGTGACGGGCCTCTTCGGCGAGGCTCTCTATCTGCGCGGCCTGCTCGACAAGATCAGCGTCCAGCCCGAGTTCCTCACCTGCGGGGCGTACAAGAGCGCCGCCGAGATCTTCCTCCGCGACGGACCCAGCCCCGAGGCCGAGGCCATGCAGAACTGGCTGCTCGACGGGATCTTCCACACGTCGGTCGCGCTGATCGCCGCCGGCCGCAAGGTGGAGACGGCCCAGGTCCGCAAGTGGATCGACGGGGGACCCTACACCGCCGAGAAGGCCCGCGCCGCCGGGCTCATCGATGAGGTGGAGCATCGGCAGGATTTCGAGACGATGTTGAAGTCCAAGTATGGCCACGACGTGATCTTCGACAAGAAATACGGGCAGAAGAAGCCCCCCTCGCTCGACTTCTCCTCACCGCTGGCCCTATTCAAGATCTGGGGCGAGCTGCTCAGCCAGGCGCAGAAGAAGCCGGCGGGCAAGCCCGCGATCGGGATCGTCTACGTCGAGGGTCCGATCACGCTGGGAAGTGGCCAGCCCTCGCTGCTGGGCGACCTGGAGGCCAGGGGTCCCAAGGTCCGCAAGGCGCTCGACGAGGCGGCCCGGGATGATTCGATCAAGGCCGTCGTCTTGCGCGTCAATTCCCCCGGCGGGTCGGCCGTCGCCAGCGAGATCATCCTCGACGCCACCAAGCGGGTGAAGGCGAAGAAGCCCTTCGTGGTCTCGATGGGCGACGTCGCCGGCAGCGGCGGCTATTACGTCGCCTGCGCCTCGGACGTCATCTTCGCCGACGAGTCCACCATCACCGCCTCGATCGGGGTGGTCGGCGGCAAGCTGGCGACGAGGGCCATGTGGAAGCGGGTCGGAGTGACGTTCAAGACCTACAAGCGCGGTGAGAACGCCGACCTGCTGGCCTCCCCGGATCCGTTCACGCCGCGGGAACGCCAGCGAATCCAGGACAGGATGAACGACGTCTACGACGTGTTCCAGGGACATGTCCGAGCGATCCGGGGAAGCCGGCTCAAGAAGCCGCTCGACGAGCTGGCCGGCGGCCGGGTCTACACCGGCCGGCAGGCCCTCGACTACGGGCTGATCGACAAGATCGGCGGCCTCGAGGACGCAATCGCCCACGTCGCCGCCCAGGCGAAGCTGACCGACTACGACGTCCGCATCGTACCCGCACCCAAGAACTTCCTGGAACAACTGATCGAGGAGACCTCGGGAGGCAAGGATCATGCCCCGGGACTTGATGCGGGGGTCGATCGGCTTGGTGCCGGTGGCTCAGCCTCCCTCGTCGATCTGGCCCTGCCCTACCTCCGGCACCTCGAGCCGCGGCGGGTCGCGGCGGTCAAGGCGGCCCTCCAACATCTCCAACTGCTGCAACGCGAGGGCGTCCTCTTGATCATGCCCGAGATCGCGATGCCGCGGTGACCGGGGATCACCGGGAATGAGCGAGGAACCCCACCCACGCGGCCCTCGACCGCAACCCAGGTAGAAGAGGAGATTCCGAATTCCCGTTTCCCGATTCCGGATTCCCGATTCCTTCTCATCTGGAATCAGGAATCCGGGATCGGGTCTGGTTTTTCTGATCTCAAGCCGGTTTGCCCCCAGGCCTGCGCCGGCTGCCGCTCCCGGTCTGTCCAAGTCTGCCCGGCCGTCATGACCGCGCCCCCGCCGCGACGAATGAGCGGGATTTCCTCAAGTCGCCCGCCGATTTCTCAAGATGCCAGGCCGGATTGCCGATGGGGATCCGCAGTCACGACGGCAAGGAGGCAAGACAAATGGGACGGAAAGCGGCAGGACAGCGACCGGTCAGTGTGTCAGACCCGAAGGGCGATTCGCCCGTCAGCCCGGCCACGGTCAAGGTGACTCTCCATCTCAGCGTCGGGACGGCTCAGCGGCTCGGCGTCGAGTCGGCCATGCGGCGGATCTCGCAGTCGGCCATCGCCGAGGAGGTACTCGCGGCTTACCTCAGCCGCTGGCAGCTCCCCGCCGTGGCGGACGCGAAGCGGCTCGAAGCGGGCTAAGAGTCTGTTCCTAAGGGTATCTGAGCCCCCGAATGGGGGCGGTGGTCAATAGCCAGGGGCGGTAGCCCCTGGGAGAGCGTTCCGGCGCCTCCCCTTGGA
>JAJPJC010000390.1 GCA_021324445.1 Isosphaeraceae bacterium
CGCGCGACGCGTTCGGCAGGGCGCTCGAAGCCCTCGGGGCGGATCATCCTCACATCGTCGTCGTCGACGGCGACGTGGGCAACTCGACCCGGACCGAGTGGTTCGGCAAGAAGTACCCCGATCGGTTCTTCAACATCGGCATCGCCGAGAGCAACCTGGTCGGGGTTGGGGCGGGGCTGGCCGCCTCGGGGAAGACGAGCGTGATCGCCAGCTTTGCGGCGTTCATGATGTGCAACGCGTTCGACCAGCTCCGCATGTCGGTCGCCTTTCCCCGGATGAACGTCAAGGTGGTGGGCAGCCACGCGGGCATCTCGATCGGCGAGGATGGTCCGTCCCAGATGGGGATCGAGGACGTCGCGCTGGCCTGCGCGCTGCCGGGCTTCGTGGTCATCGTCCCGGCCGATGAGGAATCGACCAAGGCCGCCACGGCCGCGATGATCCAGCACGACGGGCCGGTGTATCTGCGTTGCGGTCGTCCCGAGGTGCCCAAGGTCTACACCGGCGGCTCGGCCCCATTCAAGATCGGGGAAGCCAATCAACTCCGCGACGGGTCCGACGTGACCCTCGTGGCCAACGGCATCATGGTCGCCCCCGCGCTGGACGCGGCCGAGACCCTGGCCGGCGCCGGGATCCAAGCCCGCGTCCTCGATATGCACACGGTCAAACCCATCGACAAAGCGGCACTCCAGGCCGCCGCGCGGGAGACCGGCGCGCTGGTGGTCGCCGAGGAGCACCTGGCCCATGGAGGACTCGGCAGCGTCGTGGCGATGACCGTCGCCGAGATCCTTCCCGTCCCGATCCGATACGTCAACCTGGGCGACACCTTCGCCGAGAGCGGCACGCCCGACCAGCTTTTGGAGAAGTACGGCTTGACCGCCGGCAAGATCGCCGAGGCCGCCAGGGCCGCCGTCGCGGCCAAGAAGCGATAGCCAGGGACAAGCTGCCCTTTCTTCTCGCGATGGTGTGAGATTCCGATGAGCACGGCGAGCCAGTACCCGCACCTGACGATCGACGATGACGGCACGGCGCGAATCGGCCGGACCCGGTACAAAGTGATCCACCTGGCCGGCGAGCACTATCATTACGGCTGGTCGGCCGAAGAGATCTTGCGCCAGCACCCCGATCTCCGCCCGGGACAGGTCCATGCGGCACTGACCTATTTCTATGATCACTCCGATCGGCTCGCCGATGCGATGCGAGCCTCCGCTGAGGCCGCCGACGCCGAACGCCTCAAGCAGCCGCTCTCCCGCGCTGAACTTTTGATGCGACGTCCTGGGGAGAATCCGTAACCATGCCCCTGGCGATTTACATGGACGTTCACATCCCCATCGCCATCACGGAAGGATTGCGGCCACGGGCATCGACGTGCTCAGGAGCCAGGAGGACAGGACGACGGAGATGGATGACGAGCCCTTCCTCGACCGCGCGACGGAGCTCGGCCGACTCCTGTTCACGCAAGACGAGGATTTCCTGCGAATTGCGGCGCAACGCCAGCAATCGGGTAGGCCGTTTGTCGGAATCCTCTACGCTCACCAGCAGGGCGCCAGCCCGGGGCGACTCATCGAGGAGATCGAGCTCATCGCCATGTGCGGTGAGCTGGAGGAGTTGTCGAATCGCGTCACGTACCTGCCTTTACGATAATGCTGCTGCACAGCGGCCGGAAGCGACTCCTTGTCTCCGGGTAGCTGGCCTCCCGCGGCGCAGGGACAGCATCCCCAGGACCGCGTTCATCGCGATTCCTCCGGCGTCCGGCCGGACCGCCGGGGAACCTGCAAACCCATCTGCTTCATGAGCATCTGCAAGTCCTCCCAGGCGTCTTTCTTGGCGGCGGGGGTTCGGAGCAGGTAGGAGGGATGGTAGGTGACGAGGGTCTGGATCCCTCGATAGCGGTGCCATCGGCGGCGGAGCTGGCCCATGGTGGTTGCCGGCGTGATGTCGAGCAGGGCCCCGGCGGCGGTCCGGCCGAGCAGGCAGAGGAACTCCGGGCGGATGACGGCGATCTGGTGCTCGAGGTACGAGGAGCAGTTGGCGACCTCCTCCGGCGTGGGCGTGCGGTTCTCGGGCGGCCGGCACTTGATCGCGTTGGCGATGTAGACCTCCTCGCGGCGCAGGCCCATGCCCTTGGTGATCATGTCGGTGAGCAACTGGCCGGCCCGGCCGACGAAGGGCTGGCCCAGCCGGTCTTCGTCGGCCCCCGGGGCCTCGCCGATGAACATCAACCGAGTCGTGGGAGAGCCGCAGCCGAAGACGGTCTGGGTCCGGGTCGCCGCCAGGTGCGGACAGCGCGTGCAGGCGGCGACCTCGGCGGCCGCCGCGGCCAGGACCGCCGGGCGCTCCTCGGCCGGCACCAGCGGCGTGTCGAACCCCGATGCGCCGAACAGCGACGCCATCGACGGTGCCGGGCTCGCCGCCGGCGCGCGGCGTGGCGCGGGCCGCGCGGGGCCCGGCTCCGCGGCCGGGACCGACGGAACAGCCGGCGGAGGGGGACTCGCCGCGGGGCGACTCACGACCGAGAGGGCTTCCCCCTCCCCTCCACCCGGCGGTGGATCCGTCTCGACCCCTGGCCGCCGACCCCGAGAAGAACCCTCTCCGTCCGCCGGCCTGTGCACCAACGGCGCGGGAAGCTGGACCACTCCGGCCCGGACCAGCGACTCCAGCCGCTGGCGCACCTGGCGAATCAACGATCGCCGCTCGTCCCATTCTTGCCATTCATCCGACACAGTGAGAGTCCATGAAACACGTCGATCAGGGGATGAGTCCACAAAACACACGAAACACACGAAAAAAGACAGGAAGTGGATCGAGATCTGAGCCATCTTTTCGAGGCTCTCGTCATCGGATTATTACCCCGGTAAGAAAGTCGGTCAGGCTTTAGCCCGACGCGCTTCGGAGCCTGTTCCGAAAGCCCCGGAGGGGCGGCATTATTTAGCCTGGGGCGTGAGCCCCAGGAGAGCTCACGCCCCAGGCTAAATAATGCCGCCCCCGTTCGGGGGCTGAAAAGGCTTGTGGAACAGACTCTCAGATCCTGTCGGGCTAAGAGTCTGTTCCTAAGGGTATCTGAGCCCCCGAATGGGGGCGGTGGTCAATAGCCAGGGGCGGTAGCCCCTGGGAGAGCGTTCCGGCGCCTCCCCTTGGA
>JAJPJC010000522.1 GCA_021324445.1 Isosphaeraceae bacterium
CGCGAGGCGCGGCGGAAGCAGCGACGATTCCGCCATGACCCGGCCGCTTATCTCGCGAAATTGGAGCAACAGTGCCTCCAGTTAACTTTGCCATCCTAGAAAAAAAGGACACTCCTGGGCGATCACCACCTTTTGGACCACCCGTCGCACCGCCGCGAGGGAGGGGACGGATTCACCGCGGAGACCGCCGAGACCGCCGAGGAACACGCCGAGGAGAAGACCGAGAGCGCATCGGGCTCCAGTCCCCCGGACCTCCCCGACCCGCCCTCCCGGCTCTGGCCCCATCTCCGCGGTCTCGGCGATCTCCGCGGTGAACCTCGGGTCTCCATCGCGACGGTCGCCGCGGTCAGGCCCGTGGGACCACGGTGGGGATCGCCGAGACGTGTCGAAGAAACAGTGAGTCGAGTTCACCGCGGTGCCGATCGCGATCGTGGTCATTCTACGGGAAGGTCGCTCGCGATGCGTTCGCGCGGGTATTGCTGGCTCTGCCTGGCAGCCCTCGTGCTGGCGCTGGGCTGGGGAGCGTCGTGGGCGGTGGCGCAGCGGCGGTTCCAGGCCGGTCTGAAGCAAGCCCGGGCCGATATCGCCGCGCGGCGGTTTGAGACCGCGGGCCGGTGGCTGGCCACCCACTCGGCGGGGCGGTCCGGCGATGCCGAGGCCGCCTTCTTGCTCGGCATCTGCGAAGATGCGGCGGGACGCCACGAGGCGAGCCTCAGGGCCTGGGCGCGCGTCCCGCTGGGTTCGCGGTGGGGACTGAATGCCGCGATCGCCCGCGCCCGGACGCTGGTCGGCGACCTCGGTCGGTTCGCGGATGCCGAACCGGTCCTCGCCGCGGCGGTCGCCCACGGCGGCCCGCGCGCAGTGGATCATCGCTATCTGCTGACCCAGCTTCTTTACTGGGAGGGTCGTCTCGACGAGATGCGCCGGCTGGCCCAGCACCACTGGGGCGACTCGCCCAACCGGGCCGGCGACCTGCGCAGCCTGTGGCAGATCGACAGCGCGGTGGTGATGGTCGATTCGATTCAAGCCGCCGTCGAGCTCGCCGCCCGCAAGGCGCCGGACGACGACCGCGTCTGGCTGGCGCGCGCCCACCTCGCTGTGCTCCGCGGCCGTTTTCCCGAGGCGGCCCAGTGGCTGGACGCCTGCCTGAAACGGCGCCCGGACGATCCCGTCGTCTGGCGGGCCCGGCTGCGGTGGGCGCACGCCGCCGATGCGATCGACCAGGCCCGCCGGGCGCTCGCGCACCTCCCCGCCGAGTGCTTTTCGCCCACCGAGGTGCTGGCCCTGCGGGCCTGGTTCCTCGCCCACGGCGGCAACGCCGACCGAGAGCGGATCGCGCTGGAGCAGGTGCTCGAGCAGGCGCCCGCCGACACGCAGGCCCTGGAACGCCTGGCGGTGCTGGCCACCGAGTCGGGGCAACCCGATCGTGCCACCGAGCTGCGCCGCCGCAAGGCCGACATCGATCGGACCAAGCAACGGTACACTCGCCTGCTCGAGTCCCACCAGCCGATCACGCAATTCCGCGAACTGGCCGGTCTGGCCGAGACCTTAGGGCGTGGCTTCGAGGCCCGTGGCTGGTGGTTCCTGGCCTCGCGAGCCCAGCCCGACGCGCCGGCAGCCGCCGCGCTGCAACGGCTGGGTCCCCCGCGTCCCGACCCCCACCTCCCCGCGGGCACGACCCTGGACTTCCACCTGGGCGACGTCGCCGGATTGCCGGTCCGCGAACCGGCTCACTCAGGGGGCGCGCCGGCATCGGCACCGCGCCCCACTCCGCTGGCCCCGGGTCTGGCCAGGACCATCACCACGCCCCAGTTCCAAGACGACGCCGCGTCCGCGGGCCTGCGGTTCGTCTTCGCGAACGGCCGCTCGCCGCTCCGCCAGCTCCCCGAGACAACGGCTGGAGGAGTCGGCCTGCTGGACTACGACGGCGACGGTTGGCTCGACGTCTACGCCGTCCAGGGGTGTGGCTTTCCCCCCGATCCCGGCCGACCGGCGCCCGGCGACCGTTTATTCCGCAACCGCGGCGATGGCACGTTCGAAGACGCCACCGCGCGGTCCGGCATCGCCCGAATGGAGCGAGGCTACGGTCATGGGGTCGCCGTCGGCGACGTCGACAATGACGGCCGCCCCGATCTCTTCCTCAGCCGCTGGCGCTCCTATGCCCTCTACCGCAACCGAGGGGACGGGACCTTCACGGACATCACGGAGGCCGCCGGCCTCGGGGGTGATCGCGACTGGCCCACATCGGCCGCATTCGCCGATCTGGACAACGACGGCGACCTGGATCTCTACGTCTGCCACTACCTGGTCTGGGACGCCCAGCACCCCCCGCTCTGTCCGCGCCCGATGCGGCCGGGTGAGCCGGTCGCTTCCCACCCCGTCTACGAGTACTGCATGCCCAACCCGTTCCCTGCCCGTCCCGATCATCTCTTCCGCAACGATGGGGGCCGGTTCGTCGACGTGACGGCCCAGGCCGGCATCGCCGACCCGAACGGGCGGGGCCTGGGAGTGGTCGCCGCCGACCTGGACGAGGACGGCTGGATCGACCTGTTCGTCGCCAACGACACGACCGCCAACTACCTCTGGCACAATCGGGGAGGGATGAAATTCGAGGAAGCCGGCGTCTCCAGGGGGGTCGCGTGCAATGCCCAGGGGGCGTTCCAGGCCGGCATGGGAACCGCCGTCGGCGACCTGGATGGGGACGGTCTGCCCGACCTCACCGTCACCAACTTCTACGGGGAGTCGACCTCCTTCTTCAAGAACCTGGGTCGAGGCGTCTTCGCCGACCGGACCGCCGCGATCGGTCTGGCTGGTCCCAGCCGGTACCTGGTCGGCTTCGGCACCGTCCTGTTCGACGCCAACAACGACGGCCGGCTCGACCTGGCTCAGGTCAACGGCCACGTGATCGACAACCGTCCCGATTTTCCCCTCGAGATGCCGGGGCTGCTCTTGATCGGCGGGGATCCGGGCCGCCTCGTCGACCTCACCCGGGAAGCCGGGCCGGCCTGGAGCATCCCGCGGCTGGGCCGCGCCCTCGCCGCCGGCGACCTCGACAACGACGGCCGGCTCGACCTGGTCGCCATCCCCCAGAATGAGCCGCTCGTCTACTTCCACAACCGGACCGCAGGCGGCCACTTCCTGACAGTCCACCTGGAAGGGACACGGTCCAATCGCGACGCGGTCGGCGCGGTGGTCACGGTCACCGCCGGGGGCCGGCGCCGGCGCGCCTGGCGCATCGGCGGCGGCAGCTACCAGTCGGCTTGCGACCCCCGGCTGCACTTCGGGTTGGGTGACTGCCGGCGCGTGGAGTCGCTGGAGGTCCGCTGGCCCTCCGGGC
>JAJPJC010000222.1 GCA_021324445.1 Isosphaeraceae bacterium
AAACCCCTGGACCGGACGCGACGTCTCCCATTCCCTCCCCTGCCGAGCCCCGACGGGGCGACGGTACGACGGTTTCGCCCAATCCTCCAGGGGTTTCACCCCTGGCTGTTGACCGCCGCCCCTCCGGGGCGTTCCGCACCGGCTCGCATTCGTTCCCAACGCTCCAAGGAATCGGTGGGCAGAATCGGGCACGCCAACGCCGCGCCCGGAGCGGAGGCCGAGCGAGACAGCGAAGGATGCCAGGCTCGGCCGAATCTGACAAGATCAGACCAAAGTCAGGCCGAACCTCCGGCGCCGCGCGGGTACCGGCTTCGATCTCTCCCAGACGTCTTCCGGATTCGTGGACCGCGCGCAGACAATCCGGTTGACTTTTTTTCCCAGGCCGGCAAAGTTACGGAACGTTGCCTGGAGAAAGGACGTTCCGTCACCCACGCAGCTCTTCCCAGAAGCAGGTTCGAGAGCCGGTCGACCTATTTTCGAACGGACGCGGGAACGGCCCTCGTGCCACCGCTGCAAATCCCCGATCCACAATGCGAATTCCGCGGAGGAGTCAGATCATGCGGGTGGCCCGGCTCCCCGCGGTGGTCTACCTGGGGTTCCTCGGCGTGTTGTACTCGCTCCAGACGCGGATCATCTTCCCCGGGCAGGAGACCCAGGGCCAACCGTTCGCGGAAGTCCGGCCCCGTCCCGGGACCGAGCTGATCCGTCTCCAGACGCACCGCGGAGAGTCGATCGTCGCCCTTTACGGGCCAGCCCTCACGCCCAGTGGCCAGCCCCATCCCCAGGCCGCCGACCGGCCGACCTTGATTTACTTCTACGGCAATGCGATGTGCCTGAGCTACGCCCGCTCCGAGTTCGATCAGTTCCGGCGCCTGGGGCTGAATGTCCTCATCCCCGAGTACGTGGGCTTCGGCATGAGCAGCGGCAGCGCCTCCGAGAAAGGATGCCAGGCGACCGCCGACGCGGCTTACGACGAGCTGGTCTCCCACCGCGGCGTCAAACCGGCGCGGATCGTGGCCGGCGGCTGGTCGCTGGGCGGAGCCGTCGCCGTCGATCTCGCGGCACGCAAGCCGGTGGGGGGCCTGATCATCTTCTCCACGTTCACCAGTGCGGTCGACATGGCCCGTCGACTCCTGCCAATGATGCCCGTCTCGCTCTTGCTGCGGCATCGCTTCGAGACCCTGCACAAGATCGGCCGGGTCGAATGCCCGGTCCTGGTCGGTCATGGCCGCCTCGACCGGATCGTCCCCTTCGCCATGGGCCAGCGCCTGGCCGCCGCCGCCAAGGGACCCGTCACCACGCTCTGGATCGACCAGGCCGACCACAATGACTTCTATGAGATTGGGGGTCGCCGGATCGACGACGCGGTCACGCGCTTCATCGACCCATTCGTCTCCAGTCGCTGAACGGCCGGAGGGCGGTTCGTCCACGCTTGACGGGTCCGCGCGGGCCGTCTTAAAGTTGAGATATCACCCCGGCACAACGCAGGTCAGGCTGTCAGCCTGACAGGACTTGGAACGTCAGGCTGACAGCCTGACCTACGTGCGGTTGTGCCTTGGCGGGGGTCGAGACGCAGGAGCCGCTCATGTCGCGCCGCGCTGTCGGATCCCGGTGGAACCTGCTGGCCCTGATCGCCCTTGTCGGCCTGGTCGCCGGCCCGGTCCCCGGTTGGGCGGCCGAGGACCCGCGCACGGTGCGGCGGTTCCTCCAGGAGCTCAAGGACCACGGTTTCCACGACCTCGCGCTGGAGTACCTCAACCAGCTCCGCGCCGATCCCACCCTGCCGGCCGACTTCAAGGCCGTCCTCGACTATGAGGAAGGCCGGACGTTGATCGACGAGGCCATCCGGACCGGCGACGCGGTCATGGCCGAGGAATTCTTGAAGGAGGCGCGCGCCAAGCTGGACGGGTTCGTCAAGGCGCATCCCCAGCGCCCCGAGGCGCGCGATGCGATGGTGCAGCTCGCCAAGCTGCTCGTCGAGCGGGGGTACCAGGCGCGCGTTCAAAGCGAGGAGACGCAGGACAAAGGGAAGAAGGAGGCCAAGCTGGCGGACGCCCGCGCCGCCTACGTGGAAGCTCATGCGGCCTATGCCAAGGCCGTCGAGGTCCTGGACGCCGACCGGAAGAAGTACCCGGTCTCCCTCCCCGACGGCGATCCGCGCCGCGCCGAGCGCGATGATGTCTACAACCGGTGCCTCGACGCCATGCTCCAGAAGGGCGTCTCGGAATACGAGCTGGCCCAGACCTATCCGGCCGGCTCCCCCGAGCGCTCGCGGTATCTCAAGAGCGCCCTGGAGCAATTCGACGGGCTGCACAAGAACCACCGCGAGCAGTTCGCCGGCCTGGCGGCGCAGATGTGGCAGGCCAAATGCTTCGAGGAGCAGGGGGACGTCGGCGCCGCCATTGGCCTGTACAAGCAGCTCCTGGAGCACACGGATCCCCGGCTCCGCGCCCTCCAGCGGCACGTGGGTTACTTCCACCTCGTCGCCCTGGCGAAGCGGAAGGAGTACGCCCTGGCGGCCGACGAGGCTTCGCGATGGCTCCAGAAGTATTCCCGCCGCGAGGAGCGGCACTCCCGGGAAGGGATGGGCGTGCTGGTCGAGATGGCCAAGGCCATCGACGCCCAGATGCCCGAGATCGCCACCGCCGAACGCCCCAGGGCCGTGCGGCAGATCGTCGAGGCGCTCAACCAGGTCGTCCGCTACGCCTCGCCGTACAAGAACGAAGCCCTGGCCCTGCTCAAGAAATACAAGCCCAGCGCGGCGATCCGGGCCGAGGAGATCGCCCGCCTCAGCTTCGAGGAAGTCATGAACCGGGCCGAAGAGGCGATCGCCGCTCGCGAGTGGGATCGCGCCATCGCGCTGTTCAAAGCGGCCGCCAAGAAGCCCGACCTGGTCCGCGAGGCTGAGAAGGTCAATAGTGCCCGGTACAACCTGGCGTTCTGCTATTACATGACCAAGCAATACTACGAGGCCGACGTCCTGGCCGAACACATCGCCCGGCGCTATCCCCAGTCCAGTCTCGCGCCCCGGGCAACGACGATCGGGATGCAGGCCCTGGCCGATGCCTATAACACGTACACCGGCATCGATCGCCTCAGCGACATCGAGCGCCTGGTCCAGTTCGCGACCTACACCGCCGAGACCTGGCCCGATCGCGAGGAAGGGGATGATGCCCGCTTCAACCTCGGCCTGATCTACACCGGCCGAGGTCAGTACGACCAGGCGATCGCGGTCCTCAGCGCGATCCGCCGCCGGTCCAAGACGTGGTTCGAGGGCCAGACCAAGCTCGGCGCCGCGCATTGGGCCAAGAGCCGGCTGCTGGAACGACGCGGCGAGACCGCCGCCGCTTCGGCCGAAGCCCAGACGGCGATCGCGATCCTGGGCGGCACCCTCAAGGCCCGCCAGCAGGCCGGTGTCCCCCAGTCCGACCCCGGGCTGGTCGGCAACGTCGGCGACCTGGCCATCGTGCTGACCGAGACGGGCAAGCCGGCCGAAGCCCTCGCGCTGCTGGCCCCGGTCATCAAGGCCCAGACCGTGCGGGCCGGGCCCGCCTACGCACGGCTGATGGAGGCGCAGCTCACGGCGCAGATCACCTCCAACCAGGCCCAGCAGGCGATCGCCACCATGAAGACGCTGGAGCAGGCCGGGGGCCGATCCAACCTCACGCAGCTCTATCTCAAGCTCGGCCGGCTCCTCCAGCGCGAGCTCGACGCGCGGCGACAGCGGAGCACTACGACGGCCTTCACCCAGTTGCAAGCGGCGTACAAGACCTTCTTGACCACGCTGGCCGGGAGCAAGACCGGCCAGACTTACGAGTCGCTGGAATGGGCCGGCGAGAGCCTCCTGGACCTGGAAGCCTACCAGGAGGCCGCGGATGTCTTTCAGCGCGTCCTCAAGGAGTTCACCCAGGATTCCCAGTTCCTCCAGCAGCCCGACGCCCGGAATCACCTGCTCCGCACCCGGCTGAAGCTGGCCGCCGCCCTCCGCGGCCAGGGCGAGCTGGATCAAGCGGATCAGCTCATCTCGGATCTGCTCAAGGAGTATCCCAGAGACATCAGGCCCCATTTTGAAAAGGGGATGCTCCTGGAAGCCGAAGCCCAGGCCAGGCGCAGCGACTGGTCGGCCGCCCTGCGGCACTGGGAGACCCTGGCGCGGCAGGCGGAGCGGATGCGTCCGCGGACCCGCACCTACTACGAGATCTGGTACCATGTCGCCTGGGTCCTGGCACAGCAGAAGCAGACGCTCAAGGCGCGGCAGACGCTCCAGGGCGTCATGCGGCTGGCGCCGAGCGTCGGCGACCCCGAGATGAAAGCGAAGTACCAGGGCTTGCTGGCACGCCTTTCCCAGAAATGAGAGATTCCACGCATGGCGATGCAACTTCCTCGATGGGCGGGTCCCCGGGCGGTTGTGACGGCGACCGTGGCGGTCGCGGTGGTGGTCTGCTGTGCCCTGCTGCGGGGCGACGAGGTGAGCCTGATTCCCGGCACGACCTTCAAGCAGGCGATCGGGGGACGAGTCCGGGGGCAGGTCCAGTCGGAATCACCCACGGAAGTGGTGGTGGTCCTCGGGGCCAACACCACGCGCGTGCCGACCGACCAGATTGCGTCGATCCGCTACGACGGCCAGACGGCAACGTTCCAACTGGCGGAGAGCCGGGCGGCCGCCGGCCAGCTCGCCGAGGCGGCCGAGCTGTTCAAGAAGGCGGCGGTCGAGACGGCCGGCCGGCCCTATCCCCAGCAAACAGCCGTGTTCCGCGAGGCCGAGGCCCTGAGCGAGCTGGCCCTGGTCGAGCCGGACCGGGCCAAGCAGGCCCGGGATAAGCTCACTCAGTTCCTGCGGAGCTATCCCAGCAGCCGCCACCTGGCCGCCGCGCGCGAGACCCTGGCGCGGCTCCAGCTCGCGACGGGCGATTTTCCCGGGGCGGAGGCGACCATCGCGGAGCTGGCCAAGCTCCCCAGAGGCAGCGAGCGCGCCGCCGTGCTCCACACCAAGGTCCTGGCCCGTCAGGGCAAGCACGCCGAAGCGATCGCCGAGCTCGATCGCTTGATCGCCGGTTCCCCCAAGGGTTCGGATCGCCGCCGCGCGGCCATGCTGGCCAAGGCCGAGAGCCTCGCGGGGATGAAGAAGTTTGCCGAGGCCGAGACCTTGGTCCGGCAGGTCATCCAGGCCAATCCGGCCGAGGACGCCGCCTCTCAGGCCCCCGCCTACAACACCCTGGGCGATTGCCTCCGCGCGGCCAACCGCCCCACGGACGCCCTCATCGCCTATCTCCATACCGACCTGCTTTACAGCAAGGACAAGGAAGAACATCCCCGCGCGCTCCACCAGCTCGAGGCCCTCTTCCGCCAGCGCAAGCAGGATGCCCGCGCCGACGAATTCGCCCAGCGGCTCAAGCAGGAGTATCCCCGCAGTCCCTGGGCGCGCGCGGCCGCCGGGCCGCGATAAGGAACTGGGCGAGCCTCCCTCCGGTCTCCCTCCCTTCAGAGCGTTCGGACACAATGACGAGCAAGCCCTGTTTCCTGGTGGCCCGCCTGGAGGCCCCGCGGAGCCGATGTCCTCGCCCTGGAAGGCTGACACGGTGAGAGGGTGACACGGTGAAGGGGTGTGGAGGCCCCGCGGAGCGGATGTCCTCGCCCTGCAAGGGCGGCGGTCCGTAGCCAGGGGTGAAACCCCTGGACCGGACGCGACGTCTCCCATTCCCTCCCCTGCCGAGCCCCGACGGGGCGACGGTACGACGGTTTCGCCC
>JAJPJC010000346.1 GCA_021324445.1 Isosphaeraceae bacterium
CACGCCAACCATTCGGCCGCGATGGCGTTCGTCAAGCTGCAGGAGGAGAACCTCAGCAACCCCCGCCCGGGCCTCTTCTACAAGGTCTTCCGCGCCAGCCATCCGAGCATCGGCGAGCGGATCGACTTCTGCAATTCCTACCACCCGTGGCGGACGCAGTCCCCATCGCCAGCGGCGATGCATGCCGATCGCGCCGCTCGGGCCGCAAGATCGGATCCAACGGATTCTGTCGCTCGATCCCTCCCTTGGCGATGACGCCAGGAAGGAGGGCGCCATGTACAGGCGACCATGCTGAGCGGCATGGGTTATGCTTGAAGTGCGCCGGGAAGCCCTTATAGTTGAAGGGGAATCCGCTCGGATCATCTTGACCAGTTCGCCCAGCATGACGCGCCCTCGAACGCGAGCGACGAGAGGGGTGGCGCGGCGGTGGTAATCGGGCGGTCTTGGAGCTGGAGCCCCGATGCGGAGTGCCTCGGGGAGATATGGTCCAGGAGTTTCGGTGAGATGGGGCTGGAGGTGATCAAGCTCCTGCCGTGCCGCAGGCCGGGAGGGGTGATTGGGCTCTGGTTGATCGTCGCGGCGTTCGTCGGCGTGCTGTCGCCCGACCTGACGCGGCTGGCGGCCGAGGGGCAGGCGAAGATGCTGGGCGGCGGCGCCGAGAGTCGGCGCGCCGCCGAGCTGGTCCGGCAGTGCTGGCCCGATCAATCGTACGAGTCGATGATCGTGGCGGTACTGCACCGCGACGGCGGCCTGACCGACGCGGATCGGAAATTCGCCGCGCGGTTGGCCCATCGGTTCGAGGCCGCGCAGCGGCCCAGGGAGGTCCTTCGGGTGATCGGGCCTGACTCGGCGCCCGAGATCGCGCGGCGGCTGATCAGCGCGGACCAGACCGTCGAGCTGGTCGCCATCTCGCTCTCGTCGTCGTTCGTCGCACCGATCACGCACGAGGCGGTCGCGTGGGCGAAGCGGCAGGCCGCCGAGGAATCCGCCGCCCTGCCCGCCGGCCTGGAACTCCGCTGGACCGGCGATGCCGTCATCGGCCGCGACTACATGGATGGGGTGAAGACCTCGCTCGATCGGGCGGCCGTGGCGACCATCATCCTGCTGCTGATCGTCCTGCTCTTCGTCTATCGGTCGTTCTGGCTGTCGATGGTCCCGCTGGTGACGATCGGGGTCAGCGTCGTGATCGCGCGTGGGGTCTTGGCCTGGCTGATCCTGGCCGGCTGGGAGGTCTCGTCGCTGGTCGAGCTGTTCCTGATCGCGATCCTCTTCGGTGTCGGGACCGACTTCTGCCTGTTCCTGTCGTGGCGGTTCGCCGAGCACTTCGATCGGGACAATCCGGCCTCGTCGATGCAGGTCACCCTGGGGCGCTCGTTCGCGGCCCTGGTTACCAGCGCCGGCACGATCATGATCGGCCTCTTGTTGATGGGGACGACCCGGTTCAAGCTGTTCTCCAGCACGGGGCCCAGCGTGGCGCTGGGGCTCGCCTTGGCACTGATCGCCACACTGAGCCTGACGCCGGCGCTGCTGATCGTGCTGGCCCGCCTCCATCCCCGGGCCTTCGACGGACTGGCCGACCGCTCCACGTCGTATTGGCACCGCCTCGGCTCGGCGGCGTTAGCCCGCCCGTTGCGGAGCTGGGCCCTGACCCTGCTGGCCATGATCCCGCTGACGGTCCTCGGGATGCGGACCGAATTCATCCAGGACCTGATGACCGAGCTGCCGGTGACGACGCGATCGGTCGAGGACTTCCGCCTCGTGGCCTCGAAGTTCGAACCGGGGATGCTGGCCCCGCTGGCGGTCGTCCTGGAGTCGGACGGCGACTTCCGCAAGTCGGAGGGCCTGGCGCTGATCGACGACGTGAGCCGGCTGCTGGCGCACCAACGGCGGCTCAGCGAGGTCCGCTCGGCGACCCAGCCCCTGGGGAGTCCCGAGCCGCTCTCTCGGGCCAGACTGGCGTCGCGGCTGGGCGAGGTCAACACGGGCTTCCACCAGCTCGCCCAGGGCGCCGAGCAGCTCAGCAAGGGGCTCACCGAGGGCGCGGCCAAGCTCCGAGCGGCCATCTGGCTGGAGGAGGCGACCGGGATCCCCTTGACCGGTGCCAAGCCGGCCGAAGGTCTCATCTCCAAGTCCGACCCGTCCGTTTCCCGCGCCAAGGTCCCGACGGGCGGGGAGGTCCTGGCCTCCGGACTCAAGCAGGCGTCGGCCGTGCTCCAGTGGAGCACGGGGGTCCCGGCGACCTGGAACCTGGCGGCCCTCCAGGGCGCCTTGGAGGCCCTGGGCCAGGAGTCGGCCTCGGGGGCGAAGGCGGATCCCTCGGGGGCGATGTCGGACCGGGGACGCGGCGGCCGGGGAGCGGTGCAACCGGCCCCGAGGCCGGCGGGTCCCGAGTCGGCCGGCCCGCCCCGGAGCCCGGCCCCCCCACTCGCCTCCCAGCGACCGCGCGGAGCGGACGGACCGCAGCAACCGGACCGGGCCGGCGGCCCGGCCAGGCCCAAGGTCGAGAGCCCCCTCGAGGTCTTGCTCCGCGAGCTGACCCGCGCCGCCGAGGGCGCCGCCCAGATCGCCGA
>JAJPJC010000334.1 GCA_021324445.1 Isosphaeraceae bacterium
CGCCCGGCATACTTGCTGCCGGAGGGCATGGCGTAGGTGCCGTACTTCGGGAGAGCGGGCGGGGGTCGGTGAGCCATAGTGGGATCCCCATGCAGCGGGCCAACTCCAGGACACATCACGTCGCGGCGGCCCGGACCATCGCCACGAGGCCGGCCTTGACGGCGGCGGGCAGCCGGTCCCAGGCGGCCTGGACCAGGACCAGATCGGGGTCGGTCTGACAGGTGTCGTGGATCACCGGCGGATCAATCGGCGATCCCCGATGGGGTCGGGATTGACGCAACCGCTTTGCAGGTTTGGGACTTGCGACGGCGGCGTCGCCTTCGTTCCCCCGGTTTTGAAGACCGGGCCGGGCACCAGCCACGGACACGCCCCCTTCGACGCCCCAAAGTGTCAGGACCCGACTATAGGCGTCTGGAGTTTGGTTTTCCAGGGGGAGCCCCTCGATCGACGGCAGATCATCCGATCCCCTCATCAGGTCTGGGAGCGTCCCCTGAGAGGGAATTTGGAAATTTGAACAGTCTGGATAATCTCTTTCTGGTGGTGTCTCATGGTGGCTCATTGGGAATGTCCTCGCTTCGATTCCGCCGTTGGAGCCCACGACCACCATGCTCAGGACCTACAAGAAACGCACGTCGCCCCGCGCGCCTCGGACGGCCACCACCCAGCCCAGGCGGGTCTATCCTACGGATCTGACCGATGCCCAGTGGGAGATCCTTCAGAAGGGGTTGCCCCCCGCCCCCGGGGGAGGCCGACCGCGCACGACGGAGCTCCGAGAGGTGCTCAACGCCATCCTCTACGTGATGCGGACCGGTTGCGCCTGGCAGATGCTGCCTCACGATTTCCCTCCTCCCGGGACCGTCTCTGACTCCTTCAGCAAGTGGCGAGGCAACGGGACGATCGCGCGGATTCATGACGCCTTGCGATCGCAGGTGCGGGTGGCCTCTGAGCACGAGCCGGAACCCTCCGCCGCCAGCCTGGACAGCCAGTCGGTCCAGACGACTGAGGTGGGTGGGATCAAGGGGTTCGACGCGGGGAAACTGGTCAAGGGCCGCAAACGGCATATCCTGGTCGACACGCTGGGCTTGCTGGTCGCGGTGGTGGTGACTTCGGCGAACGTGCAGGACTATCACGGAGCCAAGCCGGTGTTGAAAAAGGCCAAGGATCGCAGCCCGCGGTTGAAGGTCGTGGGGGTCGATGGGATCTATGAGAAGGAGTGGCGGATCGCCTGGGTCAAGAGCGAATGCGGCTGGGAGTTGCAGGTGATCAAGCGGACGGACAAGGACAAGGGATTCAAGCTGTTGCCCAAGCGGTGGGTGGTCGAGCGGACCTTCGCCTGGCTGGGGCGGTATCGCCGGCTCAGCAAGGACTACGAGAAGTTGACGGAGACGAGTGAAGCTATGATTCAGATGGCAATGATTCATATGATGGTCCGGCGCTTGGAACCGACCCGGCAATATCCCCTAGCTTCACAAAAGGCAGGGGTTGGGCCTGCCCAGGCCGCTTAAGTTTCCAAATCCCCTCTGAGAGGGTGTGCGAGCAGGCAGTCTCTGGCCCGGATCGTGCCCTCTGGCCTTGGGAATCTCAGGAGCCCCTCTCCTTTCCCCCCCCTGCCAAGGGGGGGTACGGGGGGTGATCTGGGGCGCGCCTCGGCTCCCCGTACCGGGCCGAGGCGCCGGCGTTCCATCCCCCCGGACCACCCCTTGGCAAGGGGGAAGGGTCATCGCCGTTGCCTCCCTTGAGCGTCTCGGACACGCTCTGAGAGGGGCGAGGACGGCGCAAAAGTTTTCTGATGGTTTTGGGAATATCAGTAATCGACGTTTCGGGTCGCGAGACGGCTTCTCAGAATCTCCAGGCGGCTCGGCAGACGGCCCGACTTGTGTCAATCTTGGGTAACCGGACTTGACGTTTCAGTGCGGGAATGTTAAGAAGATCGAGGCATTCGAGAGGCTGTGATACTCTCCTGGCGTGGGAGCCCTTCCCTCATGAAACCGGATTTCCTCGCTGACGAGCTGCCATTCCTGGGGGAAAAGGGTCGCGCAGCCCGTGAAGCCAGATCACCCATGATTTCGCTCGGTTGGCTCTCCGCCGTGGCCCTCGTCGGTTTCGCGGCGACCAGCGCCGCCATCCAGTTTGGCCCCGGGGCGGTGGAATACCTGAAAGAACTTGCCAGCCGATCCTTCGAGGTCGCTCCCAACTCCGCCCCTGCGACTGTACCCAAATTCCAACCCTTCTGGGTCTCCGAGAACCCCCCGGTCGCCTCCCCGCCGTCCATCCAACGATTCAACATTCCCCAAGGGAATGGATTCGCGATTCCTTCCCCCGGCGGTCGAGTCAACGCGAGCGGCTTCACCATTCATCGGTAGACGCTGGCCAGCTTCCAACGCCGACGCCCAGTCGGCCTGCGCCTCGGATTGTCCCTGGCCGCGTCCTCCCGGCGAAGCACCTCTGGTCCGAGCCAGCCATGGAGGCGAAGGGCTCGAAGAACGACCCCATGTTGTGCCAGGTCAGCGCCGGGTTGTCGTCACCCAGCAAGTCTCGTTGATCCTTGGGAGCGTCGCTCGACAATCCCCGCCCAGCCCTTAGACTGTGCCCTTGGGCTCGTGCTGTCGGGGAGATCGCCGGCAGCTTCACCTGGGGAGCAGTCGGACCAGCCGTCGCCAGAACGGAACCTGAGGAGAGATCCCGCAGTGGCCGCACTCCTATTCTGCATGCCACCGCTGACCTGGACCGCCATGGGCCTCCTGGCCGGCTGGCTCGCCGTCCGCCGTGGCAAGTCGTGGCGCTGGGGTTTCGCACTCGGCTTCTGCTTCAGTACCGCGGGGGTGGTGCTGGCGGCCCTGCCGCGGAGGATCAGCCAGGCGCAGGACCGGCAGGGAGAGGAGTCTGGTCCCGGCGAAGGCAACGCGGGAGTGCCGGCCCGGCTGGCGATTCGTCGGCCAGGACGGGCGTGTCGAGGCTGAGCCGTGGCCGTGGCCAGGACTCATCAGGGTTTCGACACCTCGCGCGCCATCCCAGCAGACCATCGGGAAGAACCAGGAGGAATTCCGACCCCCTTTCGTCGCCCCCAGGCGTCAGCACACGACGATTGGACCGACTCAATCCGAGTTAGCGCCGACGACTTCGCCCCCGGCAATCGTTCCCGGCGCGCGCCAGGTTGTCCAGTTGATCGAGTTCTTGATGAGCGGCGGCAACCGGTCGCATTCCGGGCATCAGTCGGGATCGGTCGCGACGGCCGCCGGCGCCACTCGGATCGAGGAGACTCCGGCCGAACGGAGGATCGCAGCCGCCCGATTCACGCGCTGAAACGGCATGGATTCGGGAACCCGGAGCAGGACGCTCGTCCGGGGCTCGCGCCGGATCGCTTCGGCGAGGGCGGCGGTCAGCTCCGTTGCGGACTTCGCCTGGCCGTCGACCGCGTAGCGATCCGGCCGGTCGTCCAGGGTGACGACGCGCGTGCGCGGGTTCGCCGGGACCGCGGCCGCGGCCGTGGCCTCGAAGTCGAATCCCTCCGCCGCCAGCGCGGTCCCTTCCCGGATGGCGACGAAGCTGTAGGGGTGATCGAGGATCAGAACGATCCCGGCGAACGCGTTCTTCTCCTCGGTCCAGAGGAGACCCTCGTAGTTCTGCCGGCTGCGGGGGAATTGGATAGAAAACTCGATCTTCCGAGGCAGGTCCGAGGCCACCTTTCCCGATACGGAGTAGACCGCCCCATTCTTGTCGGAACGGAAGCGGCCGGAGACCGTGCCTGCCGGGTCGACGGATAAGTCGAGCATGCCGGACTGTTGACCGTTGGCCACGAGGAAATAGCGGCCGTCGAAATCCGTGGGCAGCACGGCCCGCCCGCTGGAGGGGCGGCCGGGCCGAGTCACGGCAACCGGCAAGGGCTGCGCGAAGGTGTAGAGCCTGTTCGAGCCCAGGGCCGAGAGCTGCGGCCCGTCCGGCCCACGGGCGGAGAACGCGATATCGCCGCCGAAGCCTGCGGGGACCACCTGGCCGGAATCCAGGTCGTAGCCGGAGCCGTCGAAGAGCAGGATCTCCTTGCCATGGGCCTTCCAGGACAGGCGATCGCCGGAGGAGATCGTCTCGAAACGGTCGATCATCAGGACGGGAGTCCTCGCCTCCTCGCCGGCTTCGGCCGGGCGCCTGCGAAAGCCGGCCGAGAGCAGCAGCTTGGCCAGGTTCCCTTGATCGGTCGTCGCCAGGACGAATGCCGATCGCTCGCCAGGGAGGACCTCTGGCAGTGCCTCCAGCGCCCGGAGGGTGAGTTTGTCGTGCGCGCGGGCATCACCGCGATGAGGCAGATCGAACAGGGGAGGACCAACCAGCCGCGTGAATTCGTCGCCGCGACTGGGTAGGACCAGCACCGAGAGCCCGATGAGGACGCTCCGCGTCATCCGGTTCCGCGGGCGCGGCCCTGGTCGAGAAGAGCCGAGAAAGCTGCCCGACATGAGTCCCATCCTGGCGATCAAGGGGTGAGTCCCCGGTGCGATGCCCATGGATTCGCGGCCGGCGCGCGGGCTGGGAGGCAGGCCCAGGTCACCGGGGGCCTACCTCCCAGCGTGGTCTCGACGGCGTCCCGATCGAACCCCTCCAGTCCCTGGCCCGTCCGCCCCGTCCGAGTCGATCGGTCCCCGCACGGCCCCGCCTACTTCTTGGCCGCCTTCTTGTATTGCTCGAGTCGCTCCTCCATCTCGTCGATGTTCTTGGCCGGGATCTGGCTATTCTTCTTGGAGAGGCGGATGGCGCGTTCCTGGGTCTCGATGGCCTTGGCCACCTCGCCCGAATCGAAATAGGTCTTGGCCAAGGTGTCGGCGATGGGACCATTCTTACCTTCGGACTTCTCATCGGCCCGACGGGCCAGCTCCAGGGCGAGCTGGAGCAGCTTGCCGCCGGGCTTGGTGCCCGAGCTGGGGTCCACGATGGTCCAGGCGATCAGGTTCAACCCCTCGGCCTGTTGACCGACCGACTTCTCCAGCTTCTGAGCCAGCTCCAGGGCCTTGTCTTGCTGGTCCAGCTTGATCAGGGTCGGCAGGCGCAACTGAAGGTCCAGTCTCAACTCCAGCTCGGGCTTCAGAGCGATGATTTCGTCGAGCACCGTCAGGATCTTCTTGCCATCTCCGGATTGCAGCGATTCGTTCAACCGGGTGCCGAGCTTCTCCAACTTGCTCTGTTCCTCAGCCTCCTTCCGGAACTGTTTGGCGGCGGCTTGGAGGTCCCAGGAGCCGGCCACGATCTGCTCGAGCGGCTTGTCCATCTGCATCGGATGGCCGATCCAGGCGATCTTGCCATCCTTGTTGACGATGAACGCGCTGGGGATGCCGTTGCGGCCCGCGGCCTTCATCCACGACTGCGCCATCGCGCCCTCACCGTCCTTGGCTTCGGGAACGGCATCCATGGCCACCCGGTATTTCATCTTCTCGCCCATCTGCTCGACGAACGGCTTGACGCCCGCTTGATCTTGCTCCCAGATGCTCACCCCGATGAACGTCACCTCGGGGTGTTTCTTCTGCAGCTCGGTCAGGTGGGGGATCGAGACGCGGCAGGGACCGCACCAGGTCGCCCAGAACTCGACGACGTAGTTCTTGCCGGGCTCGAAGGCTTTGACCGGTTCGCCCTTGACGAACTCCTTGACCTCCAGCTTGGGGGCTCCGTCGCCGATGCCGAGGCTCTGCGCCCTGGCGGTGACGCCCCCCGTGAGGATCGCCAGGGCCGCGATCCCAACCAGTCGTTTGCAGCTCACCATCTTCGTCCCCTTCGTCGTGAAGTCAGTGTTGATGGACAGGTCCACTCCCGCAGCCGATCGGCGTCGGCTCCCTAGGTCGTCTTCGATCTTACGGTTTGCCCGCGCGTCCTCACAAGCCTGCGCGCGTTGATTCCTGGGCGGGTCTTGGCTCTAGAATGGATCGAGGCGAGGCGGGGAGCACCGGCTGAGTGGGTGCCTGCCTGGTCCCGCCGGATCCGCCCGCGCCTGCCGCCAGACTCGAACGGCTGAGGACTCATCCATGACTGTCCCTGTGGAACGACTGCCACTCCGCCTGACGCCCGACCCGGGCCGGGTCATCATGAGGTTCTTCGGCACGGGGAACGTCCACCGTGCCCGGGATATCATCCAGCGGGTGCTCACCATCCCCGAGCCCGAGGTCGAAGCCCTGCTGACCGCCCTCGATCGCGACTTCGCGCCGAAACACCAGGAGCTCTTCGAGGTCTTCGCCGAGCACGCGGAGCGGATCCGGGGGATGATCCCGGGTGATGCCCAGCTCAGTGAGACACGGCGGTTGCTCCTGGGTGCCTGCTTCACGATGGAGTACGCCCTGGAGTCCGTCGCGCTGTTCAATCCCTCGATCGTGCCGGCCCTGCGCCAGGACGGCGTGCCAGCCGGCTCGGTCCGCTTCGTCATGAGCCTGCGGGCCACGGGAGAAGGCCACATCTCGTCGATCGTGTTCCGGGTCGGGGTGCTGGACGCCGACGGGGCGATCCGGCTGGAACCGGTGGCGAGCAGCCCGCGGCCGCTCAAAGAGTCGGTTCCGGACGAGTTCCACAAGGCGACCTTCCAGCGTGACCTCGTCGCCCTGGATATCCCGCTGGAGCAAGCGGCGCGGATCCTCGATCGGCTGCCGGAGCGGTTCGCGCGCCGGCAGTTCTTCGAGGCCATCGACGCGGCGCGGCGCGAGGAGCAAGCGTCCGGGTTCCGGGAGCAGGCGGCCGACAGCCTGATCGCCGCCACCCAGGTGAATTATCAGCTCCATCTGCCCAATCCACCCTTTTCCCGCGAGTCCGAGATCGTGATCTTCCCGTTCTCGGACATCGAGCGGCACGGCATCGAGGATCTCCGGCTGGTCCAGTTCACCGACGAGGAGGGCGCGCGGGCCTACTTCGGGACGTTCACGGCCTATAACGGCGTGCGGGTCTTCCCCCAGTTGCTGGAATACCGCGGGGGGAGCACGATCGAGGTCCGGCTGATCACCGGGAAATGTGCCCAGAACAAGGGGATGGCCCTCTTCCCCCGTCGGATCCGGGGCAAGTACGCCATGATCTCGCGCATCGACAACGAGAACCTCTACTACATGGAATCGGACGAGGTCGACGTCTGGGACGAGGCGCGGCTGCTCCAGACCCCGCGATACCCTTGGCAGGTGATCCAGATCGGCAACTGCGGCTCGCCGCTGGAGACCGAGCAGGGCTGGCTCCTGATGACGCACGGCGTCGGGCCGATGCGGCAATACTGCATCGGCGCCACGTTGCTCGATCGGGACGACCCCTCTCGCATCATCGGCCAGACCCCGGAGCCGCTGCTCATGCCCGCCGGCGAGGCTCGATGGTCGGGCTACGTCCCCAACGTGGTCTATTCCTGCGGAGCCATGATCCACCAGCGTAAGCTCATCGTCCCCTACGCCATCAGCGACCTCACCACCAGCGCGGTCCGCATCGACCTCGATGCCCTGCTGGCGTCGCTGGAGCGGCCGTGAGCGTGTCCCGGACTCGGAATCACGAATGATCGTCACGACCGAATTGTGGTAGGTTCACGCCAGGATCTCCTTGACGATCCAGGGCTGGTACAGCGACGTCAGCCGCTCCTTGAGCCCATGCCGGTCGAAGACCAACTGATCGTGGTGCAGCCCGAGCAGGTGCAGGATCGTGGCGTGCCAGTTGGTCACGCTCACCCGCGGCTCCCCTGCCGAGAAACCGATCTCGTGCGTGGCCCCTTAGCCCAGCCCGCGCTGCACACCGCCCCCCGCCATCCCACTGGTAACGCCGCACGGCCCGTGGTCCCGCCCCGCATCGGCGAAGCGGCCGCCGCGGATCTCGGCCGTCGGGGTCCGCCCGAACTCGCCGCTCCACAGGACCAGCGTGCTCTCCAGCAGGCCCCGCGGCCGCAGGTCCCGCAACCACGCCGCCACCGGCTGGTCTGCAAGCCGATTGCCGACACCACCCCTCATGATGTATCCTAATCTGAGGATCGTGCCAACCTGCGCCATCTATCGAAACGGGCTTGCCTCCAGGTCATCTCGCATGAAACCACCCCAATTGAGACCCACGCTCCGAACGCTGATGGTTGCCGTCGCCCTCGCCGCACTGACAACACGTGGCTGCATGTTGTGGTGCCGGTCAGCAATGTTCGCCGCGAGGGCCCGTGAGTACGAGATGCGGCGAAGCATACATCAAGGTGGTCTGGCGGTCATCCAAGATCAGCGAGAGAAGATAGCGTTGGCTCGTGATTTCGATTATCGTACTTTCCCGAGAAGATGCTTGCACATGATAGTAAAAACGATAAATGAGGGTAAGCTGGATGTGATTCAGTTCAAAAGCGAGTTGTTTCCAATCCGATGCCTCGATGTCTATGAGGACAAGCGCGTGATGCACAAGCGATGCCTCCAGTATGAGGATCACATGTACCAGAAGTATCGCCATGCGATGTTCTTCCCGTGGCTCCCGGTCGACCCCGACCCGGTTGCGCCCCCCGATCCGCTGTGCGACGGTTTTTTCAAGAAACACGCAGTAGAGAACGATCTCCATCCCTGGTTCTGGTGACAAGGATCCGGGTAGCGAAAACCTCCCCGTATCTGGATCGTTCCGCTCGTGGTATTTCACATTTGATGTGGACCGCACGGCATGGGGTAATGGCCGGGTCGAGGAACCGGCGAAACTCTGGAGCCCTCGCAACCCCTGGCCATGGCCCGTGGGCCATCGACGGCTTGCTCCTGGGAGATCGAGCCTGAGACCATCCCGCTGCCGATTCACCCTCCGGGCGCTCATGATTGCCGTCGCCCTCGCCGCGCTGATGGCTGGGGGCTACACGCTCTGGCACCGGTCCACGGTGTTCGCCGCCAAGGCCCGCGAGCACCTGGATCGAAGATTCGAACATCAGACTAATCTGTTGGACATCACCTATACTAGACGATGGCTCAGAGATCCTAACGCCTTCGAGGCCGAGCGCGTGATGCTTGAACGCAGCAAACAGTATGAGGATGGTATGTATCACAAGTATCGGCGCGCGATGTTCTTCCCCTGGTTACCGGTCGACCTCGATTCGGTTGCGCCGCCCGAGCCGCCCGAGCCCGGGCGCGGGGTAAAAGTTCTTCACATCGTCCATCCCGGTCTTGGTGCGCCTGACAGCCGACCGTAGGCTCGTTTTCGCCGCGAACGGACCGATGATACCCGAGGTCATTGGGTCGTCCGGCTCCGCCTTCGCGCAGGCAGTGGTTGGCTGCCGGCTGAGCGACTACCCATTCCGGACATGGAGACTTACCTGAAAGTGTTCCAGTTGTAGGTCACGTCGTTCCACGTCGGCCAAGTGTTATGGTTTGGAGAGATTGGATTCGGGGTGACCTTCGGCGGTACAACCATCGTGAGGCTCCAGCCTGCCCCAGAGAAAAGGCTGCCTGAACTGTAGGACGCCTTGGCGTTTCCGGACCATGAGTAGGTGCCCTCGGGAACCCAAATTCCATCAGGCGGCTGATACATCACATAGTCCGTGAAGGACTCGTTCATCACACCCTGGGTCGCCCCATACAACGGAACAGCAGGCGAGTCTTCGTTGCCTGGGTAAAAGGGCGATGTCCTGCCACTGGGCAAATCAACCAACGGAAATGGCGCATTTTTGAATGCAGTCTTAGAGTCTGTTCCGAAAGCCCCGGAGGGGCGGTGGTCAAGAGCCAGGGGCGTCAGCCCCTGGTGGACCGCGGAGCGCCGAGCCCCCCCTCTCTTCCCAGGAGCC
>JAJPJC010000501.1 GCA_021324445.1 Isosphaeraceae bacterium
CCATTCCCTGCGCATGCGCCCTAAGCCGCCCCTTCCCGTCGAGCGTTCCATCGGACGGACCGCCTTGCATCCGTGCCAGGCGGATCTTCGGATGGCCCCGGCAAGGCGCCCGATAGCCGGAAATCATCCCCGGGTTCGGCCGAGACCTGATCCCGGAACTCCATCGGAATCCACAAGGCCCGACTTGAGAGATTCCCCGGCAAAACTGGCGAATTCACCAGAACCGTCAAGGCCAACCACCGCGGTGCGATGCGAAAACGGCAGGACCCCTACGACCGCCCGGCGCGACAGGGCCGGACAGGATCGAGCCGCGTTCGGTATCAATCGAGAGGATCATGGGGGTCGAAAGGAGAGTCTGGGCCGTCCGGGACAGGAGTGTCCGAGTCCTCAGATCGGGACCGGCCGCAGGAATGAGGCGGATCATGAAATGCACTTCACGGCTTCTCCTGACGACGAGCGTCGTCGCGAGCCTGGTGGGAATGCCTCGGCCGGCCCCGGGGGAGAGCCTGTCCGAGGCATGGGGCATCGCACTGCGGGTCAACGCCGGCTTGCAATCGCAGCAGGCGCTGACGGCGGCCCAGGGCTCGAACCTCAGGGCGGCCCGGGCCGGACGCTTGCCGACCGTCCGGACCTTGACCTTCAACTCGTTCCTGACGGTCACGCCGGGGATCAACACCTCCTCGTTCCTGGGGTCTTCGGCCGGCGGCACGGGGGGTGCAGGCGGAGGCGGGTTCGGCTCGGGGTCCGGGGCGGCCGGCTCATTCCCCTCGGTGCTGCCGGTCCTCGGCCCCGGCCAGCGGGACCTGCCGGTCTCCTTGACCTTCGCGAGCGTCCCGCTGTACACGGGCGGTAAGCTGTCGCGGAACATCGACGCGGCCGATGCCCAGCTCGGCGCCCAACGGAGCGAGGAATTCCGCACGGCGCTGGACCTGAAGCTGACCGTCGCCGAGGCGTATGTCGGGGTCTTGCGCGCCCGGAAGAACCTGGAGGTGGCGCGGAGCAACGTCGAGCAGCTCGCCGCATTCGCCCGGGACGTGCGAAATCGGCGCGAGCAAGGGCTGGCGATCCGCAGTGAGGAGCTCGCGGCGGAGGTGTCGCTGGCCAACGCCCGGCTCGCCGAGATCCAGGCGCGGACGTCGCTGGAGGCGGCGTGGGCGACCTATAACCGCTACCTCTGCCGGCCGCTCACGCAGGTCGTCTCGCTGGAGGAGCTGACGACGATCCCCGTGACGGCGGATTGGCAACGGCTGGCGGACGAGGCGGTCAAGGAGATCTCGACCTCCTCGGCGTCCGATGAAGAGGAGATCCGGGACCTGACCCTGCGAGCGATCGGCTCGCGGCCCGAGCTGGCTGGCTTGACGGAGCAGGCCCGCGGCTACGGCGCCCAGGCGGAAGCGACCCGCGCCGGGATCCGGCCGCAGGTCGGCTTCTCGATGGGATTCATCTATCTGGGGGGCAACAACATGGTCCCGCAGGGGATCGGTGCGGCGACGTTCTACGCGGACTGGACCCTCACCGACAGCGGCGCGACCCGTCGCCGCGCCGCGGCGATCAAGCAGCAAGAGCGCGCCGCGCTGAAGCGCCGCGAGGACACCGCCGCCGACATCGCGCTGCAGGTCCGCACCCGTTGGCTCGACCTCCAGCAGGCCCGCCGCCGCGTGCCGGTCGCCAAGCTGGCGATCGCCCAGGCCGAGGAGAACATCAACGTCGTCACCGACCGATACCGCCAGCAGCTCAGCACGTACACCGAGGTCCTCGACGCCGAGGCCCGCCGCGTCCAGGCGCTGAGCAACTTCTATAACGCCGTCTACGACGAGGGCCTGGCGATGTTGCGGCTCCGCCGCGCCGTGGGCGACCTGTGAGCCGGGAGGGCTCGCGGTCGATGTCGATATCCGCTTCAATGAGCGGGCGCATCCTCGGCGACGACCGGGTTGCGGAGCGTCCCGAGGCGATCGATCTCGACCTCGACGACATCGCCCGGCTTGAGCCAGACGGGCGGCTTGCGGGCCATGCCGACGCCCGGCGGCGTGCCGGTGAAGATCAGGTCGCCCGGCTCGAGGGTGAAGATTTGCGACAGGTACGCGATCAGCAGATCCACGCCGAAGATGAGCTGGTTGGTGTTCGAGTCCTGCATGGTCTGGCCGTTGAGCCGCAGGCGGATGCCCAGGCTCTGCGGGTCGCCGACCTCGTCCGGGGTGACGAGCTCGGGCCCGACCGGCGCGAAGGTGTCGAACGTCTTGCCGGCCATCCACTGCTTGCCGGGCTTGTTGAGCTGCCAGTCGCGGGCCGAGACATCATGGCCGACGGCGTACCCGCCGACGTGTTCCCGGGCGCGCTCGCGGGGGATATGACGACCGCCCCGCCCGATGACGACGACCAGCTCGGCCTCGTAGTCGACCTGGTTGCTGACGCGGGGCAGCCGGATCGGCTGGCCGTGGCCGATCAGGGCGGTCGGGTACTTGCTGAAGAGGACCGGCTCCTCGGGCGCCGGCACGCCGCTCTCGGCGGCGTGATCGCGGTAATTCAGGCCGATGCAGATGATCTTGCGGGGGTCCGGCACCGGCGCCAGCAGGCGGGAGGTCGCCGGGTCGTGCCGGACGAACCCGCGCGGCAGCGCGGCCCATGCACGCCGCTCCCACTCGCGGCCCAACTCGAGCAGGTCCCGGACGCTCGACGGCATCTCGGGATCGGCCGCGTTGACATCGATATACTCTCCCTGATAGACGCCGCAGGCCCTCGGCCCCTCGTCGGTCGCCACGGTCACCCAGCGCATGGCCAGCCGTCCTTCCCGGTCGGATCGGATCGCGTCGAATCGAATCGGGATCGATCGTGCGGCGATGGCCCGATCCGAC
>JAJPJC010000118.1 GCA_021324445.1 Isosphaeraceae bacterium
GCGTCAGCCCCTGGACTCAGGGCCCTCCCCGGAATCCATCCCACTCGCCGCCGCAACCTCCGGCTTTGCCGGAGGTTGCGGCGGCGAGGTCCACACGAAGGGGTGGGATGGGTCGCTCGGCGGTTCCCCAGGGGCTGACGCCCCTGGCTACGTTCTTCCGCCCCCTTCGGGGGCTTCCGGAACAGACTCTCAGTCCTGCTATTCACCACCGCCCCCATTCGGGGGCTCAGAGACCTTGAGGAACAGTCGCTACCGTTACTGGTGTTGCCGCCGAATTGGGATACGGCTCGTGCACACACGAACCATATCCCAATCCAGGAGACTCTCAGTCCTGCTTGGTCTGCCGGAGCCGCGTGAAGAGCTGGCTGTACGGCGCGAAATCGTGGGGCGACTCGGATCGAAGACTTCCCAGCGGCGCGGCGCCGGCGGACGACGAGGTGGTCACCGGCCCGGCGCCGGGCGCGGTGTCCGGGTGCTGTACGGACTCAACCGGGGGAACGGGCCAGGCCGGCGCACTGCCGGCTTGCGACGATCGCTCGCGGTTGCGCGTCCATTCCGCCCAGGCCTGCAAGGCGGCGTAACGGTCCTCGACCAGCTCCTCGTCGGGTCCGGAAACACCGGGCTGAGGGCCGTCCCGATCCTTGGCGGGGTCCTCCGGATGGACCAGCTCCGCCTCCAGGTCGCCTTCCCAGCCGACCTCCACCAGACCCTCCTCCAGGCGGAGCGGGGGTCGGGTGGGGATCAAGGACGGGGATCCAGCCCGGCCGGCCTCTTCCGGTGGGGTCGCGTGGCCGGCAGCGGGCGGCGAACCGGCCGTTCCGGGCAGGGGGCGCGCTTCCGGGGCGGAGGACGGCCACGGCGCGGCCACCGCCGCCGGCCCGCGGTCGCGCGCCGCCGGCTCGCAACGGCCGGGCCACGCGAGGCTCTTGCCCGACTCGATGAGGGCCAGCAGCCTGCCCGGGTTCCCCGCCGCGTCGCGGTGCAGCGCTTCCAGGGCCCGCTCCGCGAAACTGCCGGCTCGACCCGATGCGTGCACCAAGGCGCGCGCCTCGTCCAGATCGAGCGGCATCAGGTGGAGATGCAGACGCACCCGTGTTGCCCAGGCATCCCAGGGACGCATCGTCAAGCGGCGAATCAACTCCGTCCCACCCAGGAGGACCAGGAACGCGAAGCCGCCCGGCTGGCCGAGTTGATTGGTGAGTGCGTGGATCTCCTCCCAGACCACCGGGGAACCGCAGTGGGCGTTGTCGACGATCAGGAGCCAGCGCCGGCCATCGTTGGCCCCATCCTGCACGCCGGCCGCGATCGCGGCGCGCGCGGCGCCCTGGCGGTCGGGGATCGCCAGGCCCAGGGCATGACCGATCAAGCGGAGGAACTCCAGGGCATCCAGCGCTGAGCTGACCTCGACCGTCAGGGCCCGCCAATTCCAGGGCAGAGCCTCGACGAACCGGCGGGCGAGCCAGGTCTTTCCCGCACCCGGCTCCCCGGTGATCAGCACCGGGCCGGTCGTCCCCTGCCGGACCGCGTCACGAAGACGTTCCAGCGCCCGTCGACGACTCGAGACGGCGCCTCGGGCCGGATCGCCGTCCGCGCCGCGTGTGTTCTCAACTCCAAGGCCCTGATCCGGTTGCATCGCGTTTGATCCTTAGTCCTTGGTCCTTAGGGCTTTGTGGCACTGGACAGTCCTCTGACATCAGTCCAAACGGAGTGGGATGCGACTCCGCTTCCCCGGCCGAGTGGAGCTCGGCCGGGCCGGGTCGGGTCGGTCGGGCAGCTTGCAGCTCAGGACCAAGGACTAACGAAAGGATCGGTGGCGGCCCGTCCGGTCTTGAACTCGGTTTTCCGACAAGGGGGTCCGGCCGGCGGCGCGTGTCAGCGACGGAAGTTGCTCAAACTTTTCGGTTTTTGGTAAGATGCTTCGCGAAACAGGCTGCGCGGTGGTGGGGCCCGGTGCAGGCGCCGCAATGCTTTGTCAGGCGACATGACCCGCCCAGATGCCCCAGCTCGGTTCGGAGGGGACCGTGGCCACGGATATCAACACGACCAGCGACGATCGGATCGGCGGTTACCGCTACATTCGGACGATCCATCCCGGCCATACCTCGCTGGTGATGGAGGTGGTGCAGGAAGGGACCCAGCGGCGGTTCGCGCTGAAGCAACTCCTGGCCTCGCGGGCGGAGGACCCGGATGAGTACAGGGCCTTCGCGCACGAGGCCAAGCTGGGGATGGAGCTCCGCCACCCCAACCTGATTCGCGTGCATGAGTTCGTCCGGGACAAGATCCAGCCCTACTTCGTAATGGAGCTGTTCACCGGCCACCACCTGAAGCTCTCGATCGCCCGGCCGTCGGTCTATCCGATGCCGAAGGCCAATCTCCACCGGATCATCGAGCAGGCGGCCTCGGCCCTGTCGTACATGCACGACAAGGGATGGGTCCATCGCGACGTCAAGCCCGAAAACATCCTGTTCAACAAGTCGGGCGAGGTGCGGGTGATCGACTATGCCCTGGCGCGGCGGATCGCCAGCGGCTTTCTCAAGATGTTCGCCGGCAAGAGCCCGCGGCAGGGGACGCGGACCTATCTCTCTCCCGAGCAGATACGCTGCGAGCCGCCGGCCCCGTCGGTCGATATTTACGGTTTCGGGATCACGTGTTATGAATTGGCCTGTGGCCGCCCGCCCTTCCGTGCCAATTCGTCGCAGGAGCTGCTGGAGAAACACCTGAGCGAACGGCCGCTGCCGTTGACCAACCATAACAAGCGGGTCACTCCCGAGTTCAACGACCTGGTCTTGAAGATGATTCAGAAGCGGCCGGCCGATCGGTTCTCGAGCCTCGACGAGTTCCTGTCGCGATTTCGAACGGTCCGGATCTTTCAGGACGACCCCGACCCGATGGCCGGTCGCGACGCCGGCTTTTCGTGAGGTGAAGGCCGCCGTCGCGAGGGAACCGGCACGCCCCGCGGGGGTTCCGCTGTCTCGTCTGGTCTGGTCTGGTCTGGTCTCGTCTCGCCTCGCCTCGTCTTCGATCGGCCCGCTCCGGGTCAAGGATCACGCCCCGATGCCCAGTGTCAGTGAACCGCGGCTCGCCTTCGAGGCGCCCATCCTCGAGATGGAGGCGCGCCTCGCCGAGTTGGAGACCCAGTACGCCCGGAATCGCGCCGCCGGCGACACCGCGCCGATCGCCGAACAGATCCGGCGGACGCGGCGCGAGCTGGCCGCGCTGAAGCGGGCGATTTATTCCCAGTTGGATCCCTGGCAGGTCGTGCAGGTCTCGCGGCATCCGGGGCGGCCCCAGACCCGCGACTACATCGAGCTGATCTTCGAGCAGTTCATCGAGCTGCACGGCGACCGCGCCGTGGGCGATGACCAGGCGATCGTGACCGGCCTGGCGCACCTGGACGAGCACAAGGTCATGTTCATCGGCCACCAGAAAGGGAAGAACCTGGCCGAGCGCACGGCCTGCCATTTCGGCTGCGCCCACCCGGAGGGCTATCGCAAGGCCCTGGTGAAGATGCGGCTGGCCGCCAAGTTCGGCCTGCCGATCATCTCGTTCATCGACACGCCCGGGGCCTATCCCGGCATCACGGCCGAGGAGCGGGGTCAGGCCGCGATCATCGCCGAGAACCTGATGGCCATGAGCCAGATCCGGACCCCGATCCTCTGCGTCGTCATCGGCGAGGGGGGCTCCGGCGGCGCGCTGGGCATCGGCATCGGCGACCGGCTGGCGATGCTGGAATTCACCTATTATTCGGTGATCAGCCCCGAGGGATGTGCCTCGATCCTGTGGAAAGGGAGCGAACACGCACCCAAGGCCGCCGCCGCGCTCAAGATGACCAGCCGCGACCTGCTCCGCTTCGGCATCGTCGACGAGGTGATCCCCGAGCCGCTCGGCGGCGCCCATCGCGATCACCGCGAGGCCGCCGCCAACCTCAAGTCGTTCCTGATCCATGGCCTCCGCCAGCTCAAGGGCCTGCCCCGGGAGGAGCTGCTCCAGCGCCGGTACGAGAAGTACCGCAAGATCGGCGAGTTCCTCGAGGGCGCGAGCGACCCCGAGCGGAACGGCATGGTCTGACCCTCAATGGATCCTGGCGATTGGGAAAGTGAAGGGGGATGATCGGCGTGGTTGCTGTGGATGAGACCTGGCCGATCGGCGCAAGGAAAAAACCATGGAACACCGCCAGCTCGGGGCTTCCGGATTCAAGGTCCCCGTGCTCAGTCTGGGGACGGCCACCTTCGGCGGCGAAGGTGCCTTCAAGGGGTTCGGCGAAACGGATGCGATCGAGGCCACCCGCCTGGTGGATCTCTGCCTGGACGCCGGTTTGACGATGTTCGATTCGGCCGACGCTTACTCGGCGGGTCGGGCCGAGGAGATCCTGGGACAGGCAATCCGGGGTCGCCGGGACCGGGTGATCATCTCGACCAAGTCGGCCTTCCGGGTCGGGCCCGGGCCGAACGACGTCGGCTCGTCGCGGCACCACCTGATCCGCGCCGTCGAGGGCAGCCTGAAGCGGCTCGGTACCGACTACATCGACCTGTACCAGCTCCATGCCTTCGACCGGACGACCCCGGTCGAGGAAACGCTCGGCACCCTCGACGATCTGGTCCGGGCCGGGAAACTGCGCTACATCGGCTGCTCGAACTTCTCCGGCTGGCACTTGATGAAATCGCTCGCCGTCTCGCAAGCCTACGGGCTGGCGCGGTATGTCGCCCACCAGGCCTACTATTCGCTCGTCGGCCGCGATTATGAATGGGAGCTGATGCCTCTGGCCCTCGACCAGGGCGTCGGCTGCCTCGCCTGGAGTCCGCTCGGTTTCGCCCGGCTCACGGGCAAGATCCGCCGCGGTCAGCCCCTGCCCGAGACCAGTCGCCTTCGGCACGAGGATGCGACCGTCGGCGGCCCGGTCGTCGCCGAGGACTACCTGTTCCGGGTCCTCGATGCCCTGGACGCGGTGGCCGGGGAGACGGGCAAGACCGTACCTCAGGTGGCGATCAACTGGGTGCTCCGCCGGCCCAGCGTAGCCAGCGTCATCATCGGTGCGCGCCACGAGGATCAACTGCGCCAGAATCTGGGCGCGGTCGGCTGGGAACTGACGCCCGAACAGGTCGCCAGGCTCGATGCGGCGAGTGAGACGGCAGCCGCGTATCCCACCTGGCACCAGCGGCTCTATGCCGAGCGGAACCCGCCACCGGTTTGACCCTCGAGCGCTCGCGCTTCCCCTGCCGATCGTCATTCGAGTCGGTCAGGATATCCCGCGTGCCGCTCCCTCCTCGGGATCAGTTCCCTCCCGACGAGAGGTGTGACAGGGTAGGAATCCTGGAATCGCGCGGGAAATCCGGACCCTTCTCGGCGATCACCACCGTGGTACCACGGGCCTGACCGCAGAGACAGTCGAGATAGATTCCCGAATTTCACCGCAGAGACCGCAGAGATTGGGACCGAGCCAGGAGAGCGGGTCGGGAGGGTCCGGGGGATTGAAGCCCGATACGCTCTCGGTCTTCTCCTCGGCGGTCTCTGCGGTCTCTGCGGTGAATCCGTCCCCTCCCTCTCGGCGGTGCGACGGCTGGTCCAAAGTTGGGGATTGCCCAGGAGTGTCGAAATCCGAGATGGTCCGGGAACACGAACGCCACCGGCGGGCTGCCCGGTGATGCCAGCGTCGAATGGGAACTCCCAGGGAACCGTCCATGAACGAACACGTGCGGCCCGCGACGCCGATCCTGCGCGTGGTGCTGGCCAGCTTCATCGGCACGTCCATCGAGTGGTACGATTTCTTCCTCTACGGGACGGCTGCCGCGCTGGTCTTCAACAAGTTATTCTTCCCCACGCTCGATCCGCTCGCGGGCACGATGGCGTCGTTTGCCACCTATGCCGTCGGTTTCTTCGCCCGGCCGCTGGGCGGAATCGTCTTCGGCCATTACGGCGACAAGCTCGGCCGCAAATCGATGCTGGTGACCACGCTGCTGATGATGGGGCTGTCCACGTTCCTGATCGGAGCGCTCCCGACCTATGAGCAGATCGGGGTGCTGGCGCCGGTGGCGCTGGCGGCCTTGCGTCTGGTCCAGGGGCTGGGCGTGGGCGGCGAGTGGGGCGGCGCCGTGCTCCTGGTGGTGGAGCACGGCCACCACCGCCGCCGGGGCATCTACGCCAGTTCCGCCCAGGCGGGCGTGCCCGCCGGGCTCCTGCTGGCCAACGGCACCTTCGCGGCGGCCTCCGCCCTCCCCGAAGGGCCGTTCCTGAGCTGGGGCTGGCGCGTGCCGTTCCTGGCAGGCGCGGTCTTGCTGGGACTGGGCCTGTTCATCCGCCTGCACATCCTGGAAACACCACTCTTCGCCCAGGCGCAGGCGCAAGGCGGCACCAGCCCCAGGCCGCTGGTCGATCTGGTGCGGCACTATCCCAGGAACCTGCTCCTGGCGATGGGCGCCCGCTTTGCCGAGAACGCCTGTTTCTACGTCTTCACGGTCTTCATCTACGTGTATGCCAGCGAGTCGCGCGGCTTCGCGCGGCAGACCATCCTGGTGGGCGTCGTCGTCGCCTCCGCCCTGCAACTGGTTTCCATCCCGGCGTTCGCGGCGCTGTCCGACCGCCTGGGCCGTCGTCCGGTCTACCTGGCCGGGGCGCTGTTCCTGGGGCTGTTCGCCTTCCCCTTTTTCTGGCTAGTGGACAGCGGCGTGCCGGTCCTGATCTGGCTGGCCCTGGTCCTGGGGCTGACGGGCGTCGCGGCGATGTACGGCCCGCAGGCGGCGTTCTTCTCGGAACTGTTCGGGACGAGTGTCCGTTACAGCGGGGCGTCGCTGGGGTCGCAGTTGGCGGCGCCGTTGGCCGGGGGACTGGCCCCGTTGATCGCCACGGCCCTGCTGGGCTGGTCCGGCGGCCAGCCCTGGCCTGTCGCGCTGTACATGATCGGCATGGTTCTGATCACCTTCACCTCCGTCTTCCTGGCCGTGGAGACGGTGCAATCCGACCTGTCGAGCGGGTAGCTCTCACCGAAAGGCCTGGTAGTCCTTCCCCAGCACGGCCGCGGCGATCTTGAGGGTCAAGATCTCGTCGGTCCCCTCGTAGAGCCGGGCCACGCGGGCGTCCTGGAAGTGTCGGCCGGGCCGGAAGGCTTCGAGGAAGCCGCGGCCGCCGAAGACCTGCACGGAGCGATCGGCGGCGTCGCAGGCGGCGCGCGCGGCGTGCAGCTTGGCCTGGGCCGCCAGCCGATCGGCGCGGGCGCGAAGGGTGGAGTCGCCGGGGGCGGCCAGGCTGGCGTCCCGGGCCTCGGCCGCGAGGAAGACCAGGGCCTCGGTCGTGATCCGGTGCATCTCGATCGCCGTGATGTGCTCCTGCACGAGCTGGTGCCGTGCGATCGGCTTGCCGTGCTGGTGCCGCGCCTTCGCATACCTGACGACCTCGGCCAGACAATCCTCGATCACCCCCAGGCAGCCGGCCGCGACACTCAGCCGGCCGCCGACCAGGGCGTCCATCGCGATCGCCAGGCCTTCCCCCTCGGCGCCCAGCAGGTTCGCCGCGGGGAGCGCGTAGTCGCGGAGCGCAAACCGGACCGTGTCGGCGGTCACGTTGCCGACCTTGGGCTCGAGCGACTCACTGGAAAAGCCGGGCCGCCCGGTTTCGACCAGGAACGCGCTGATCCGCCCCGTGCGGCCCTCGGGATAGGCGAACGTGACGATCACGCCGGCAATCCCGCCGTTGGAGATCAGGTACTTCTCGCCGTTGAGCAAGAACTCATCGCCGCGACGGCGGTAGGTCATCGCCAGCTCGCGCGGATTGCTGCCGGCCTCGGGCTCGGTCAGGCCGAACGCGCAGACGATCTCGCCGCGGGTCGACGGCGGCAAGAGCCGGCGCTTCTGCTCGTCGTTGCCCCAGGCGAGGATCGGTCCCTGGCCGATCGACGAGTGGCCCGAAAAGAAGGTGCGCACGCCGGTCCCCTCCTGGCCGATCCGCGCCAGCGCCCGGGCGTAGGTCACCATGTCGGCCCCCCGGCCGCCGTGAACGACGGGCACCGGCATGCCCAGCAGCCCGTGCACCCGCGCCAGGGGCAGGAGCTGGTCATTGAACCGCCGCTGGAGGTAGCACTGCTCCTCGATCGGCCGCAAGGCCCGGCAGAAGGCCTCGACGTCCTGAAGCAACCGGTCTCGTTCCGCGCGTTCCATGATATGACTCCACGCCCTTGGGGATGGGCACGCTGTCGTCCCGGATCGTCCACGGCTCCCTCGAGTTCGCCGAACGCCCTTTCCGCACGCGGCCGGCGCGGGGACCGCGGTCCGTTTCCGGCCGGTGGCGGCTGCCCCGGTGATCGGTCTCAACATCAAGGATGACGAAGATCGGACCGTTCGGCAAATCGCGAGAGGGTTCGCGCCGGGACGAGGCCCGGCATCGTCGGACATCGCTGGCCGGCGTCCCCCAGGAATTCGGCTATCCCGCGCGAACATCCCGGGCCGCTCCCGCGTCTGACCAGTGACCAGCGGCTCACGGTTTTCCGCCTTGCGTGGGGAAAACCCCGAGGGATCGCGACGTCCGTCGACCCCACGGCCGGTTGAGGGAAAGTCTCGATTGCAGGAAGGGCAAGCCGATTGGCGACGGCACCCGACTCGAACTCGGGCGAGCGATGAGCCTTGAGGGTTCAACTCCCTCTCCTTCCGCTCGCGATCCCAGCCTCTTCGCGGGATTGGTCTAGCGGCACGACTCCTGGCTTCCAACCAGGCGACCGGGGTTCGAATCCCCGATCCCGCTCTGAGCCCTCAGTCGCGATCGCCCGCCCGCTCGCGACAGATTGCGAAACCCGGTCTGGAATTTGGAAACTGCAACCTGCAATCTGGAATCTGGAAACTGCAACCTGCAATCTGCAATCTGGAAACTGCAACCTGCAATCTGGAATCTGGAAACTGCAACCTGCAATCTGGAATCTGGAATCTGCAATCTGGAATTCCTTGATCCATGGCGTCCTTGGCCGAGCGGCCAGGCACGGGCCTCCCATGTCCGACAGGCGGGTTCGACTCCCGCAGGGCGCTCTCGGGAATCGGCTAACCGGCAGGCTCCCTGACTTTGAATCAGGCGGTGGAGGTTCGAATCCTCCTTCCCGAATCGATCCGATCGCCCGTCTCACCGCAGGTAGGGCGTGACCGCCTCCGGGACCTTGAGAGTGGCCTGATCGACGTAGCACCAGGCCCACCGCTCGCCGGGCTCGTAGGAGGCCATCACCGGGTGGTCGGTCTGGTGGAAATGCCGCGTCGCGTGGCGGCCCGGGGAGCTGTCGCAACAACCGACGTGGCCGCAGGTGAGGCAGAGACGCAGATGGACCCAGCGCGAGCCGGTCTTCAGGCACTCTTCGCACCCGGAAGTCCGCGCGGGGACCGGTTCGATCTCCGCAAGATGCTCACAAGACATCAGGAATCTCCTCGAGGAAATCGCTGGCCCCGGACCGGCCGGCCCGGGTCAGTCCGATGGCGGGGCTCCGACAGGTACTCGACGCTGGCCTGGCGGCGCGTCGGCTGGGGGTAGAGTCCCATGAGCTGCATGACCTCATCGGGGATGTCCGATCGGACCGGCAGGGTCAACTGCTGGGCCGTGTCGAAGGTGATCGGGTAGTCGTGGGTCCAGGTGCCCTCCGTCAGGATGCCGGCCAGCTGGCCGGCCCGGTCCTGGCCTACCTTGGAGGCGAGCAATGCCTTGACAGCCTCCTGGAGCTGGACGATCGCCTTCTCCGCCTGGTCAGCCAGGACCAGCGTTTCGTCGTCGACCTCGGCGATCGGTTTGGCCCGGACGACCTTGAGCAGCGAGGCGGCCGGGAATTGCCCGAGCTGGGGGTCGACCGGCCCGAGCACGGCGTGATTGCTCATGATGATTTCGTCGGCCGCCAGGGCGATGAGCGTGCCTCCGGACATCGCGTAGTGCGGGACGAAGACGGTCACCTTCCCCTTGTGCCGGTCAATCGCCCGCGCGATCTGGAGCGCCGCCAGCACCAGCCCGCCGGGAGTGTGCAGGATCAGGTCCAGCGGCACCTCGGGGTCGGTCAAATGGATCGCCCGGAGCACTTGCTCGGAGTCGTTGATGTCGATGTAGCGCGCGATCGGGAAGCCCAGCAGGCTCATGGTCTCCTCGCGATGCACCAGCAGGATGACGCGCGAGCCGCGCTGCCGCTCAATCTTGGCGATGAGCCGTTGCCGCGACGCATCGAGGAAGCGCTGCTTGAGGACCGGTTGCAGGGTGGAGATGATGAAGAAGAGCCAGAGGATGTCCAGCACGGTGCTCGCTCCTTCGGGCTACATCCAGGCGCCTTCGACGCCGTACTCATCGGGTTGCCAGCGTCGGATGACTCGCCGCGGACGCAGGAACAGGGGGTGCAAGACCAAGCCCGCGCTGAAGCCGCCGACGTGCGCCCACCAGGCCACGCCCCCGATCTCCCCCGGGCTCGCCAGCGTCAGGATCCCGCTGAAGAGCTGGCTCAGGGCCCAGAACACGAAATACAGCACGGCCGGGACCTCGAAGAACAGCGGGTAGAAGACGATCGGGAACATCACCACGAGCTGCGCGTGGGGGAAGAGCACGAGGTAGGCGCCCAGGACTCCCGCGACGGCTCCCGAGGCCCCAACGGTGGGCAGGACCGAGTCCGGGTTGGTAAACCAGTGGACCACCCCCGCGATCAGGCCGCAGAGCAGGTAAAAAACCGCGAAGCGCACCGGGCCCATGCGATCCTCGACGTTGTCGCCGAAGATCCAGAGGGTCCACATGTTGCCGATGATATGCATCCAGCCGCCGTGGAGGAACATGCTGGTCAGAAACGGCCAGTAGTCATCGGCGCGGAAGCCAACCCACTGGGCCCATTGCGGGTGAGAGTACCGGGCCGGGACGATGCCCAGGAGGTAGAAGAGCCGTTCGCGTTCGCCCTGGGGCAGGCTTAACTCCAGGGAGAAGACCAGAACGTTCAGTCCGATCAAGACGTAGACGGCCAGCGGCGGATTGCGACTGGCGACGGTGTCCTGAATGGGTATCATCGTTCACAGCCCCTGCTGGGAACCCCCTGAGGTCGAGGGCCGGCGGTCGCTCACCCCAACCGAGCCGCCCGCCCGATCCTACCCTGATTCTTGGGCGCACTCAAGAATGTGGCGCGCGGCTCACTCCGCCATTGGCCGGACCGCCGCCGCGCCCTCCCGGATGCCCGTCGTGACGGCCAGGGCCGCCCGGGCGCCACGATGTCCTCTGGGTACGTCGGTCACGACAGAATGTCCTCCCGCGCCGGTGCGACGACCGGTTCGCCCCCGGCGGCCGCGGGCCTCGCCGCGACGGCCGACCCGCGAGTTCGGCCTGGCCCGCGCCGCTCGGCACGCCTGTTGCCTTCGGAGTCAGGTTGCACGGCAAGTCGGTCGGCGCGCGGGGACTTGAGGACGAGCTCGGCCGGATCGACGAGGCCTTCCCGCGCGGCCCCCGGCTCCGCACGCTGCCGATGCGCTGAGCCAAGTGCTGGGGAATGAATCCGTGGGCTGAGATGGCCCGGCGTTCCCGCATCCGCGAATTCCGCGCGAACGTCGCTTCCGGTTCCTGCGTCTGTCCAGTGTGCGACCCAACGGCGGACCGGGAAGCCAGGCGGAGATGAGCCAGCGGAGTTCCCGGCAGGATCGGGAGGGAGCACCAGCCGCCGAGCCCGCGGCGGGTCTTCGCCGGCCCTCTCCCCAGCGGCGTTGACACCCAGCTCTTCGCTCATAGCAACCTCCTTCTCGAGCTGTCCGGCGCCCTGAAGGCGTTCCTCGACGACCTGGCGGCGGCCAGGCTGGCGGACCGCGTGGTGGAGTCGCTCTTGAGCGAGTTCGGCCGGACCGTCCGCGACAATGGCTCGGCCGGCACGGGCCATGGCACGTCCGGCCCGGTCTTCCTCGCGGGGCCGAGCGTCCAGGGTGGTCTTGTCGGGGCGACGCCGAGTCTGCTCGACCTCGATCCAAATATTCGGCGACCTCAGGACCGTCATCGATTTCCGCCGGATCTACGCCACGGTCCGCGACGAATGGCTGGGGCTGCCGGCCCGGAGGGCGTTGGGCGGCGTTTTCGAGAGGCTTCCTCTGTTTCGCGCCTGACGACCTGATCGATCTTCAGGGATGACCAGCCGCCGGGGCCAGCGGCCCGGCGGTCCGATCAAAACGAGTCGGACGAGATGACCTCGCCGCCGTCGCGGGTGATCAGCGCGCGCAGGACGATCACGCTGATCGACTCCTTGAGGAACCGCACCGAGCCGTCGCAGAACAACGTGTTGAACCCCTCGGGGAAATGGCCGCCCAGGCGCTCGAGCAGGGCCTTGAGCTCCGCCGGCTTGGTGGCGATGGCGTCGTCGCCGGAGGGGATGTCGCTCTCGGGCCTGGTCCAGGGGACCGCCTCCTTGGCCTCGACCACCGCGATCGTGTTCGAGGTCCCATCGGTGATCTCGGTGATCTTGATCCCTTTGGGGACGGTCTGGTCGAAGATGGCCCGCTTGCCCGAGAAGCCGCGATAGAAGGTCATTCCCGGCTCGGCCGGAGTGATCGGGACGGCGAAGACCGCCGGCATCTGGTCCAGCAGCGGCTTGTTGTGCGGGCTGTCCCACGGCTGGTCGAGCTTGAACTCGTTGAATAGGGCCTGCTGCTCGAGAAACGGGAGGATCCGCACGCGCCAGCTCAGGAGCGGCTTGCCATCCTTGGAACGGATGTCGGCCGGGAAGTGGTCGTTGGCGCTGTGGAAGTTGTGCAGGGCCAGCCCGATCTGCTTGAGGTTGTTGACCGACTGGGCGCGCCGGGCCGCCACGCGCGCAGACTGCACGGCCGGCACGAGCATCGCAATCGCGACCGGGACCGCCGTCGCCGGATTGATCGTCGGGAACGACTCCCGCGAGAGGTAGCGGATCCCCTGGTCGTCCACGGCCAGGGCCGAGACCGACGGGAACAAAAAGGGACGAAGCGCATCGGGCTCGGGGACCAGCTCGGGGTCGAACGCCGGGGTGATCCCGGCAGCGGCCAGGTCTCGCGCCATCGGCCCACCGGGCCGAACGCGCGAGGGAATCCTCAGGCCGAGGAACGAGACCGGGCTCATCCCTGCCGACGCGATGAGCAGCTCCGCCAGATTGGGCACGCTGGCCAGGAAGTCGGGAAGAACCGATTGCCGGGTGTCGCTGATGCTCAGGAACGTCAAACGATCGGGGAGCTGCTCCAGCGCAGGGGCCAGAGGGTCGCCTTGCGGCAGGCCGAGTGCCGGGGAGTGCTCAACCAGATCCCGCGTACGGCGCGCCATCGCGGGCGTAGTCGCGAACACGAGCGCGTTGCGCCCCAGCAGCAGCGTGGGGCGGGTCCCGATCGAGAACGGGAACGGCACGATCGATCCCGAGGGGAGGAAGATATAACCGGTGTCCGATCCCTTGAGCCGTCGCATCGGGCTGACGCTGACTGGCAGGGGGGGACCACCTCCCGGGTTGGTCACGATCGGCACCGGGTGATTGGCCCGCTCGGCGAGCGTATCGAGGGCCTTGGCCACGGCCGCGCGATCCTTGACCTCAAGGATCAGCGAGGAGTTCGGGATGGTGAGGAACGCCTGGAACAAGCCGGTCACCACGTTGCCCGGCGCGTTGACCCGGGTCGGGACGTGGTAATACACGAACCGGGGGCCGAGGTGAGCCAGCAGGTCATCGCGCAGCCGGAGTCCGGTCATCTGCCGCACGATCGACTCGAGTTCCTGCTCCATCGGTCGCACGGGCCGAGGATCCAGGACCTTCACGGTCGCGGCGATCTGGTCGAGGTACCGGGCGGGTTCGAGGGACAAGATCGTGAAGCCCGCCAGGCCGCCGGGAAGGGGGGGCAAATGCCGCACGTCGAAGGCCGGCTGATCGAACAGAGCCGGGATGCCCGTCCGCGGGGCCGGCACGACGGCGCCGAGGATGCCCTGGATCGCCGCACCGTGGAAACCCCATCGGTAGTCGAACCGCCGGATCCGGTCCAGCCCCAGCGCCACGGCCTGGGGGGGCAGGGGGGGCAAGGCGGCCATGTCGAAGAACGCCAGCCCGACCGGCTGGAAGCCGATGGCGTCGTCGCTTTTGGTCAAGCTCACTCGCGTGGGATGCTCGACGGCGCTGGGCTCGCGCCCCTCGAGCGTGGCGATGACGGCGTCGACCCCGCCGGGTGTCACCACGCTGACCACCAGGTCGTTTCCCTCGGACCACCAGGCCACGGACGCGGGGGGCCGGTCGCCCAGCGCCTGGACCGTTCGTCCGCCCGGCTTCTCGATCCGCTTGATGGGGAGTCGCGGTCCCGCGCCGGCTCCCAGCAGCCGGTCGAGCAACGCCCGCGGCTCTCCGCCCGCGCCGCCGCGGATCACCAGGGCGAAGCAGCGCGGAAGCCCCACGCCCCCCGCGCGATTGATCCCCAGGGCGAAACCCGATTGGAGCAGGTGCTTGCCCAGCGCGATCACCTCCGAGACCTTGACAGGGATTCCCGGCTGGCGGGCCAGCAGCGACTCCAGCAGCCGAACCAGCGTCTGCTCGAGCATCGCCCCGGTCGTCGTCTCGTTCAGCAGCCGGTACGTCGCCGTCTTCGTCCAGGCGTCGCGGTGCGCGTCCAGCCCGTCGAACTCGACGTAGACCACAAGGTCCCGGCGGGGAAAGTACCGGGCCAGCGGCGCCGGGCGGTCCCGCCTCGTCGCCTCCTCCCCCCGCGCGGCGGTCGTCATCACCGCCCCGATCACGACGATCACGGCGGTGGTCCCAGCGAGCAACCCGCCCCAGCCGGCGACGCGCGTTCTCATGGAGCAGGCTCCCTGTTCGAGGATCGCATCAGAGCCCCAGGGTTTCTTCCTGGGCTTTTCTCCGTCGGCCCGTTGGGCCGAGGGGACCAGGCCGGCCAGGCTGCGGCGGCCTGAAAGGCCACGGGAACTCAGCCCCGGGTGAAACCCGGGGTCCGCGGCGCCCCACCGATTTCCGGCGGCCTGAAGGGCCGCAGGAGCTTAGCCCGCAGGCCCTTCTCAGAATCCGTGACGTTCAGCAAATTTCAAATGCTTGAATTGTTATTATTTGGAATCTGGAATCTGGAATTTGAAATCCCAGATCAAGAAGAGCGCCGTCGCGCGGCCACACGGCCGCGCGACGGCGCTCGGGGCCAGCCCTACCGGGCGCTGGCGACGCGCTCAGCCGGCGTCGGATCGGGCGCGGTCAACGACTTGAGGAACGCCTCGACTTGCCGGCGTTCGTGGGGTTTGAGCTTGAAGAAGTTCTGGGTGATACGGCTGGCTTCCCCGGCGTGCAGGGCCACGGCCTGGTCCAGCGTATCGGCGCGGCCGTCATGGAGATACGGACCGGAGTCGCGGAACCCCCATAGAGGGGGAGTCCGCCACTCAAACCGGGACGCCGGCCCGCTCGAGGGCCGCTTGAGCGAACTCGGTCCCGCCTGGCCCGGCTGGCCGAACGGGGCAGCCGCCGACTGGACGAACGCCACCTCCGCCTGGACGGCTACGGCCACCGGGGGCGGCGGGAGGACTGCGGTCGCCCCCTGGTTCACGACAACCGCTTCGGCTGTCGCAGTCGACGGAGCAGGACTCGCCGCGTCGGTGATGGGCAGCGCGTCGTCGGTGAAGTCTTCCTCCGACGAGCTGGGATCGAAGACGCCGTACTGCCCCGTGTCGCCAAGCTGCGGTCCCAGGTCGTGGAGCAGGAGGTCGCTGTAGATCCCCTCCACGTTGCCCAGCCTGGGGGAGTGGCAGCTCGCGCAGCCGATCGAGGCGAAGAGAGCACTGCCGGCGGCGATCTCCTTCGACTCGCTCGGCGTGGCCGGCTTCCGCTCGGCCGGCCGGGGCAGGTCGCGGACGTAGCTCACGAGGGCGTCGCATTCCTGGCCGGTCAGGTCGAGTCCCTTGGCCTTGGCCTCGGGCTTCTGGGGGATGCCCCCCTGGTGATGGCCGGGGACCTCCAGGCCCAGCTCGACCGCGCAGGCCGTCAGGACGAAGTCCACCAGCGAGGCGGTTTGTCCCTTCCAGCCGAACCGGCCGATCCGCTTGTCCTTGAGCCGGCTGACCCGGCCCGCGATCTCGGGGAAGCCGGGGTGCTTCACCTTGGCGGCTTCTTCGATCACGCGCTCGGGGAGCCCGTCGATCAACCCCGCGCCGAAGAGGGCCGTCGGATTGCGCTGGGACCGCACCAGGACGAACTCGCCGACGAAGTTCTGGGTCGCTTGACGTCCCAGGTTGATCGCGTTCTGGGCCTGGAAGAAGGCCATGCTGTTGGAGTCGATGCCTGGTGGCGCGAACCCGCCAAAGCCGAGCATGCCCTGCCGCCAGGCCTCATAACCCGGCTCGGTCCCGAAGCGGTGGAGGACGACGCTCCGCGCGGTCCGGAAGCCGGGGTGGGTCTTGACCAGCTCGGTCGTGTTGGGCTTGCGCCGGACCGGTTGGCGGCGGACCACCTTGGTGGCGGCCGGCTTGGGCCGGGACTCATCCGCCACGTCGAGACCGACCAGCGACCCCAGCGACCTGGCCAGGAATCCCCGCTCACCCGGTCTTACCGGACTTTCGACCGGCTGGATGACGTTGTTTGATGACGCCGTGATGATGTCGACGTTCTTGCTGGCCGCGCCGCCGCCACCGCCGCCGCCCAGGTTGTGGCAGGCGATGCACGAGCTGTCGTTATAGACCGGACCCAGGCCGTCGCCGCCATGGGTCCGCGAATCGCCCGGCAGCCATTCGCGCTCGAACAGCGCGCGACCCGAGACCGGTTCGTCCCGCGCCGCCTTCGCGGGGTCGGCCGCGCGGACCAGGCCGGCCCAGGGACCGGCGCCGAGTACCGCCAATCCCCAGAGCACGGCCCCAGCCAACCAGCCCGGTTGCACGCGGACCCGCCCAGCTCGAGATGTTCCGCTCCGTCTGTACATGGCTGATCCTTTCCGCTTGGTGAGAGAATCTCCCAGGAGAGGGGTGGATTAGAACCCCCCCTCATCTTACATTTGTCACGACCCCTCCGGCAACGGGTTTTTCGGCACTCCTTGTCGCCGACCACCGGGTGGGGGTGCCTCGGCTCAGGGCTCGTTGGCGTTGAGGTTGGCCTTGAGGACCTTCTCGATGCGGAACTTGATCTCCTTGAGATGGGCCAGGGTCGTATCCTCGATCTTGAGGTCCTTCTGGTCGAGGACCTTGTCGATCTTCCGGCCGATCTCCTCGAGATGGAGCCGCGCCAGGTTCCTGGCGTCCGGAGGCGCCGAGGACTGCATCCCATAGAAGATGATGAACCGGTAGCCGCCGGAGAACGGCTCGCGCCGGGGGCCGAGGACCATCGTGCTGAGCCGCTTGATATACTCGCGCTGGAGGTTCCGGCGGATGGTCGAGATCGCGAACGGCGACGCGCTGCTGGGCGGCGGCGCGGCCAGCTCGGTGAAGATCCCTTCGCTCAGGGTGCGGAAGACCTCGGCGATCTTCATCGGATCGCTGCCGGGCTCGCTCTGAAGCTCCTGGTTCTGGATCCGCTGGAGGACGTCGGGATCGAGGCACTGATCGAGCACGATCTCCTGGATGTTGAGGATCATCCGGTAGATGGGATAATCCATCCCGCCGAAGAAAAAGTATCCGCTGTCTTGCCACGACTCCGTGATCAGCTTGCGGAGCAGGGCCGGAGAGAAGCGGAACGACGTATCGGCGAGGATGCGGTCGACCAGGAGCTTGAGGGCCTCGCGCTGGCGGGCACCGGTGATGGGGGTGACGGGGTCGCGGGCCTTGGCGGTGCCCTTGAAGTCGCGGTTGACCGACTGACCGCCGATGTATTCCGAAGCCAGATACGCGCCGTTGCCGAACTGGTTGATACACGACAGGAACGCGCTGCGGAGGCGGGCCCACGACTCGCCGTCCTTGATGACCTTCTGGTCCAGGTCCTTGAGCAGCTCGCTGGCCAGGGCCATCCGCATCTTGCCGTAGGCCAGGGTGTCGGACGTCAGGTCGTAGGTGTTGACCTGGGGGTCGTTGTTGAAGAAGTCGTCGTCGGTGGCGAACGCCAGGTCGGGGTCGGGAGAGCGGGCGGCGATCTTCTTCAGCTCGGCCTCCTCATGGCCCATGACCGGCGCATAGGCGTATTCGATCGCCCAGTAATCGTAAGGGCCAATCGTGGTCGAGGCGAAGTCGCCCTGCTTCTGCCCCTTGGGGGCGATGTTGATCGGGTTATAGTCCATGACGCTGCCGGTCATCCCCTTGACGCGGGTGATCGATGTGTCGTTGACCTGTTCCGGCTTGAGCAGGATGCTCGCCTTGAAGTTGTGCCGCAAGCCCAGCGAGTGGCCGACCTCGTGCATCACCACTTCCTTGATCGCCTGGCCGAGGAACTCGTCCGGGAGCTTGGGCTCCTTGTCCGGCTTGTCCTTGGCCGCATCCTTCTTCGGCTCCTCCTTTTTCTTCTCCGGCTCCTTTTTGTCGGTGTCGGCGGCGGCATCCGTCATGGCGGCCGAGGCGAGCGCCAGCGCGGCGAACCGCATCTCGTGAGCTTTGGCCGCGGCGTAGTTGCAGGTGGACAACCTCCCCAGGGCGAGTCGCTGGCGGAGCTGCGCCTGGATCGGGTCCCAGCCGGCGGGCACGACGTCCAGGGCCATCGGGGTCTTGCCGTCGTGGGGTCCGACCGAGGCCGGGCCCGCCGGGTCGCCATTGCCGAGGAGTGCCGCCCGGAAGGCCGCTGCGCGGCGGGTCCCCGGCGGGGGCACCGGCAGGCCGTATCCCTGCTTCATCGCCATGATCGGGCTGAGGATCTCACCCATCGCCAGGGGGATGACGCCGCGGGATTGGCCCTGGCCGGCCACGGCGCCGGCCCCCGACGGGGTCGGGACCCCCACGAGGAAGGCGTATTCCTCCTTCCAGGTCTTGATCCAGCTGGCGTCGAAGATCACGTCGCCGTCGATCATCTCGCCGGTGATCGGGTTGCTGCGCAGGCCCGACATCGCGAAGGTCGAGCCGGTGGTGATCCAGCGCAGCGTGCAATAATTGATGTCCTCCGGCTCGAAGTCGTCGCGCTCGTTCTGCCAGCGGACGGCGAGGGCGTCCTTGAAGCCGATCTTCTCGAACGCCTTGTTCCACTCGAGGATGCCCTCCTGGACGTACGGGCGGAACTCCTCCGGCACGTTGTCCTCGATGTACCAGACGATCTGCTTCTTGGGGGGCGAGAGCTTGGCCGACGGGTGGGCCTTCTCCAGCCGCCAGCGGTTGATCATCCGCCTGGCGTTGGTGTCCGGGTTGGGATTGGCGAAGTCGGTCACCGCGTTGAGGAAGTGGCCCACGCGGTAGTCGGCCATCCTCGGGTGATAGCCCGGGTCGGGCGCCTTGCACAGGCTATAGTGCAGCACCAGGGTGATCCCCCGCGGGTCGACCACCGCCGAGGGACCACCGAAGAACCAGAAGCGGCCGCCGTAGCCCGACTCGCTGAAGGTCGCCTCGACCTGGATCTCGACATTGTTGGGATAGGCGCGGATCTTGTACCAGCGCGAGCGATTGCGGTCGAGCCAGCCCAGGCCGAGCTGGGCGAAGTCGGTCAGGAAGATGTCGGCGAAGTCGACCACCAGGGCGCCGCCCCGAGGGCTGATGCTCAGGATCGGCAAGGCCATCAGAATCGAGTCGGTGTAGTTCTGCTTGACCGCTTTCTCCAGCGGCGTTCCCGCCGGGGCCGTGAAGTGGATGTTCCGGCGGATCAACTGGAGGTTGTCGCCGACCTTGCGGAATGCCAGCACCCACTCGTCGCCGAAGTTCAGCGGCTGGCCCGCATTGGCCGACCCCCGGGCGATCACCATCGGGGCCAGGATCGGCTGGTCGAGCTGCTGCGGCTTGATCTCGGCGTAGAGATGCTGGTCCTTCTCGTGCAACGTGATGAAGCCTTCGTAGGTCTTCGAACCCTTGGTCAGTTCGTGGAAGTCCTGAAGCCTCCGATGCTCGTCCGGCCGTGCCAACGTCCGCAACACGGATCGGAGCTCAATCGGCAGCGGCGCGTCTTCGCCCGGCTCCTGGGCGGCCACGCCGCCGGTGGAGACCCCGCCCGCGACCATCGCCCCGCAGACCGCCGCGATCAGCAGTCGCTTCGTCATCGCTTCGCCTCCTCACCTCGAGAGCTGCTCCAACCTCATGACACAGACGATGTGATCATCCCGAAGAGTCGGCCTGGAAGTTGCATTTCCCCCAGTCCGTAACGATCATCTCCATGAGGATACCGTCCCGCTGGGACAAAAGTAAATCTCCGAGAGAATTCGTTGGCCCTGTTCCTGGGTGCGGGAGGCCGCTAGCGATGGCAACTCGATCCTTCAGGAATCGACGGGTCCGCCGCTGGCCAGGCGCATTGGCAACGGGGATCGTCGCCTGCCTCGGTGTCTTAATCGTGTCGGGCTGCTGGCGGGGCGACTCACTCCCGGCCGAGGACCCCAGCCGGCTGACGATCGCCCTGCGCAGTCCGGCGTGGAGTGATGGGGGGATGATCCCCAAGGTGTACACCTGCGATGGGGCTGATCGTTCGCCGCCGCTGGAATGGTCGGGCGTACCGAGCGCGGCCCGGTCGCTCGCCGTGATCTGCGACGACCCCGACGCGCCGATGGGGACCTTCTCCCACTGGGTCCTGTTCAACCTACCGCCTCGGGTCAAGGCACTTCCGGAAGGGGATTCGACCGCGGAGACCCTCGCCCTGCCTGCGAACCAACCCGGCGGATCTGCCGGCGCGGACGCTCCCCGGGCGCAGCCGGGTCGCAACGACTTCGGCAAGACCGGCTATGGCGGGCCTTGCCCGCCCAGCGGGACCCATCACTACGTCTTTCGGCTTTACGCGCTGGATTCACGGCTCGGTCTGACTTCCTCCGCGACGCGAGCCGATGTGCTCAAGGCGATCCAGGGACATATCCTGGCGGAGGGACGACTCGTGGGCCGGTACGCGCGAGCGAAGTAGCTGAGAATGGGACTCACGGCGTGGACGGCCACGGTCGCCCACCCTGGCTTCGATCCGTGCCATCCGCTACCATCGACACGAACATGGCGGTCGGGATCACCGCGCCAGCCTCGAGTGCGGCGGTGGGATCGAGTCCAACCCTCGCCATGTCGGACACCAGATGCCCAGGGGTGATTCGATGAGGCTCGCCGGCAAGGTGGCGGTGGTGACCGGGGGTGGCTCCGGGATCGGCCGAGGGATCGCACTCTGCCTGGCGCGGGAGGGCGCGAATCTCGCCATCCCCGACCTTCAGGAGGCCAGTGCCGCGAGCGTCGCCCAGGAGGTCCGGGCACTCGGCCGCGCGGCCATCGGCCTGCGCTGTGATGTGACCCGGGAGGCCGACATCCGGGCGAGCCTCGACCGCATCAGGACCGACCTGGGCCGGATTGACATCGTGGTGAACAACGCCGGGATCGCCTCGCCGCCGGGTATGCCGTTCACCCGCAATACCGAGGAGGACTGGGATCAGGCCTTCGACGTCAACGTCAAGTCCGTGTTCCTGATGTGCAAGGCCATCGCGCCCGACTTCATCGAGCGCCGGGCCGGACGGATCATCAACATCGCCTCGATTGCAGGGCCCCTGGCCTCCCTCACCATGCCGCCCTACTCGGTGGCCAAGGGAGGCGTGATCATCTTGACCCGCATCGTGGCCAAGGAGCTGGCCCCCCACGGCGTGACGGTCAATGCCATCTGTCCCGGGATCCTCTGGACGGGCTTCTGGCGCGACCTGGCCCAGGACATCGCCGAGAACAACCCGGCGTTCCGGGGGATGACCGCCCGGCAGGTCTTCGAGAAGCGCGTGGCCCAGATTGTCCCCATGGGATGCGAGCAAACGCCGGAGGACATCGGCTGGGCGGCCGTGTTTCTCGCCTCCGACGAGGCGCGGTGCATCACCGGCCAGTCGCTTTTCGTGGACGGCGGCGCGGTGATGTAGGCAGGCCGGCACTCGGAGCGCGCGAGCTCTATTCGGAGGAAAAGCCTGTGAGAACCCTGCTGCTCCTGCTCGGGTGCGGTGCCACCCTGGTCGTCGGGACCGAGCGGATCTACGTCGACAACAGCGGCGGAGCCGACATCAGCGTGATCGACCCGGCCACGGACGCGGTGACCGGCGTGATCCGAGTCTCGAGGCACCCGCACGGCATCGTCGCCTCGCCGGACAAGAGCCGCCTCTACGTCTCGAGCGAGGCGGAGGAGGTCCTGGACGTGGTGGACCTCGCGAGCTCCCAGGTGATCCACCGCGTGCCGCTGGGCCGGCAGCCGAACAACCTGGCGATCACGCCCGACGGCCGCCGGGTCTACGTCTGTCTCCGGGGGGAGGCGCACGTCGCGATCGTGGATACCGCCTCACTCACCAAGGTCAAGAGCGTGCCGGTGGGGCGCGCCCCGCACAACGTCTGCTGCTCGCCGGACGGCCGGTGGATGATCGCGACGTCGATGGATGACAATAAGCTCACCGCGATCGACATCGCGACCGAGACGCCCGCGTTCGAGATTCCCCTCCCGGGTCAGCCGCGCCCCCTGGTCATCGATGCCCAGGCGCGTCGGATCTACGTGCAGCTTTCGGACTTGCATGGGTTTGTCGTCGTGGACGTCGCCGCGCGCAAGGTGATCGACACGGTCTTGCTGCCGGAGGCGCCTCCGGGAGCCCAACCGCTGATCCCCAGGACGTTCTCGCACGGGATCGGGATCGCGCCGGATGGGAAGACGTTATGGGTGACCAGCCTGCTCGACAATTCGGTCTCGGTCTTCTCTCTGCCCGACCTGAGGCGGCTGGGAACCACGCGCGTCGGCCAGGCGCCGGATTGGCTGACCTTCACGGCCGATGGCCGGCGGTGCTACGTCTCCAACGCCGGCTCGGATGCGGTCTCGGTGCTGGATGTCGGCTCGCGAAAAGAGCTGACGCGCATCCCCGTGGGGGCGATGCCGAAGCGGATCATCGCGGTCGATCGGCCCTGAGGCCCTGGGCTTCTCCCTTATTGGTATTCCGCCACCCGTCGTGCTGGATCGATCGGTCCGCCCGGCAGGCCTCCCCGTCAGCGCGGAGGGGGCGAGGTCTTGCCTGGTGGTTCCTCGGCCGTCCTCTTTTCGAGCTTCTGGATGACCTGGGGCGAGCTGATGACCACCACGCCGTCCTTGATCGTGTAGACCAGGCCGAGCTGCGTGAGGAGCAAACGCAAGGTCGTCTTGAGCGGCACGTCCAGGAGGTCGAGCGTGACAGTCGACTGGAGCTTCTTCTCGACCTCCTGGAGCCCGAACGCGTCGACCACGATGGGTATGCCGAGGGCCGTGGCCGTCGTGGTCGCCTGGGTGATGTACTTCAGGACATCCTCCAGCGGGGTCTCGTTGGCAAACGACATGGAGATGGGCTCATCGAGCTGGGCCAGCACAGCCTTCGTCTTCGGCGTGAGCAGCCTGGGCAGGACCACCGTCTCATCGCGTCCCCGCTGGATCCCCTCCGGCGAGCTGATCATCAGGACGTCGTCCTTCACGGCGAAGGCCAGGCCCAGTTGGGCCAGCACCTGCGCGAGGGTGACCCTCAGGGGGGTGCCCTCCAGGTTGATCGTGAAGGTCGAGTTCAAGGACCTCCTGGCCTCCTGGAGCCCGAGCGGGTCGACGTAGATCGGCAGCCCCTGGGGGTCGTTCGGACCGCCCCTGGTAGTCTGTTGGATGTACTTCAACAGGTCATCGAGCGGTGTCTCCTGGGGAAACACCATGGGGATGGGCTTCTCGAGCTTGGCCAGGATCGCTTGGGTCCGCGGCGAGACCGGGGTCGTCGGTGGCGTGGCCGGGGTCGTCGGAGGTGCCGCTGCCGGCTTCTCCTGTGTGAACCCGACCGTGACGATCGCCAGTGAGGAGGCCGCCCCGACCGCGAGCAAGGCCGCGGCGGACAGCTTCAGCTTGGTGAGGAACATAGCTTTCAGGACCTCATGCGTAAGAGTTGTGGCCACGGCCGGGACCGTCCCGGCCGCGACGGCCCCGCCCGCCGCGATGTGCAGCGCCCCCTGGACCGTGGAGTTCACCAGGGCAGCCGGTACGGCGGCCGAGGCGGCCTCGGGAGCGGGGAGCGAGCCCAGCATCACGGCGGAAAGGGACAAGCCGCGTCGAGTCAGTCGGCCCCGCAGGTGCTCCCGCCCTCGCATCAACCGGCTGCGGACGGTCCCGATCGGCCAGCCGAGCCGCCGCGCCGCCTGTCCCTCGGTGAGGCCCTCCAGGTCGCAGAGCACGACCGCCGCCCGGCAGGACTCCGAGAGCCGTCCGATCTCCTCGTGGATCGCCGCGCCGAGGTCGTCCCAGCCGGCGTCATCCACGGATCGCCTCGCCATGGCGGCGGCCCTCTGCTCGTGCCACCGTCGTCGTGCCGCCGCCGTGCGCGCGCAGGAGGCCACGCGACGAGCGACGCCATGCAGCCAACTGGCCGCCGACCCCCGCTTGCGGATCGAACCGGCCCGGCGTGCCAGGACCAGGAACGTCGCCTGGAAGGCGTCCTCGGCATCATGCAGGTCGCGCAGGATGATCCGGCAGATGCGCAGGACCATCGGGCCATGACGCATCACCAGCGCCTTGAAGGCGATCTCGGCCGCCTCCCGATCGCCGGAGCCGAACTGCTCCAGCAACTGCTCGTCCGTCAGATCCCCGGTCGTCCCCACCTGGAACAGCGCGCGGATGTCCGGGAAATCCGCACCACGCCGACGATCCGCCATGAACCGGACCCTCGCTCGATCTCCCGATGTCTTCCAGTAGTGTCACGAGGGCGGCCGGTCTATCCGGGATTCTGGCAAAGAAAACGCGTCGAGTTGGTCAACCACCTCGCGAACATGCGGGATCGGGCAAGGTGCGATCAATTTCCTCGACGCGATAACCGAAGCCCGGCCCGCGGACCGAGGACAGGTCGAGCTTCCCATCCCGGCGGCGGAAGAGTCCCGGGTGGACCTCCTCCTCGGGCAAGGAGGCGGCGGGATAGAACTGCATGCCGTTGGATTCGACCCCCATGAGGGTCCCGGCGTGGGCGGCCAGGAGGACATGCGGGACCTGGGCAAGCATGGGGTTGGAGAGGTCCTGGACCATCAGCGTCATGCCGTGAGCCCTGGCCCAGCAGAGACTGAGGAGCGCGCCGGTCTGGGTCTTGCAGGTCTTGAGCGCCACGCCCGACCAGCCCAGCTCGCGGCCCAGCCGGACGAACCGCCAGTCGTGGGCGCTCTCGTCCATGAACAACGGCTTCCGCGCCGAGACGCTGTGCACGTCGATGCGGTGCTCCTCCAGGTCATAGGGGAACGGCTGCTCCACGTACAGGAGCATCCCGTAGAGCCGCGGGTGCTCATCCATCAGTCGGTCGAGGATCGCGTTGACATACGCTGGCTCGCCGACCGTGCAATTGAAGTCGGCGGTCAGCCAGTCGACGCCCTCCTCGACGGCGATCCGGCCCACTTTGAGGAGGCGGTCGTAATCCCACTCGGCGTCGTCGCCGCGGAGCTTGACCTTCAGGCACTTCAGCCCATCGCGGCGGATCCAATCGCGCAAGAGAACCGGGTAGCCGTCGTCCGGCTCCGAGCCAGTCAGGTCCCAGGGATCGATCGGGTCCTTGCCGCCGACCAGGTGCCAGGCCGGGATCGATTCCAGGCGGGGCCGGACCAGGAACTCCTCGGGGAACTTCCCTTGGAATGAGACCGCCGCATCGGGCGCGGGGGTCAGGAACTGACCCAGGTCCCGGCTCATGTACGTTCCATTGTACGTCTCGTACGTCGGTACGCCGTGAAGAACCCCGAAGGCATCGTGCAGGGCGAGGTCGAAGGGCGAGTTGCAGACCAGGGCCCCCAGCCACGGGACCGGTTCGGCGTCCTTGCCACGCGCGGCCTGATACTTGGTCGTCACCGCGGGCAAGACGGATTCCGTGAAGCCGTGTCCGAGCTCCATCGGGTGTCCCGGAGAGCAGGGCTGGGATACCCACGCTTCGGCGATCCGGACGCAGAGTTTCCTCAGCGCCTGATGGCGCTCCTCGTAGCTGAGCCGGCTGGGCCAGACCCACTGGACCGACAGCGGCGTCTCGCCCCAGCCGTCGGCGCGCCGGCCGCGGGCATCCTCCACGGTCATCTTGACCCGCGCGCAGGTCACCTCCGTGGTGACCTCCGGGCCGAACTTCAGCGGCATCCGGCTCTGGATCGGCAGGAAATACAGCTCGACCGTGACCGGTCGAATATCGGTCGGCTTACTCATGGTGGATCGCTCCGGCACGAACGTCGGTCGGGCTTGAGCCTGACAGGGTTCCGAGTCGCCGTCCGTGTCAGGCTCAAGCCTGACCTAGGTTTTACTCGGTCTTGCGGGCCGGCCCGGTTGATGTCAGAAACGCGATGAGGTCGGCCAGGTCTTGCGGCTTCAGGTCCTTCTCCACGCCTTCGGGCATCAAGGATTGGCCCGAGGCGGTCATCTCCTCGATCTCGGAGCGGAGCAGCACGTCGTCCTTGCCTTCCTGGCGGCGGAGAGTCACAGCCGTGGCCGTCTCGTTGGTGATGAGTCCGTTCAAGACGCGGCCGTCGGCCGTCGCGATCGCGAAGGCGGTGTATTTCGCCTCGAAGGCGCGGTTGGGGTCAAGGATGGCGATCAAGAGCGACTCGGGCGACTTGTCGTTGAGGGTGGCGAGGTCCGGGCCGACCTCGACGCCCTCAGTCCCCAGGCGATGGCACGAGGCGCACAGCTTCTTGAACTGGACGGCGCCGGCGGCCGGATCGCCCTTCATGCCGAGGGCCGATCGGTAGGCGTCGACAACCGCCCGGCGCGGCTGGGATTGCTGAGCGAAGACGGCCTCGGCGCGGGCGCGCTGGGAACGATCGCGGCGCGTGACCAGCCGCTGCCGCCGCGCCGGGTCGATCTCGGCGGCGGGTACGCGGCCGGCCTCGAGCGCCGAGAGCAGCGCGGCGGTCCACGGGCCCCGGCTCATCAGGGTGTCGAGGATCGCACCCCGGACCTGGGGCGAGTCCCGCTTCCAACCCTTCAGCAGCAGCTCGGGGATCTTCGGGTCGGTGCTCCGGCCCAGGGCCGAGACCGCCGCCTGCTGGAGCGTGACCGGCACCTGGGGCCGGAGCAGGCCGACGAGCCGGTCGCGATCCTCGGCATGGCGCGCGGCCGAGTGCCCCAGCAGCGTCACGGCCGCCAGCCGGTCGGCCTCGCCGGCCGAATCGTCCGCGACCACGCTCCGCGCCGCATCCCACAACCGCGCGAACGGTTTGTCCACGTCGATCGCCGACCGGTTCCTGACCCGCTCCCGGGCCGCGCTCAAGCCGGCCAGCGCGGCGAACTGCCAGGGGGCATAGCGACCCCCCTGTCCGGCCGGCTCGCCGATCGAGCGGAAGGCGTCGGCATTCAAGCGGCCGCCCGGGAGCGATCCCACCAGGGCCAGGAGCGGCTCGACCATCGCTGGAGGCGGAGCCTTGCCCTCGGCGCTGCCCAGCAAGCTCGCCAGCAATGTCGCGACATGGGGCACGGCCGAGCTGAGGATGGCCGCCCGCATCCAGGCGTGATTCCCGTCGCGTCGCGCCAGGCGCGCCAGGGCCTCACCCGCGCGGCGGTCGTTCCAGTTGCCCAGGGCCAGCGCCACCTGGAATCGGACCCGGGCCTCGCTGTCGTCGACGAGCCGCAGGATCGCGTCTGCGACCTTGGGCGAGGACGGCACGAGGGGCTCAACGGCCGCGATGACCGATTCCCTGACCCGGGGATCGGTGTCATTCAGGCCCACCAACGCAGTGGCTTCGTCGAGGCCGCCCAGATCAGCCAGCGTCCAGAGCGCCTGCACCCGAGTCTTGGGCCGCTTCGGATTCGCGGCCAATTCCCGGAGCGGTCCGAACGCCTCCGTGCCGCCGCGGTGCAGGAGAAGCCGCTGCGCCGTGTCGCGCTGCCAGCCGCTCGGGCTGTCGAGCGCGGCGACCAGTCCCGGCGTATCGAGCCCATCCAGCCGCGGGATCGGCCGCGGCTTCTGATCGACGGGATAAACCCGGTAGATCCGCCCTTGCTCGCTGCCGGCGCGGAGGTCCAGCCGTTTTTCCCAATCGTCGGGGATCCACTCGGGATGCTCGATCACGGAGCGATACATGTCGGCGACCCAGAGCGCGCCGTCGGGGCCGGTCTTGAGCATCGTGGGCCGGAACCAGTTGTCGCTGGAGGCCAGGAATTCGCGCCCCGACTCGTTCGGACCGCGACGACCGCGGAAGGTCACGCCATCGGGCTCCAGCACGATCCGGTGCACCAGATTGTGCACGGGCTCGCTGACGAAGAGGCTGGTGGCGAACCAGGGGCCGAAGAGCTCGTCGCGATAGGGAGTCGGACTGTTGGCCGAGGTGACGTGATTGGCCGCTTCCGGGTCGTTGAACCGGGCGACCGTGCGGCTGACGGGATAGCACCGCGTCTGCGGCTCGAGGGTCTGCCGCGGGTCGGGAGGCGCGTAGTAGGGGTTGCGCCTCAGGTTCTGGTCCGAGAGGACGAAATGCCAGCCCCAGTTGGGATTGTTGTTGCCGAACCAGTGGCCCCAGTCGTCGCGGTGGCGACCATATTGGGTCTGGCCGCTCTCGGCTTCGAGCTCGCCGGTGTCGGGCCGGAACCGGAAGTCCCGGCCGCTGATCCGCGTGACCTTGCCCGTTTTGGTCGATCGGACCGTCCCGCCGCTGTCGCCGTTGGCGCCATAGACCCAGCCATCGAGCCCCAGCTCGAAGCCGTTGAGCCGGTGCTGCTGGTTCCCGGGGACGAAGCCCGTGAAGAGCACCTCGCGATGGTCGGCCTTGCCGTCGCCGTCGCGATCCTCGGCGTAGAAGATGTCGGGGGCGCACGCGACCAGAACGCCATTGCGCCAGGGCATCACGCCGGTCGGGAAGGGCAGCGCTTCCAGGAAGGTCGTCTGCTTGTCGTACAGGCCGTCGCCATTCGTATCCTCGAGGAACCGGACGACGCCGCCGGGCTTCCCCTTGCCGTCGAGACCCAGCGGGTAATCCCCCATCTCGACGACCCAGAGCTTGCCGTCGGCTCCCCACTCGAAGGCGATCGGGTCTTTCACCAGCGGCTCGGCCGCGACCTGCTCCACCGTGAACCCGGGCTCGACGCGGATCGCTTTCAACGCCGCCGCGGGATTCTTCCCTCTCGGCTCGATGTCCTTCAACAGGTCGTTGAAGGACCGGCGATCGACCAGGTTGGGCAACTTGGCCGTATCCTCGTTCTGCCACCAGAGATGCCGCGAGTGGACGAAAAAGCCGTTGTTGGTGCCGTCGCGAACGATCTTGGGAAGTGCGCCGGGCTCGCCCGCCTTGCCGGCCATCACCTTGCGCGTCCAGCCGTCCTCCATCGAGTTAAACAGATAGATTCCATACCTCTGGTCGTTGGAGAAAACAACGTCGAGTCGGCCATCTTCGTCCAGGTCGATGAAGCGGAGGCCGGCGTCGCGGCCTTGATCGTCGACCAGTCGGGCGCCGGGGGGCAAACCGAAGTCGAGTGAGTGAGGTCGAGGTGGTTCGACGGTAGGAGGGCGGTTCAGTAGTGTCGTCCGGAAGATCACCGTGGGCATTCCGGCCGCGATGGCAAGCTGCTCGCACTCGCCATCGCCGTCGATGTCCAGAAACCTGGTCTTGACCTGGATGGCGCCGGGAGGGAGAGCTCCGGGAGGAACAAATCCCACTCCGATCATCCCCCTCACTGGAATGAGGCTGGGAATGCTTCGGCCATTCGCCACCCGCGACCCCGGGATCGCAGGACCATCCGACCAAGCCCAGCTCGCTGGCTCCCAATCCCTGACCCGAATCCCGTTCTCGTCGCTGACCACGGCATCGAGGTACCCGTCGCTATTCACATCCGCTAATGTCACACTGTTTCGCTCCTGCCCGTTTGCTGCTCGCAATGGCTGCCCCAGCAGGGGGTTCTGGTTGAGTCGCTCCAGCGCCTCCTTGAACGTGAGGAACTTGACCTTCTTCCCATGCTTCGCCACCGCGTGATCGATCAACTCGACGATCTGCGTATTCTTGATCCAGCCGTGCGGGTGGAAGACGAGATTGAAGACTCCTTGCTTGAGCACGACACAATCCAGAGCGGCCTTGAGGTCTTCGACGGTCTTGGGGTTGTTCGGCTTGTGGAGGTGCTGGGCTTCCCAGTCGCTGGGGACGACGCAGGGGAATTCCCAGCAGAGCCGGCCGATCACGTAGGGATAGGGGTAGTTCTCGATCGTGTTCACGAACGACGGGAACGGGATGTACTTGCGGAACCGCTCCCTGCCGTCGGGGTCGAACACCAGGTCGCGCGGCAAGCTCGGGTCATCGGGCGTGAGCACCACGAAGACGGATGAATCGATCGAGAGGAACTTCCCGCCCGGGCTGGTCTTGTTGAAGATCTCGGCGAAGAAGCGAGGGCTCACCGTGTTGAGTGAGTCGCAACACGGCATCCGGAAGGCGACCGGCGTGTTGCCGGGGATCTGGTTCATCAGGTCCACGCAGCCGTGATAGGTGCGGGCGGCCTCGGCAAAGTCCCCCTTCTGCAAGCACGGGCAGGGATGAGTCAACGTATGGACCTCGAGCGAGAGCCCCTCCTTCAGCCAACCCTGGAGCCGCGGGTCCTTGGGGTCGACGTGGTTCGTCATGATACTGACCGGCGCGCGGCCGTCGATCGCCTTGAGCCGGTTCAAGATGGGCCGCAGATAGGTCTCGTACCGGCCGGGATCATGCATGTCGTCGATCGCCAGCACCACCACTGCCTCGACCCCCGGCTCGCCGACCCACTGGGGCGTGATCAGCTTGGGAAAGTCGCGATGGGGGTAATACGGGTTCACCTCGTCGAGGTAGGCCAGGCGGTTGCCGTCGGGCGGGGCGGCCAGGGCGGCAAAGGACGGATCCACCGCGAGGGCGGTCAGGAAGCCGGCGAGGGAGGCGAGGCGGCGCGTCATGGCAGGACTCCGGGCGCAATCGATCGGCGAGGGCAGACACCTCATGGTTCTCAGGCTGGCGGGTTTCCGGCTTGTTGGCAAGGGGTCAGTGGCGATACCATCAGCTTGCGTGCGGCTCGCTCGCGCGGACGGAGTGCGTCGGAGGACCCCAGGCGCCCCTATGAAACCACGACTCATCCTGGCCAGTGCCTCGCCGCGGCGCCGGGAGTTGCTCGCGGAGGCGGGTTATCCCTTCGAGGTCGTTGCCTCGGGAGTTGACGAGCCCGAGCCGGATGAATCGACGTCCCCGGCGGCGTATGCGGCACACCTGGCCTGGCGGAAGGCCGCCGCAGTCGCGCAGTGGAGGAGGGCCGGCCTGATCCTCGGCGCCGACACGGTCTGCGCCGTCGCGGGCCAGATCCTCAACAAGCCGCGGGATCGGGCCGATGCCGAGCGGATGATCCGGCTCCAGGAAGGACACGACACCGAGGTGATCTCCGGGATTTGCCTCTACCGGGCCGGCCGCGAAGAATGGGTTGGCGCCGTCGAGGTCAGTGTCGTGCGGTTCAAGCCGCTGACCGACCCCGAGCGCAGCGCCTATCTCGACTCGGGGCGCTGGGAAGGGAAGTCCGGCGGTTACGGCGTTCAGGACCGGGATCCGTTCGTCGCGGTCGTCCGCGGCAGCTTCTCCAACGTCGTCGGATTGCCGATCGAACGCCTCGCGGCCTTGCTGGAAAACTACACGGGCTTGATACCTTCAACGGAACCGGAACCCGGACCGCGGAGTTAACCACGAAATACACGAAAGGCACGAAAACGGAAAAAAGATCCTTTTTATTTTTTCTGGGTCCTCAATCATTATCTGATTTTCGTGACTTTCGTGTATTTCGTGGTTAAATCTTCCAAAAAAACAATCTTGCGCAGAGTCGCGGTCCCGAGCAACCGAAGAGGAGACGATCGCATGGGGCGCATCATTCCGCACTGGTACGATTGGCGGATGATCCTCGCCATGACGCTCATTCCCGTCTGCGCGTCCGCGTTGATCAGCGTGATCCTGCCGTCAGTTCAACGGTTCCGCTCCTCGGAGGCCAATGCGGCCATGGTCGCCTCTCCTGCCCCGATCGACGGCCGGCGCGCCTATGGATACCTCAAGCAGATCTGCGAGCTGGGGCCTCGGATCGCCGGTTCCGAGGCCAATGCGCGGCAACGCAAGCTCGTCGCGGAGCATTTCACGAAGATGGGAGGCAAGGTCCGCGAGCAACCGTTCCGCGCGGAGCACCCCCTGACCGGCCGCCGCGTGGAGATGGCCAACCTGATCGGCTCCTGGCATCCCGAGCGGCTGGATCGCGTCCTCATCGCCGCCCACTACGACACCCGGCCCCATCCCGACCAGGAGGACGACGAGGAACGGCGCAAGCGCCCCTTTCTCGGCGCCAATGATTGTGCCTCGGGCGTCGCCCTCCTGATGGAGATCGCCCACCACCTGGAGAAGCTGGAGACTCCCTGCGGCGTCGACCTCGTCCTCTTCGACGGCGAGGAGCTGGTCTATGGGAATGACCCCGACCGCCGGGGCGAGTACTTCCTCGGGTCGTGGCATTTCGCCCGGTCTTATGCCGCCCAGGTCGAGCGCGGGCGTTCGAAAATGCGCTACCGAGCCGGATTGCTCCTCGACATGGTCGGGGGCCGGGACCTCCAGATCAAGCGCGAGCCCAACAGCCTGAACTTCGCCCCCGAGCTGGTGCGCGAGGTCTGGGCCGTCGCCCGCCAGCTCGACGCCAGGTCGTTTCGCAACGAGATCGGTCGCGAGGTCCTCGACGACCACCTGCCACTCAACGACGCCGGCATCCCGGCCATCGACATCATCGATTTCGATTACCCCTACTGGCACAAGGCCGACGACCTACCTGAGAATTGCTCGGCCGAGAGCCTGGCCGATGTCGGCCGTGTGCTCACAGCCTGGCTGGCACAGCAACGGGCACGCTCTCGCCGTTGATCCCCGCGGCCCGGCGTCTCCAACCACCAGATTCACGGCGACCGGCGCTCGCGGCGCGTCGCCTCCAGGTCGAACCGCAGTGAAGCGAGGTCGAGCCGGAACCGTTCGAGGGCCTCCCGCGCAATCAGCATGACTCGGCTGCGAAACAAGGCATGCTCCATCACGTCATCGATCAGCGGCTCCAGCTCCGCACGGACCGGCGCCGACTGCTGCTGAATTCGCTCCTTCAGAACCATCAGTTCGGAAGGGACTGGCTCGGTGTCCGTCGTCACCGGCGTCTCGTCATGAATGGGATTCATGGTTGCACCTCGTTGATGTATCCTTGCTCTAGTCTAGCATGAAAATAGAGAAGGGCGCGCGATCAACGAAACTAATTGCTCTGGGCAAAATCGGCTGATTGTAGGGAGGACAACGGATAATGCGAATGCGCGGTCCTTGTGTGCAAGATTGCGTGATGCTTGCCGCAGAACGGAGGTCAGCAGTTCCTAGCCGGAAGGCTTGATTGGTCGAGCGATTGGCCGACGCGATCGCCGAGGCGCATCGGCTGGGGGTCGTGCACCGGGCGCCCGACCGCGACGACGAGGCCTGGCAGGAGCGCCGCCAGCGGCTCGGCCGCTGGGATGGCCCGCCGCCCTGACACGGCCGGTGGCTGGAGTGGCCGCCGACACGGTCCCGGTCTGGAAGCGATACCGGGCCTGTCCGACCTGGCCGTCACCCGGATTGGTCTCCGTCAGGCCGCGCCGGCCTGGAAATGCTCGCTCCGCGTCTCGCTGCCGCGCTGCCCACTCGGCGCTACCCATCGCGGATTTGCAACCCGGGCGAAGATTTCGGACAATGTGCACATCCGCTGAACCGCTCCGCGGGACCCGACGCTCAGTGGCCAACTACCCTACGAGGACGATGACGGATGAGCCGCCCCCGGCTGTCTGGAACACTGCGCTCAATCGGATTGGTATTCACGATGGCGGCCGCGATCGCCGGCGGTGCAGGCGGTGGCCGCGCCGCGGACCGGTCGGCGCGCGTCCCGTGGACGACCTCGCGGATCGCCGGCGCGCCCGAGCCGCCGCCGCTGTATTCCGTCGAGCCGGCCTTTCCCCACCTCAAGTTCCGCTTCCCGGTCGCGCTGGTCCCCGCCCCGGGGACCAACCGCTTCTTCGTCGGCGAGCTCCAGGGGCGCATCGTCTCCTTCCCGGTTGACCCGAAGTGCCGCCAGGCCGACCTGGCGCTCGACGTCGCCAAGCTCCACCCCGACCTGACGATGTTCTATGGCATCGCCTTCCACCCCAGGTTCGAGGAAAATCGTTATATTTATGTCTGTTACGTTCTCAAGAACGACCTGCCCGATGGCTCGATCGTCTCCCGGTTCGAGGTGAGCCGGACCGATCCCCCGGTGATCGATCCCCGGAGCGAGAAGGTCCTGCTGACGTTCTGGTCGGGGGGCCATAACGGCGGCTGCCTGGACTTCGGCACGGACGGGTATCTCTATATCTCGACCGGCGACGCCGGCGATGCCGCTCCGCCCGATGCCCGCAAGATGACCGGGCAAGATTGCTCCGACCTGCTCTCGAGCGTCCTCCGCATCGACGTCGACCATGCGGAGGCGGGTAAATCCTACCGCATCCCGCCCGACAACCCGTTCCTGAACATGCCCGGCGTCCGGCCCGAGATCTGGGCCTTCGGCTTCCGCAACCCTTGGCGGATGAGCATCGACCGTGCGACCGGCGACCTGTGGGTCGGGGACGTTGGGTGGGAGCTCTGGGAGATGGTCGACAAGGTGAAGCGTGGTGGCAACTACGGCTGGAGCGTGATGGAAGGCCCGCAGCCGGTGCACGTCGAAGGCCGGCGCGGGCCGACGCCCATCCTGCCGCCGACGAAGGCCCACCCCCATTCCGAGGCGGCGTCGATCACCGGCGGCTATGTCTACCACGGGATGCGGCTGCCCGAGCTGAAGGGAGCCTACATCTACGGCGACTACCAGACCGGGATCGTCTGGGGGCTGCGCTGTCCGGGCGAGACCGTCACCTGGCAGCAGGAGCTGGCGCGGACGCCGATCCACCTGGCCGCCTTCGGTCAGTCGCTCGACGGCGAGGTCTACCTGGTCGATCACGACCGGACGCACCAGGTCTACCGGCTGGTCCGCAACCCGGCCGCGACGGTGAAACACGAGTTTCCCCGCCGTCTGAGCCAGACCGGCCTGTTCGCCTCGACCCGGGACCACCGGGTGGCCCCGGGCGTGATCCCTTATTCGGTCAACTCCGAGCTCTGGGCCGACGGCGCGACCGCCGAGCGGTTCCTGGCCGTGCCCGGCACTGGATGCGTCGGCCGCGACGAGCTGGGCAACTGGCGATTCCCCGAGGGCTCGGTGCTGGTCCGGACCGTCTCGATCGAGACCGGCAGGTCGGAGCCGGCCCGCCGGCGGGTCGAGACCCAGATCCTCCACTTCGAGGACGACGCCTGGCGGCCGTATTCCTATGTCTGGGACGACGACCAGGCTGATGCGGTCCTGGCCGAGGCTCAGGGGGCGACCAGGACGATCGCGATCGACGATCCGGCCGCACCCGGCGGGCGCCGCCAGCGGAATTACCGCGTCTACGCCCGGACCGAATGCGCCCTCTGCCATAATCCCTGGGTCGAGAAGAAGACGACGATCTTCGGCGTCCAGTCGGCCTCGCCCCTGGGCATGAACACGCTCCAGATGAACAGGGCGGTCGAGACGGGTGCCGGCTCGGTCAACCAGTTGACGGCCTTGCACCAGGCCGGGCTCCTGGCCTGGACGCCCGACCCGGCCCGGCTCCCGAAGCTGGTCAATCCCTACGACGAGTCGGCCGAGCTGGGGCACCGGGCGCGGTCGTACTTCCAGACGAATTGCGCGCACTGCCACCAGTTCAACGCCGGGGGCGCCGCCAACATCGCCCTGGGGTTCGAAGTCCCCCTGGAGCAGACCAAGACCGTGGATGTGCGGCCGATCCAGGGGACCTTCCAGATCGCCGGGGCGCGGATCATCGCGCCGGGTGATCCCGCGCGCTCGGTGCTGTATTACCGGGTCTCCAAGCTGGGAGGCGGCCGGATGCCCCGGCTCGGCTCGAACCAGGTCGACCTTCGCGCGGTTCGCATGATCCACGACTGGATCGCCAGCATGCCGGTCCCCAAGGCCGATGGGTCCGCGGGCATCGCGGCGGTCCCGGTTGAGGACCGCGCCGCGCTCGAGACGCTACGGCGCGGCGATCGCCGCCCGGGCGCGGCCCAGTCGGCGGCCATCCGCCGGCTGACATCCACGACCCGAGGGGCGCTGCTGCTCCTGGGCCTGATCGACCGCGAGCCGGTCCCCGACTCGCTGCGCCAGGAGGTGGTGGCGATCACGCGGAACAGCCCCGCGGTCGAGGTTCGCGACCTGTTCGAGCGGTTCATCCCCGAGGGGGAGCGGGTCAAGCGGCTGGGGGACGTGGTCGACCGGCCGTCGATCCTGTCGCTCCGCGGCGACGCCCGGCGCGGTCGCGACGTCTTCACCTCCAATCCCGCCGCCCAGTGCAAGACCTGCCACAAGGCCGGCGACGTCGGCGAAGTGGTCGGCCCCGACCTGACCAAGATCGGCGCCAAGTATGACCGGACTGCCTTGCTCGACCAGATCCTCGAGCCGTCCAAGACCATCGATCCCCAGTATGTTGCCCACCTGCTGGAAACCAAGGACGGACGGGTCGTCACCGGGTTGGTCGTGGAGAAATCCGCGCGCGAGGTGGTGCTCAAGGACGCGCAGGGCAAGACGGTGCGCGTCGCCGGCGCCGAGGTCGAGCAGCTCGTCCCGCAGTCGCGCTCGCTCATGCCCGAGCTGTTGCTCCGCGACCTGACCGCCCAGCAAGTGGCCGATCTGCTGGAGTACCTCTCGACCTTGAGGTGAGGCGACCCGTAGGTCAGGCTTTCAGCCTGAGATTCTTCGGAACGTCAGGCTGAAAGCCTGACCTACGTCGGAGCGAATGGTGATGGTTTCCAGGCAAGGGCGGTGGACCGGTCTGGATCTCTCGCTGGTCATGGTGATGCTCGGCGCACCTGGCCTGGGCGGGCTCAAGGGACAAGAGGCCAAGGACGGTCAGCCGGCGGCCGCGGCCCGGCACACGCAGCGTCGCCTCACGACAGGGTCGTCCGCTCCGAGTTCGGTCGGGTACACCGTGGGCAATCGGGAACGCGCTCGGAAGTGGAGGATCATTCCGCTCGACGTCGACCATGCGCGAGCTTCTGCCCGGGGGATCGTTTCGATGGGTTCGACGAGCTTGACCGGCGTTTGCCGTCGGGCAAGGGCTTCGCTCCCCCCCGTCGTTCTTCCAGCTTAGCGTGGACTTCCTGCCAGGTTGGCTCGGCGATCTTGACCTGCGAGGGAGCTTCGCCGGCGGCGAGTGCCAGGGTTGCGGCAACCAGTTCGTTCAAGCTCTGACCGCGGGATTCCGCCAGGATCGCCCGCTTTCGGTGCAGCTGGGGTGCGATCCGGACATTGAATCGGCCGGAGTAGGGCCGGTCGGGCTGCTTCCGCTCTTCCGCACAGCACGCCAGAGAGAAATCAATCGATTCCTCGAACGACTGGCGAGCTTCCTCAACGGTCCGACCCTGAAAGGTGATCCGGTCGCGCAGGCCCACCGTTCGGCCGAACAGCTCGCCGGCGTCGAGATCGACCTCCAGGATTCCGGTGTAACCTTTATATATATTACCCCGGCAAGGAAGAAACTCATGTGGGTCAGGCTGTCCAGCCTGACATGCCTGGAGAGTCAGGCTGGACAGCGACCCCTGTGAACATGCAAAGGTTATTGTGACGTAACTCCTGATCGTATCAGGGGTTCTTCTTCCGAAAACGGCGGGCCAACCCCTCGGGCC
>JAJPJC010000025.1 GCA_021324445.1 Isosphaeraceae bacterium
GGCTCCTGGGAAGAGAGGGGGGGCTCGGCGCTCCGCGGTCCACCAGGGGCTGACGCCCCTGGCTCTTGACCACCGCCCCTCCGGGGCTTTCGGAACAGACTCTAAGAATGTCCCCGTTGCCCGTTGCCCCCTGTCCGTTGCCCCCTCGGAAAGGATACGGGTGACGTCGTTCATCGACACGGCTCCCGATGGCCGCCCCGGCGGCGTCCCCGACCGGGACTCGAGCGGCGTCGCTCGGAGACGTTCCACCCCGGACGGCATGCATCGAGGGACCGCTCGACTCCGAGCTTAACCGGTTCTCGCGGAAGAGGATAGCGGCCCGACTTCGTGAGGCATCGGCGCCACTTCCAGCGGTGGGATCGCGGCGCGGCGGACCCAAGGGATGGAGGACCGGAGGACCGTCCTCCACGCCAGGACGACCGTCCTCTCGGGTCGCATCGACCGCTCTCGCGGCCCTCGGGCGGTCCGGCCGCGCTGTCTCCGGCCGGTCCGGTGGTCGCAGGGGAGCCGCGGCAGGTCGGGGGCGGCTTGCGCGGTCCCCCCATCGACTCCATCAGGCTGTGGAAGGGCCAGGACGTTGCGCGCTTCGTCGGATCGACCGACACACCTGAGAGATGGTTTCGCGGCTCGATACTCTTCCGTACGCTGATTACCATCGACGGGTGAACGGTTGCCATCCTCGGTCGAGGATGAAATCGCCGTGATCGCCCGAACTCGCGGAGGAGACGAACGATGTTCCGACCGGGTTTCCGCCTTGCCCCGCTCGCTCTGCTGCTGATCTTGGCCTCGGCCGCCTTGGCCGACGACTTCCGCGACCTGTTCGACGGCAAGAGCCTGGACGGTTGGGTCGTGGAGGGGCCGACCAAAGATAAGGCCGGCCGGATGATGTGGTCGGTCGAGGACGGACGGATCGTCTGCCTCGGGGAGGGGTTCGGGTTCCTCCGGTATGACCGCCGGGAGTTCAGCGACTTCACCCTCCGGGTCGAGTACCGGTTCATCCCGAAGCCGGGGGGCAAACCGACGGGCAACAGCGGGCTCGGCATCCGGACGGGGCGGTTCGACCCCGAGCGATCGCGGCAGACCCGCCCGTCGTACGCCGCCTTCGAGGTCCAGTTGATGGATGACGCCGGCAGCCCCCCGTCGGCACACGGGACCGGATCGCTCTATCGGTACAAGGGCCCGACCGCCAACCCGACGCGGCCGGCCCCGGAGTGGAACACGATCGAGGTGACGTGCCACGGCTCCCGGATCACGGTCCGGCTCAACGGCCAGACGATCCTGGAGGCCGACCAGTCCGAGCTCCCGGATGTGAAAAGCAAGCCGGCCGGTGCGCCGGACCCGAAGCACAAGCCGCGCAGGGGTTACGTCGCACTCCAGAGCCACAGTGGGCGGGTCGAGTTTCGGAAGGTCCAGGTCCGCGCGGAGTGACACCCGCCGCAGCGATCATCGTCCGCATCAGCCTGTTCGTCAGGCCAGGATCTCCTTGACCACGCGACCCTCCACATCCGTCAAGCGATAGTCGCGCCCGGCGTGGCGGAACGTGAGGCGCTGGTGATCCAGGCCCAGGAGATGGAGCATCGTGGCGTGGAGGTCGTGGAGATGCACCTTCCCCCCGACGGGCGGAAGCCGAACTCATCCGTCTCGCCATGGGTGTGCCCAGCCTTGACGCCGCCCCCGGCGAGCCAGGCGACGTAGCTATCGGGCTGGTGTTCCCGGCCATGCGTCTCGATCGGGGAGGTGCCTGAGAGGTCCTGGCTCCAGGGGGTGCGGCCAAACTCGCCCGACCAGACGACGAGGGTCTCCTCGAGCAACCCGCGGGACTTCAGATCCTTGATCAGGCCGGCGACGGGCCGGTCCGTCCCGGCGCAGCTCCGTGGCAGGGCGTTGCGGATGTCGGCGTGGTGGTCCCATCCCGCCATCGTCACCTGGACGAACCGCACGCCCGCCTCGCTCAGCCGGCGGGCCAGCAGGCAGGCCCGGCCATTGCGGTCCGTCACCGGATCGCCGAGGCCATAGAGGTCCCGGGTCGATCGCGTCTCGGCCGAGAGGTCGACCAGCCGGGGCGTCTCGGTCTGCATCCGGAACGCCAGCTCGAACGATTCGATCATACCCTCCATCTGGCGGTCGGTCTCGACCCGGTCGAGCAACCGGCGGTTCATGCGCTGGACCAGGTCGAGGCGACGCCGCTGCACGCCCGGGCTCGACTCCTCATCGACCAGGTACTGGATCGCGGCCCCGCCCCCCGTCACGCTCACCGGCGTCCCCTGGTGCGCGGCGGGCAGGAACCCCGCGCCATAGGTGCGCACGTCGCTATCCGGATGGATCGTGATGAAGCTCGGCAGGTTCTCGTTCTCGGTCCCCAGCCCGTAGCTGACCCACGATCCCATCGAGGGCCGCACGTCGATCGAGACCCCAGTATGGAGCTGGAGTGTGGCCGGGGCGTGGGCCTCGTTATCGGTGTGGACGGCCCGGAGCAGGCAGAGGTCGTCGGCGACGCTCGCCAGGTGGGGCATCAGGTCCGAGATCCACAGGCCCGAGGCCCCCCGGGGGCGGATCGGGGCGATCGGCGCCAGCGCCAGGTATTTGTCCACGCCGATGGTGACCTCGTTCCCATCGACCGGCGGGCTGATCGTCGTGCCGTGCTTCCTCCGAATCAGGGGCTTGGGATCGAACAGGTCGAGCTGGGACGGACCGCCCTGCATGAACAGGAAGATCACCCGCTTGGCGCGCGGCGGGAAATGCGGCGAGCGGGCGGCGAGCGGTCCGCCGGCCGCGCGGGCCAGGCGACTCAGGATCCCCTGGAGGGCCACTGCGCCGAATCCGCAGGCGGCGGCCTCCAGCATCCGACGGCGCGGGAATCGCTCACCTGCGAAGCGGCTGGTGTCTGCCATGGCGAACCTCGAAGAGGATGCATCCGGCGATCGTCGCATCGGCCGATCGATCCGGATCGGGTCGGGTCGGGTCGGTCAGAGTCGCAGCAGGAACTCGTTGGATGCCAGCAGGGCGTGGCACAGCTCCGCCCAGGCGCGCAGCCCGCGCGCGGCCGGGGCGATCGTCGGATCGAGGTCGCGGACCTCGGCGAGAAACGCGGCGGCGGCATCCTGCTCCGCGGGCGTGATCGGCCGGTTCAGCACGCGGATCCAGAGGCGTCCCAGCCGCGCGCGGTCATCACCCGCGCCGGCGAGCGTCGGCCGGGCCAGCTCGACGGCCCGCGCCTTGAGGAACCGGGCGTTCATCAGGAAGAGGGCCTGGGTGGGCACGGTCGTCACGGCGCGCTGGCCGGCGAATTCGCCGGGCTGGGTGAAGTCGAACACGTTCCGCAGCTCGCCGGGCCCCGCCTGGGGACCGGAGCGGATGATCGGCAGATAGACGGTCCGGACGAACTCCTGTTCGGGCCGGAACCGGGCCAGGCGGAAGCTGGGCGGATTCACTCCCCCCTTGCCCAGCCCGCCGGTGTTCTCCGGGTACTCCAGGGGCAGCCCCGGACCCCCACCGCCCACAATGAGACCGCCCGAGACGGCCAGCATCGCGTCGCGCAGCGACTCGGCGTCGAGCCGGCGGCGGTTCATCCGCCACAACAGGCGGTTGTCCGGATCGATCGCCGCCGCCCGGCGATCGTGGGCACTACTCATCGCGTAGGCACGGCTCAGGACCAGGCCGCGAATGAGCCGCTTCGTCGACCAGCCATCCGCGACGAATCGGAGGGCCAGCGCGTCGAGCAACTCCGGGTGGCTGGGACGCTCTCCCCGCCGGCCGAAATAATCGACCGAGCGGACGATCCCCTCGCCGAAGAGCTTCTGCCAGATGCGATTCACGGCCACCCGGGCCGTCAGAGGATTCTCGCCACTGGCGATCCAGTCAGCCAGCTCGCGACGGCCGCTCTCCTGCGACGAGATGACGGCGGGTCCGGACCGGCCCCGGGAAACCACCTGCACGAACCCGCGCGGCACCTCGACGCCCAGGGCGTGGGGGTTGCCGCGGATCGTGACCCGCATGTTCCCAGGCCGCGCGGAGTCGTGCACGGCGAAGGCCACCGGCGGGTTGGGGGCGAAGAACTCGCCGTGCTCGATCTCCGTGCCCAGGCGGCCGACCCGCGCCGCCAGCTCCCGCCGCTCCCGCTCCAGGCCCGCCCGTGCGGTCGGCTCGATCGGCGCGCGACCCGGACCCTGGCCCTGGAGCATCGCCCGGATCTCCGCGAGCCGGCGACCGGCCTGCTCGCGCTCGGCCTTGAGCTTTGCGATGGCCTGCCGGTGTCGCTCCAGCCGGCCCTGACGCTCGGCCCGCCCCGCCGGGGTCTCCGGCAGCCTGGCGACTGTCGGCCAGCTCCAGACGCCCCATTCGGCCCGGGTGACCGACTCCGTGCTGGAGAAGATCCCCGCCATCGCGTAATAGTCGCGCAGCGAGATCGGGTCGAACTTGTGGTCGTGGCACCGCGCACAGCCGATCGACAGGCCCAGGAACGCCTTGCCCACCTTGTCCACTTGCTGGTCGACCACGTCGACCCGCAGCTTGGCCTTGTCCGCCTCGACGATCGTCAGGTCCCCCAGCACGAGGAAGCCGGTGGCGACGAGGTTCGCGGCGCGTTCCTCGACCGAGTTGGATGGGAGCAGATCCCCGGCGATCTGTTCGCGAATGAACCGGTCGAACGGCTTGTCGGCGTTCCAGGAAGCGATGACGTAGTCGCGATACCTCCAGGCGTGCTCGGCGAAGATGTCATTGGCCGTGCCGATCTGATCGGCATACCCGGTCAGGTCGAGCCAGTGCCGTCCCCAGCACGCGCCGAATGCCGGCGAAGCGAGGAGCCGGTCGACGACGCGCTCCTTGGCCTGGGGTGACGGATCGTCGCGGAATGCGGCGATCTGCTCGGGCGAGGGCGGCAGGCCGACGAGGTCGAGGCAGACGCGCCGCAGCCAGGTGTATCGATCGGCGTCCGGGGCCGGGCGGAGTCCCTTCGCGTCGAGACCAGACAGGATGAACCGATCGATCTCATCGCGAGCCCAGGACATCCCTCGCGCCGGGGCGGCCTCGACGCGCCTCGGCGGCTGGAAGGCCCAGAAATCGCGCTCCGAGGGAACGGCGCCACCCGCGGGCTTCTCGCCCGACGAACCCTCGCGCCGCGGGTCGGGCGCCCCCGAGGCGATCCAGCGTCGGAAGTCGGCGAGCACCTGGGCCGAGAGCTTCTCATCCGGGGGCATCTCGGACACCTCGCCGTCATGGCTCAGCGCCTTGAGGATCAAGCTGTTGTCGGGCTTTCCGGGGACGAGGACCGGCCCACTGTCGCCCCCTTTCAACATCGCGTCGCGACTGTCGACGCGCAATCCTCCCCTGGGCGACTTGGCCTGGCTCGAGTGGCACCGGTAGCAGTGCTCCACGAGCACCGGTCGGATCCGCGATTCGAAGAATGCGACGGCCTCGTCGGCCCCGGTGTCGGCCCGGGTCGGGGGAGCCATCGCAAGACACAGCAGCGCGAGGCAACCAGGGAGGAAGAGTCGCATGTTTGGCACGGCCGACCCGGATCGTCAAGTGTCGCGAGAACACCCGGAACGATCCCTAGCCTACCGGTTGGTGGGAGCGATGTCCAACAATCGGGCGGCCCGCCTGGCCGTCGGGCTCCAGCGTCATTCGCGTCGATGTCCCCGCCAGGAGTCGAACCTGGCCCTCGACCTTCGCAGGGTCGTGTGCATCCCTCACACCCCGAGGACGATCCTCTGCCATCCCCCGCCCGGGAGTCGGACCCGGCCCTGCGGCTTCGAAGACCGCCGTGCCTCCGCCACACTCGCGGGGATCCCAGTGCCCTCGCCAGGAGTCGAACCTGGTCTTCGACCTTCGGAGGGTCGCGTGCCGTCCGTCACACGCCGAGGGCGTCATCGAGGCCGACGGCCGGACTCGAACCGGCATGAACCTGCTGACAAGGCAGGTGCCTCACCGTTCGGCCACGTCGGCGGCCAGCAGGGGCGCAAGGATTCGAACCCTGTGCGCGGGTTTTGGAGGCCCGTTGCTCTCCCAGGAGCACGCCCCTGAAAATGGATCAGGCCGGAGCCCGGTCGGTCGATCGATCATTCGGTCCGCCCGCGGCAGCTCGTGGCAAGGCCTTGCCGCGGCGGAAAGGGTATCCGGCGGGGGTTGAACCCGTCGCCTCGAGCTCCACAGGCTCGCGTGCTGCCGTTACACCACGGACACCGTCTCAGGTTATTACCCTGGCCCGAAAGCAGCTCAAGTCGTAGGTCAGGCTTTAGCCGGACATTCCCATTCTGTCAGGCTAAAGCCTGACCTACTCTGTTGCCGGAGTCATACTCGAAACCACCGGCTCGCGCCGAAGCGGAAGGGGCGGGAGTCGAACCCGCAAGGCTCATCGCTCGCCCGCTCTCCAGGCGGGTCCCGTCGCCGGTTCGGGTGGCCCTTCCGAATCGTCAAGCCAGTGGGCGATGCAGGAGTCGAACCTGCGGCCTCCAGCGTGTCATGCTGGCGCTCTGACCGGCTGAGCTAACCGCCCGGATGATCCAGCACCCCGACCAGGACTCGAACCCGGAACTCCTCGTTAGAAGCGAGGCGTGATCCTCCGTTTCACCATCGGGGCGCGCAGCGGAAGGCAAGGGATTCGAACCCTCACGCCCTCGCGGGCGCACTCGTTAGCACCGAGGCCCGGCCAGCCGTATCCGGCTACCTTCCGTCTCGCAGTGGACCCACCGGGAGTCGAACCCGGGGGAACCCCTCTGGGGTCGCCCCGCCCCGCCAGGGCGGTGTCGTCCCATTGGACCATGAGCCCATCGAAATCCCGCAGTGGACCGGCCGGGGAGTCGAACCCCGATCCCCTGGGTGCAAACCAGGTGTCTTCCCGTTGGACCAGCCGCCCATACCCTTCCGCCAAGGTCCGCCCGGGATTCGAACCGGGACCGCCTCCCTACCGAGGAGGTATGCCGCCGCGAACACCCGCGGACCGGAGCAGTCGTCCCGGCAGGACTCGAACCTGCGCTCTCCTGCGTGTGGGGCAGGCGTCCTGGCCGCTGGACCACGGGACGAGATGGAGTCGCGGGTCTGGGTGTCGAACCCAGCACTCCGAGTTTATGAGACTCGGCCGAGCACCGGCCCACCCGCAATCGAGTTCGGACACGGGATCGAGCCCCGAGCCGGCCGTCCGTGTTCAGGACGGGCCCCCTTCCCTCCGCCGGCATGCAGCACCGGGGGCAGGAATCGAACCTGCGAACTCCTCCTTAACAGGGAGGCACATGAACCAGCTCATGCAACCCCGGTTTGTGGCGAACCCAGTCAGTCGGGGCGGCCGGATTCGAACCGGCGCTCTCCTGGTCCCGGACCAGGCGGATTGCCAGGCTTTCCCACACCCCGAGCCGCTCAAGTGCCCAGCGGGAGTCGAACCCGCACTTCCGCCATGGCAAGGCGGCAGGCTGCCGCTACATCATGGGCACATCGGCCGACGCCGAATTGTCAAAGACGGGCACCGGGTGGGACTCGAACCCCCACCCGGCGGATCAAGAGTCCGCTGTGCTGCCGTTGCACCGCGATTCCGGATGCCGGTCTTCGCGGGCCGTGTGTTTCGTGCCGTTCCTCGCTCACCTCACTTCCAGGCAATCGGGATGGCCGGATTCGAACCGGCGGTCTCCTGGTCCCAGGCCAGGCGGATTGCCGGGCTTTCCCACATCCCGGGATCAGGGATCAGTCAGGGCGGCCGGATTTGAACCGGCGTTCTCGAGCACCCCATGCTCGCGGATTGCCAGGCTTTCCCACGCCCTGAGTCGGATAGCCCGTGAGGGAATCGAACCCTCCTCTCCGCCTTGAAAGGGCGGTATCCTCGGACCGATAGACGAACGGGCCGTCGTGCGAGTGGGCTGGGTGGCGCTCGAATCCACGTCTGCGGCTCTTCAGGCCGCCGCTACACCGTCTCAGCTACCAGCCCCTTCAACGAAGAGGCCCGGCTGTCGCAGGACACCGGGCCCGGGTCGAACCATCGCGGTCGGGTCGGCCAGGGTGTTACAAGACCAGCGGATGCACGGGCGGCGAATTCGCCGGTCGCCCGGCGAGCCATCCCGATCCGGATCGCTGATTGAAGTGACTGGTTCGCCCGGCCAGCATCGTGACCTCGATGGTATCGGTGCCTGGTCTCGCTCCGGCGAAGGCCGCGCTTCGAGGCCCACGCCGCGCCCTTCTTGCTCCTCTAGACGCCGAGGCCGCCGGAGAAGTTCGCGCCGACTCCGGATTTCTTCCGGAGAGTCCCCCGTGCTGGCTCCGGTCGGACCCTCCCTCGGGCCGTCACCCGGAGTCCCCGGCGGTCGGGGGACGGAGCCGGCCCCGACAAGCTGTTCGTGCAGGCGCCGGCTCCGTCCGGCGATCCCTGGGCTGGGCGGCCTTTCGTTCAGTACGCGTCGGCATGCTTCAGCAAATCCACCGCCCAGACCGCGGAGATCGCCGAGGAAACGGGAAGGAAATCGAGGCGGAAGAACGGACACGTCTCGGCGATCCCCACCGTGGTCCCACGGGCCTGACCGCGGCGACCGTCGCGATGGCGACCCGAGGTTCACCGCGGAGATCGCCGAGACCGCGGAGATGGGGCCAGAGCCCGGAGAGCGGGTCGGGAGGGTCCGGGGGACTGGAGCCCGATTCGCTCTCGGTCATCTCCTCGGCGTTTTCCTCGGCGGTCTCTGCGGTCTCCGCGGTGAATCCGTCCCCTCCCTCGCGGCGGTGCGACGGGTGGTCCAAAAGGTGGTGATCGCCCAGGAGTGTCGAAGAACGAGGGATCCGATCGGATCGGATTGCCTGGAATTGAGCCGATGCCCTCCCGCCTCGGCGCTCGGTCTCGGTCTTCCCCTCGGCGTGCTCCGCGGTCACCGCGGTGAAAGGCGAGAACCGTTCGCGTACCACTGATCAATCGAAGACTGTCGGCCCACTAGCCGGCGGAGCCCCCGGAGGGTGGTGAGACCGACCGACCGGGGGTTCGCCCGCCGGGCTCGACTTCGAGGCGTCCCGGGACCAGGTCCGAGGTTCCCGACGGGGCTGTCGCCTTCTCGACTTCCCAGACCTGCAAGCCGGTCGTGTCGATCTGGGCGGGCAGGACGGTCATCCCCAGCTCGACGACGGCGCGCCGGACCAGGTGCGACTGGTCCGGCCCCGCCAGAATCGTGACCGTCCCGCCGCCGCCGGCGCCGTTGGCCTTGAAGCCCACCGCGCCGGCGGCGAAGGCGGCGCGGTGCAGCGTCTCGATCTCGGGGGTGGTGATGTCCGGGTGCAACCCCTTCTGCGCTTCCCAGTTGGCGTTCATCGCCGCGGCGAAGGCGGCGATGTCCCCGCGGAGCAGCGCTTCTTTTCCAAGGACCGCGGCGCGGGCGAGGTCGTCGAAGTTGCCGCGATGCCGATCCGCCTCGTTAATCACCTTCTGATGCATGGCGCTGGAAAAGTGCGAGCGGCCGGTGTAGACCAGGACAAACCGGTCCTCCAGCTCGTAGCGCACCGCGGGGCTCAGGGGCACAGGGAGGACACGAGCGTTGGGATACTCGACCTCCATGAAGTTGACCCCCCCATAGGCCGAGGCGAGCTGATCCTGCACGCCCGATTCGAGCTTCAGGTCCTCGACTTCGAGGAGCTGGGACTGCCGCGCGACCTCCTGCACCAGCAGGTGACGCCCCTGGTAGCGCGACAGGGCGCCGATCGCCGCGACCCCCAGGGCGGCCGAGGATCCCAGGCCGCTGGCCGGCGGGGCCTCGGAGCGTACCTGGACCTTGACCGCCCACCGCATCGAGTAGACGCCGCTGCTGTAGGTCACGATGCCGGCGCGGGCCACGGCGGCCTTGAGCAGGTCGAGGACGCCGTTATACTCGATCCGGCGGACGTCATGGAAGTGGACGCGCTCGTCGGTGTCGAGGCTTTCCAGGGTGATGCCGCTCTGTCCCTCCCGGATCGTCAGGGTGACATACGTGTACAGGCGGGCGGCGATGTTCAGGACGGCGCCGCGCGGCACCACCCGCGTGTCGGTCCATCCGCCGAGATCGCAGAACCGCACGGGCGCCCGCGCACGGATTTGCATGATCGCCGCTCCGACTCCCGAGCCACGCTCTGATCGCTCCCGCCCCGCCCAAGGAATGTCGTACCTTGGATCCGACGGGAGGGCAAGAAAAAAATCCCGCCGCGCCGAACGCGACCCCTCCCGGCGACACAATCCCGCCTTCAGCAGGAGCCAGGAAGTCAGACCGCCTGGCTGAGGCGGTCACCAGCTTCATGGAAGCCCCGTTCGGCACTGCTGTGCTGCTGCTTTGCGACTCTCTTCGGCAGGACCGACCTCTCGCCATCCGTGCCTTCACCTGGCGGTGGCACTGACGTCGTCGATCGGCTCCTCGTCGCCGATGGAGATCGTCTTGACGCCCCCGGCGTCCAGGTCCACCGCCTTCAGATCGACCATCCGAATCCGGCTGTCGTCGTAGGTCCGGAAGTAGTACCGCAGGTCCTTGAGGTCCGCTGCGCTGGTCCAGAGCGTGTAGTCGGCGAGCGGCTTGCCGTGCTCCAGGCCCCGGGCGGCCCCCTTGGGGATGTCGAACTGGTTGAGGATGTGGAAGGCTTGCAGCACCCCCTCACGGGCCGTCGCCACGGGGAGGGCACTCTTGGAGAACGCCACCGCCCGGACGAACCGGGACGGCGGCGTGAAGTCCCCCGGCAGTCCCAGCAAGCCGCTGCCCTGACCGAACGCTTTCAAACCCGCTCCGGCTTCTTCGAGCCTGGGCACGTTGCTGACGGTCAGATTGACGTAGTTGCTGAGGTTGGTCATGTGCCAGTCGAATGTCGGGGAGTTGGACATGACGCCGAGCGGATTCCGGTGGACCTGCAATTCGCCCCCGACGTGCTCCAGGACGACCGACTTCCCCACGGCATCGTTGACGATGAAGTGGAGCGGCGGCACGAAGCCGAATTCCTTGAAGACGACGTCACCCACCCGGACGCCCCTCGCCGCCTGCACCGCCTCTCCGACGTTCGCACACGTCCCCAGCAGGCGCCCGGCCAATTCCTGCGGGGCCAGCGCCCGATCCCGATCCAGCTCCGTGATCGCCTGGTACTGGGCATATCCGGGGAAATAGAAGACGCCGACGTGCAGGCCCTTCTCGTTCAGCCCGTCGGCAAAAAGGGGCAGCCCGAAGGCGTTCATGCCGACGCTCCCATACCTGGTCTTCCAGCGGCATCCCGGCTTGCCATCCGGCGTGGAACCGACGAACTCCCTGCCTCTCGGGACGAGGATCACGCTCGACTTGATGTCCACGGCGAATTCGAGCGTGCGTGCGAAGATGACCGAGCCGTCCCGAGGCCGGATCGTGATCCCGGTGCAGGCCGAGACGGGCGGCAGGCCGGCGACGATGGCGGCGGCGGCCACCAGGACGATGATGGCGAATCTGGGTCGATGCATGAGCGAGTGTCCCTGTGGGTTCGGAGGGTCCTTCGGCGACAATCTCGATGTGGAGGTGGGACACCGTGCCGTTCACGGCCTCGCCAGAGAGCCGGGCGGGACGACGTCCGTCAGCCACACCCCGTTGCTGGAAAGATAGAACGTGTGCCCGTCCCGGTGCCTCCGCAGGGCAATGGCCTTGACGAATCGAACGAGAAGATGACCGAAGACCCTCCTGGTCGGTTGCATTGATTTTTTCAGGGAGTATGCTGGCGCCAGGGCGACCGCTCCGTTTCCAGAGGCCGCTTTGCCGGAGTGACATCCCAGGAGGCTGCCATGGCGAGGTCCAGCGCGATCATGATCCGGAACGGCCTGCTGATCGATGGCCGCGGCGGCCCGCCGGTGGACGATGCCGGGCTGCTCGTCTCGGGCGAGACGATCGCCTGGGTGGGGCCGATGGCGCGGGCGCCCGCGGTGGAACCGCAGACGACGGTCATCGACGCGGCCGGCAAAACCATCCTGCCCGGCCTGATCGAGGCCCACCTGCACCTGAGCTACCGCGACGTCCGGGACCTCCCGGACCTGGATCTGAAGTGCCCGCCCGAGGAGACGACCATCCGCGCCGTGGCTCATGCCCGGCTCTGCCTGGAGAGCGGCTACACCGCGGCGGTCAGCGCGGGCGCCCTGCACCGCGTCGACGTGGCGATGCGGGATGCCATCCGTGCCGGGATCATCGACGGACCGCGCCTGATCGCCGCCGGACGCGATATCTGCGCCACGGCCGGGATGCTCGACTGGAACGGCTCCTGGCTGAAGCTCGGCATGGAGGGCCTGGGCATCTTCGCCGACGGCATCGACGCCTGCCGCAAGGCGGCGCGGATGGTGATCAAGGAAGGCGCCGATATCGTCAAGGTCTACGTCACCGGCGAGGGCATGCTCTTCGAGTGCACGGCCGAGGAGGTGACCTACTCGGAGGAGGAGATCCGCGCCATCTGCGAGGAGGCGCACCGGCGTGGCAAGCGGGTCTCCGCCCACGCGCGCGGGGCCGAGGGCTGCAAGATGTCGGTCCGCGCCGGGGTGGATATCCTCGACCACGGCACGCTGGTTGATGATGAGGCGATCGACCTGATCGCCCAGCGGAACGTCTTCGTCGTCCCCGCGCTGAACTATCAGATCGCCGTGCTGGAGCGCGGGCCGGAGTTCGGCTTCGCCCAGGAGTTCCTCGATCGGACGATGTACCGCCAGGAGCTGGAAGCCGCTTACATCAACATGCGGAAGCTCGTTCACGCCGGCGTGCGGGTGCTGCCGGGCGGCGACTACGGCTTCGCCTGGTGCCCGCACGGCGAGTACGCGCGCGACCTCCAGACCTTCGTCGAGCACATCGGACTGACGCCGATGCAGACGCTCGTCGCCGCGACCAAATGGGGAAGTGAGCTGATGCGGATGGACGACCGAATCGGCACGCTGGAGCGCGGCAAACTCGCCGACCTGCTTTTGGTCGATGGCAACCCGCTGGAGGACATCCGCATCTTGCAGGACAAGACGCGACTGGCCCTGGTGATGCAGGGCGGCCAGGCCAAGGCGGGGACCCTTGGCCTGCACCACCGGCTGTGACCGGAATCGGGCCGCAAGCCGCGCGGCGGGTCCTCCAGGCAGGATCGGCGCGACGGCGCCGGGATCGACAGGCCAGCTCCGGGCACGGCCACCGCAGGCCGGTCCACGGCAAGGGGAGCGCAACATGATCGCGACTGTCAACGGGATCGCCCTGAACTACGAGCAAGAAGGGACCGGGGCGGACCTGGTGCTGATCCCCGGGCTGGGGGCGAGCGTGCACGCCTGGTACGCCCAGCTCAAGGGCCTCTCGCCGGTGCTGCGGGTGACGGCGGTGGACCCGCGGGGACACGGGCTCTCCGAGAAGCCGCCGGGCCCGTACAGCCTGCCGCTGTTCGCCAGCGATATCGCGGCCCTGATGAACCATCTAGGACTGGGACCGGCGGTGGTGGTCGGCAGCTCGATGGCGGCGTTGATCGCGGTCGAGCTGGCGGCGACGCATCCGGAACGCGTCGCCGCGCTGGCGCTGGTCGGCGGCTTCCCGGTGCTGGGAGCTGCCGGGAAGGAGCGGATGGAAGGGCGGGCGCGGACCGCGGAGACCCAGGGAATGGGGCCACTGGCCGACGCGGTCGCCTCCACCGCGCTGGGCGCGCAGACCCATCAGACGCAGCCGGCCCTGGTCGGGTTGTTCCGGCAGGGTCTGCTGGCCAACGATCCGCGGGCGTACGCCGCCTCCTGCCGCGCGCTGGTGGAGGCGGACATCACGCCGCGACTGGGTCGGATCCAGTGTCCGACACTCATCCTGCTCGGCAGCCAGGAGCAGGTCGCCCCCCTGTCGGCGGCGCGGGCGCTGAAGGCCGGCATCCCTCATGCCCGGCTGGCGGTGATCCCGAGTGCCGGACACGTGCCGTTCCTGGAGCAGCCCGCCGTCTTCAATGCCGCAATCCTGGAGTTCGTCGGCAGTCTGCCGCTGAGCGGTTAACCGGGTCCTCAGCGAAGCGGCATCCCCAACGCGGAGGGAATCCCCTGGACCTCAACCGACCCGGCTGAGATCGAGGACGACGATGCTCGACGGATTGCCGACGGGGGTGTACTGGCCGGTGAACCGCAGGATGCCGGTTCTGCGATCCACCCCGAAGACGGCAATGTTGTCGCCGCGCTGATTGCAGCAGTAGAGGAACCGGCCGGTGGGGTCGAAGCTGAAGCTGCGGGGGTAATTCCCGCGGGTCCATTCGTCGCCGACGAACGTCAGGTCGCCGTTGGGTCCGACGGAGAAGATCCCGATGCTGTCGTGGAGGCGGTTGCCCGCATAGACGAATCGCCCGTCGGTCGCAACCAGGATCTCGGAACAGAAATTGCTGCCGGCGAACCCGGGGGGCAGGGTGGAGACCGTCTGCCGCGGGGCCAACCGTCCGGTCGCGGCATCGTAGTCGAACACGACGATCGTCGAGGCTTCCTCCTGGATCGAGTAGAGCCAGCGACCCTTGGGATGGAACTGGAAATGCCGCGGGCCGTCTCCAGGCGGCAGGGCGACCGCGTGCGGCTCATTCGGGGTCAGGACGCCCCTCCGCGCGTCGAACTTCCAGACGAAGATCCGGTCCAGGCCCAGGTCCGCATGCAGCACGAACCGCCCCGCGGCGTCGGCCTGGATCATGTGCGCGTGGGTCCGATCGTGGCCGCTGAAGGCGAAGCTGCCCGGCGGGGCGCCGGTGGCCCTGGTGGGTCCGATCGTGCCGGAATCCTTGTGGATGTCCACGGCGTCGCCCAGGCGGCCGTCGGGCCGGATCGGCAGCACCGCCACCGAGCCGCCGAAATAGTTGGCCACCAGCACGAACCGTCCCGACGGATGGACGCTCACGTAGGTCGGCCCGGCACCGCCGGAGCGGACGGTGTTCAGCGGCGTCAGGCGCCCGTCCGCCCGATCGATGGCGAAGGCGCTGACCGTGCCCTCCTTGCCATCGCCGACCCGATCGGTCTCATTGGCCGAGTACAGTCGCGTCCCGGCGGCGCTCCGCACCAGGCAGCTCGGGCTGGTCCCCATCGCGTGGATGCCGGCCGGCATCAGGCTCCCGGTGGCGCGATCCACCCGGAAGACGTGGATGCCGCGGCCATTGCCGGGCGGCAGGTCCACCTGGGTCGGCAGCACGTCGCGGAGCGGCGAGCTGAAGGTGCCCACATAGGCCATGAGCGGCGCACCGGCCTGGCCCGTTCGCGCCGGGAGCGAGCCGGCGACGAGCGGGGCCGTCCCCGCCAGTGCGACGGAGGCCCTCAGGAAGGAACGCCGCGAACGGTCGACTGGGTTCATGGTGATCAGCCTATCCCGCTCCTGGCCCGACCGATAGGGCCTCCCCCCGAGGACCCGTCGGGCGATCACCGCACCAGGACCGTCGGGGGGTGGAGTGCGGGAACGACACGGGGCGCCCGTCCCTCGGTTGCGGGGGGCTCTGCTGGCATGGGAAATCCCACGCAATCGTCAGAAAGGTCCCACTGGGAAAATTCCCCAGAACCCGCTTGAATTACCCTCCTTGTCTTGTTAAGTCTATCACTACGCAGCATCCGACAAGGACGTATGCGATTCCACGTCACGAGGACATCGGCCGTCGTCCGGGGCGGCGTGAGATCCAGGATCGACCGCCGCGAACGGCTTCGCCCGCCCCCCGGTTACTCCGCAACGTGAGGACGCCGTGAGGAAACTCAGTGCCTGGCTCTCTCAGGTCCTGGCTTACCTCCTAGTCCAATCGGTTAGGTAATCTGCGAGGGGATGCGAGGATCAATTTCCCCGTGGACCGGCTGTCGCTTCGGATCCGAGGGGAACCCCCTGCCCTGCTTCGGGTGCCGAAGCGCTCCCATGCTGACCGGGCGGCTCGATCGGCCCGACCGATCGGACGATCGTCGCGCCGGCGAGCGCCGCGCGGACGCCCTGCGGGTTTCTGGACGGAACGGAGGAGAGATTCCGAGCCGAGGTCATTCTCGGCTTGCTTTTGTCCTAAACCGATCACTCTTGGGGTATGGCGGTCCGTGAGTTGCACGAAACCCGCGCGGGGTGGACGGAGTGTGCCGTGCCGGCCCGCGACGGCGGCGAACCCGTGGCACAAAGGACGACGACCTGCCAGGTGGCTGCAATCCAGGTCCAGGCTTGACGAGGGATGCGACGATGACCAGCGATGAAGCAACCCGATACAAGGTGGTGGTCAATCACGAGGAACAATACTCGATCTGGTTCGCCGAGCGCGAGAATCCGCCCGGGTGGAACGACGTGGGCCGGCAAGGGACGAAGGAGGAGTGCCTGGCGTATATCGAGCAGGTCTGGACCGACATGCGTCCACTCAGCCTGAGGAAGGGGATGGATGAAGCCAGTTGACTCCATGGTGCGAGCCCGCGAGCCCTTCGGCGAATGGATCAGCTTGGTCGACCTTCTGCGCCGCCGCGCCCTTGAGGCTCCCGAGCGCGCCCTGTTCGCCTTCCTGCCCGAGGGCGATGAGGGGGCGGGCGTCTCCCTGTCGCGCGGCGAGCTCGACCTTCGTGCGCGCGCCGTGGCGGCGCGATTGCAGGAGTTGGGCCTGGCCCACCGGCCTGCCCTGTTGCTCTACCCGCCGGGGCTGGAGTTCATCACGGCGTTCTTCGGCTGCCTGTATGCCGGGGTGCTGGCCGTGCCTGCCTATCTGCCCAGGCTCAACCGGCCCATGACCCGGCTCCAGTCCATCGTCGTCGACGCCCGTCCCGGCATCGTCTTGACCTGCGCGTCCCAGCGCAAGGACGCCGTGCGCTGGGAGGCCGGCGTGCCGGAGCTGCGGGGGGTGGACCGGCTCATCACCGACGAGGCGGCCGCCGACCTTGAGGAGCTGGCTGCGCGCTGGATCGATCCCGGGGCCGGGCCCGAGACGCTGGCATTCCTCCAGTACACCTCCGGCTCCACGGCCGCGCCCAAGGGCGTGATGATCAGCCACGGCAACCTGCTGCACAATTCCGCCTTGATCCACGATTGCTTCGGCTCGGTCGAGGACGGCCACGGCGTCTTCTGGCTGCCGCTGTTCCATGACATGGGCTTGATCGGCGGCGTGATCCAGACCCTTTACTGCGGCGGGTCCAGCACGCTCTTCTCCCCGGTCTCGTTCGTCCAGCGGCCCATCCGATGGCTGCAAACCATCGCGCGCACCAGGGCGATCATCAGCGGGGCGCCCAATTTCGCGTATGAGCTCTGCATCGAGAAAACGACGCCCGAACAGCGAGCCGAGCTCGACCTGAGCGGCTGGCGCGTGGCGTTCAACGGTGCCGAGCCAGTCCGCGCGGAGACGCTCGACCGCTTCGCCGCGGCCTTCGCCCCGGCCGGATTCCGCCCGGAGATGTTCCTCCCCTGCTACGGCCTGGCCGAGGCGACGTTGCTGGTCGCCGGCGGCCCGCGGGGCACTCCGCCGGTCGTCCGGCAGGTCGACGCCCAGGCCCTGGCGCGCGGCGAGGCGACCGGGGCCCGAGGCGAGACATCCCCCAGCAAGCGGCTGGTGGGCAGCGGCCGGGTGGTCGCGGGCCAGCGGGTCGTGATCGTCGATCCGGTCAGTCGGCAACCCTGCCCGGCGGGTCGGATCGGCGAGATCTGGGTCTCGAGTCCCAGCGTGGCGCCCGGCTACTGGGGACGCCCCAGGGAGACCGAGGAGATCCTCCAGGCCACGCTCGCCGGCGGCGAGGGGCCGTTCCTGCGCACGGGTGACCTGGGGTTCCTCGAGGATGGCGTGCTCTTCGTGACGGGCCGGCTCAAGGACCTGATCATCCTCCGCGGCCGGAATGTCTATCCCCAGGACGTCGAGTGGACCGTCGAGCAGTGCCACCCCGCGATCCGGCCCGGCGGCGCCGCGGCCTTCGCGGTCGAGCTCGACGGCGAGGAGCGGCTGGCGATCGTCCAGGAGGTCGAGCGGAATCCCGACCCAGCGGTGATCGATGAGGTCATCGCGGCAACCCGCCGGGCGGTTGCCGAGCAGCACGACGTCGATGTCTACGCGATCCGGCTGATCAAGATGCTAAGCCTCCCCAAGACGTCCAGTGGCAAAGTCCAGCGCCACGCCTGCCGTGAGGGCTTCCTGGCCGGCTCCCTTGAGGTCGTCGCCGAATGGACGCGGCAGGATGCACCGGCAACTGAGCGGGCGGAAGCGCCGCGGTCGGAGGGACCTGCCCCAGCAGCGCCGGTGCCGGACGTCGCGACGTCGCCCGCTCGGGAGGTGATCGCGGCCTGGTTGGCCGCGCGCATCGCCGGCCCGCTGGGCGTCCGGCCCGAAGAGATCGACACGCGACGCCCCCTCGCCGGCTTCGGCATCGGCTCGCTTCAGGCCGTGCGGATGGCGGCCGAGCTGGAAGAATGGCTGGGCCGCAAGCTCAACCCGACACTCGTTTATGATTATCCCACCATCGACGCGCTCGCGGACTTCCTCGGAGTGCCGGGTGGCAGGCGGCAGGTGGCCCGGGACGAGGCAGACCGGTCTTCCACGCACCACGCACCACGCGAGCCGATCGCCATCATCGGGATCGCGTGCCGGTTCCCAGGCGCCGACGGGCCCGAGGCGTTCTGGCGCTTGCTCCGAGACGGTGCCGACGGGGTCGGCCCGATCCCCGGATCGCGATGGGACGCCGAGTCGCTCGAGGACTTGAACATTCCTCGGCGCGGGGGATTCCTGGAGGTGGTCGATCAGTTCGACGCCGATTTCTTCGGGATCTCGCCCCGCGAGGCGGTCTTCGTCGACCCTCAGCAGCGACTGCTCCTGGAAGTCACGTGGGAGGCACTCGAAGACGGGGGCCAGGCACCGGAGCGCCTGGCGGGCAGGGCGGTCGGGGTGTTCGTGGGGATTTCCACCAACGACTATGCCCAGCTTCAGGCGTTGCGCGGCGGCGCGGGCGACGGCTACCGCCTCACGGGGTGCGCCGCCAGCATCGCGGCCAACCGGATCTCGCACCACTTCGATTTCCACGGCCCCAGCCTGGCGATCGACACCGCCTGCTCCTCCTCGATGGTCGCGGCCCACCTGGCGTGTCGCAGCCTCTGGGACGGCGAATGCGAGGTGGCGCTGGCGGGCGGAGTCAACCTGATCCTCCTGCCGGAGGTCTTCGCCAGCTTCGCCAGGGCCGGATTCCTCTCCCCCGACGGCCAGTGCCGGGTGTTCGACGCGCAGGCCAATGGGTATGTCCGGGGTGAGGGGGCGGGGATGCTGGTGCTCAAGCCGATGGCCCGCGCCCTGGCCGACGGCGACCCGGTCTACGCGGTGATCCGTGGCGGGGCCGTCAATCAGGACGGCCGGACCAACGGCCTGACGGCTCCCAGCCGCTTGGCCCAGGAGGCCGTCCTCCGCGCGGCCTACCGGCAGGCCGGGGTCGATCCCGGCCAGGTCGATTACATCGAGGCCCACGGCACCGGGACCCTGCTCGGCGATCCCATCGAGCTGGCCGCGCTGGGAGCCGTGCTCGCCGAGGGACGGGAACCCGGCCGGCGTTGCGCCCTGGGCTCGGTCAAGACCAACATCGGCCACCTCGAGGCCGCGGCGGGGGTCGCCGGGCTGATCAAGACGGCGATGGCCCTGCACCACCGGGCCATCCCCCCCAGCCTGCACTTCTCCGAGCCCAACCCGCATGTCGCCTTCGAGGAATTGCCGGTGCGGGTCCAGCGCCGGCTCGAGGCCTGGCCCGAGAACGGCCGGCCGGCCCTCGCGGGGGTCAGCTCGTTCGGGTTCGGCGGCACGAATGCTCATCTGGTCCTGGAGGAAGCCCCCACATCGGGGATGATCCGGCCGGTCGCCACCGGAGGCCCGGAGACCGACGAGGAAGAGGTCGTCATCCCGCTTTCGGCGCGATCCCCGGCGGCCCTCTGGGACCTCGCCCGATCGTGGCGTGAAGCCGTCGCCGACCCTTCGCGCGCGCTCGAGCTGGTCGACCTGGCGTACACGGCCGGCGCGCGGCGCGGGCATCATGACCACCGGCTGGTGCTGGTGGCCGCCAGCCGGGATGAGGTGATCGCGGCCCTCGACGCGTTCCTCCGCGGCCGGCCGCACGTCGGCAGCGCGCAGGGCCGCAGACTGCCGGGACGTCGCCCCGGACTGGCCTTCGTCTTCTCCGGCCAGGGTGGTCTCTGGCCGGGCGCCGGGTCCGCCCTCTTCGATCGCGAGCCGGTCTTCCGCACCGTGATCGAGCAGTGTGACGCGATCCTGAGTCGCCAGCTCGGCTGGTCGCTGACGACCGAGTTGCTGGCCGGCGCGGCCTCCACACGGCACGGCGACCCCGCGCGGGATCGACCGGTCCAGTTCGCCCTCCAGGTCGCCCTGGCCGCGCTATGGGACTCGTGGGGGATCACCCCGGACCGGATGCTCGGCGATGGCCTCGGTGAGCTTGCGGCGGCGCACGTCGCGGGCCTGCTCAGCCTGGATGAGGCGGCGCGGATCATCGCCCAGGGTCAGCCAGATGCTGCCGATCGGGCGCGGTGGGCGGAGCAGGTCGAGCGGTTCCCGGACGCCCTCACGGGGCGGGCGCGGCAACGCTTCGAGGTCGTCCTGGAAATCGGACCGCACCCGATCCTGGCTGCCGCTATCAAGCAGGGCCTGGGTCCGGGCGAAGAACCGCCGCTGGTCCTGCCGTCGCTCCGGCGCTGGGACAGCGGACGGCAATCCTTGCGATGGTCGGCGGCTTTCCTCTACGCCCGGGGCCTGGACCTGGAGTGGTCACGGGTCTCGCCCCCTGGCCGGTTCCTCCGCCTGCCGAGCTACCCCTGGCAGCGCCAGCGGTTCTGGCTCGACGACAGTGCTGCCAAGGTCAAGTCCGGGGCGATCCGGCCGCTGGACCAGGAGGAGGGCTGGGATGGGCGGGCCCCGCGCCTCATCGGCCGGGCGAATGGCCACCCTGTGGCCCCGGTCGGGGGACCGGACGCTCCCCACGCGATCGCCGGCGCGTGGTGCGGGCGTTCGAACGGCCTTGCCGTCGAGGCCGGCGCGACGCCCGCATCCCAAGGAGATGCCCGGGGCGCGCCGGCCGAGGTGCGCCAGCAGCGCCTGGTCGAGACCCTCCGCGACCGCGTGGCGAGTGTCCTGGGGATGGAGCCCGCGCAGGTGGATCTCGATCGGCCGCTCATGACGATGGGACTCGACTCGCTCACCGCGATGGAGCTGAAGGTCGAGATCGAGACCGGAGTCGGCGCGTCGCTCCCGCTCTCGATCCTGCTCGAGGGTGCCACGATCCGCGATCTGGCCGAGCGGGCCAGGGCGCATCTGGCCGGCCCACCCACGGCTGCCCCCGAGCCGGCCCCTGTGCCCGAGATCGAGTCCGGGCCCACCACCGCGAAGGCCGGCCAGCCGCTCTCCCACGGGCAGCAGATGCTCTGGTACGCGCACCAGTACACGACCACCGGCGCGGCGTACCACGTCACCGGGGCAGGGCTGGTCCGCGCGGAGCTCGATCTGGAAGCGGTGCGCCGGGCCTTCCGCCGCGTCCTCGCCCGCCAGGACGCACTGCGGACGTGCTTCCTCGTCGTCGACGAGAAGCCCGCGATCCACCTGCTCGAGGTCGACGAGCTGATCCGCCGCCAGGACGAATGGTTGCCGATCGAAGATGTCGCGGGCCTGGACGAGGCTGCGATCCAGGGCCGGTTGGCCGAGCGGGCCGGCCGCCCGTTCGACCTGGAGCGAGGGCCCCTGTTCCGGGTCCACATCCTGAGCCGATCCCGGTCGGAGCACGTCTTCCTCCTGGTGTTCCACCACGTCATCGCCGACTTCTGGTCGACGGCGGTCTTCCTGGACGACCTCAGGGCGGCCTACGCGGCGGAGCGCGCGGAGCCTGGCGCCGATCGGCCCCCACCGCGGTTGCGATACGCCGACTTCGCACGATGGCAGCTCGAGATGGCCGGCCGGGACGAGGGTCAACGGCACTGGGAGTACTGGCGGCGGCAGCTCGCCGGACCGCTCCCCGTGCTCGAGCTCCCCACCGACTTCGCCCGGCCGCCCGTCCCGAGCTATCGGGGTGCCGTCCGGCACTTCTCGCTGGAACCGGCGCTCACGCGGTCGGTCGTGGCGCTGGGCGAGTCGCGCGGCGCCAGTCTGTACACGACCCTGCTGGCGGCGTTCCAGATGCTCCTGGCGCGGTACGGCGGCCTGGACGAGATCGTCGTCGGCACCCCCGTGGCCGGACGGACTCGCCCCGGACTCGACGGACTCGTCGGCTATTTCGTCAACCTGCTGCCGATGCGGAGCGACCTCTCGGATAACCCGTCCTTCGACGAGTTCCTGGGTCGGGTCCGCCGGATCGTGGCCGAGGGGCTGGAGCACCAGGACTTCCCCTTCAGCCTGATGGTCCATCGCCTCCAGGCCGATCCCGATCCCAGCCGGGCGCCCTTGTTCCAGGTGATGTTCGCCCACCAGAAGATCCAGCCCCTCGACGAGCAAGGGCTGGCCCCCTTCGCGCTGGGCATCCCCGGCGCCCGGTTGGACCTGCACGGGCTGGCCGTCGAGTCCATCGCCTTCGAGCGGCAGACCGCCCTCTTCGACCTGACGATGATGACCGCGCGGCAAGGGGACCGGCTCTGGGTGGCGCTCGAGTACAGCACCGACCTGTTCGCGGCCGCGACGATCGACCGCCTGGCGGCCGGCTTCCACAACCTGCTGGCGGCGATCACCCGGGAGCCCGGGACCCGGCTGGCGGATCTCCCCCTGCTCTCGAACCCGGAACGCCACCAGCTCCTCGCGACCTGGGCCCAGGCCCCGGCCGTGCCCCACGGGGACCGCGCCATTCATCATCGGTTCGAACGGCAGGCCGCTGCGACTCCGGACGCGATCGCGCTGGTCATTGAGGAAGAATCCTACACATATTGGGAATTGAATCGACTATCCAACATCGTGGCTCATCGCCTCCACGAGCGGGGCGTGGGGCCGGAGACGGTCGTGGGCCTCTACCTCGACCGATGGTCCCACCGGGTGATCGGCGTGCTGGGGGTCCTGAAGGCGGGCGGGGCCTACCTGCCGCTGGACCCCGACCACCCGGTGGAGCGGCTGGCGGCGATGCTGGAGGATTCCGGGGCGTCCGTGCTGCTGACTGACGAGGCGCTCCGCGACCGGCTGGCCGGGTCGGCCTCATCCATCCTCGCCGTCGATCCGCTCCTGGCCAGGGCGGGACAGGCGGACCCGGGCAACCCGAGGGTGCGGTTGGGCGCCGACAACCTGGCTTACGTCGTCTTCACCTCCGGCAGCACGGGTCGGCCCAAAGGGGTCCTGGTCAGCCACCGCAGCCTCCTGGCGGCCGGGTCGGCCTGGGAGGTCACCTACGACCTCCGGCCTTCGCTCCGGCACCTCCAGGCCGCTGCGTTCTCCTTCGACGTCTTCACAGGAGAGTGGGTGCGCGCCTTGACGACCGGCGGCACGCTCGTGGGCTGCCCGCGCTCGGTCCTGCTGGACCCGCCGGCGCTGGCCGAGCGGATCCGGCGCGAGCGGATTGACTGCCTGGAGCTCGTCCCGGCCCTCGCCGAGGCCCTGGCCGCCCACCTCGAGCCGATCGGCGCGGACCTCGGCGGCGTCCGGCTGCTGGCTGTCGGCTCGGATACCCTGCGCGCGGGGCTGTATCAGCGGCTGCGCCGGCTGGTCGGCCCCGGTGGACGGGTGCTCAACTCCTACGGCCTGACCGAGGCGACCATCGACAGCACCTGCTTCGAGGAGGAACCGGAGGGTGAGGACGGGCCGGTCCCCATCGGCCGGCCCCTGCCTGGGACGCGCGTCTATGTCCTGGACGACCGGCTGGGGCCGGTCCCGGTGGGTGTTCCCGGCGAGCTGTACATCGCCGGTGCCGGGGTGGCGCGGGGATACGCCGGCGACGTACGGCGTACGGCCCATCGGTTCGTGCCCGACCCGTACGGCGCTGCCGGCGCGCGGATGTACGCGACGGGCGACCGGGCCCGATGGCGCGGGGACGGCACGATCGAGCTGCTGGGCCGGCGCGACGGCCAGGTGAAAATCCGAGGTTTCCGCGTCGAGCCCGCCGAGGTCGAGGCGGCGCTGGCGCGGCACCCCGGCGTGCGCGCCGGGGTGGTCGTCGGCCGTGCGGATGCGCGGGGTGCGACGCGGCTGGCCGCTTATGTCGTGCCCGAGACGGTGCCCGGCCCCACGCCCGCCGATCTGCGGCGATGGCTGAACGACCGCCTCCCCGAACCGATGGTCCCCACGGCCTTTGTCCGGCTGGAGGAAATCCCCCTCTTGCCCAACGGCAAGCTCGATCGAGCGGCCCTGCCGGCCCCGGAGCCGGAAACGGACGAGCTCCCCGGCACCGAATACCTGCCGCCGCGCACCCCATCGGAGGAGATCCTGGCCGGGATCACGGCCGACCTGCTCGGTCGCAGCCGTGTCGGCGTCCAGGACAATCTCTTCGAGCTGGGCGTCGACTCGATCATCGGCATCCAGCTCGTCTCCCGGGCGCGGCAAGCGGGGCTGGCCCTGGACCCCGCGCAGCTCTTCCGCCATCCGACCCTCATCGAGCTCGCGGCTGCGGCCGATTCAAAGGGCAAATCGACCGCGACCGCGCCGCGCGCGGTCGCCCCGTTCGAACTGATCCCCGAGGGAGTCGACCGCGCGGCGTTGGAGCGCGCGTTCGCCAGCGCCGGCGGGATCGAAGACGCGTATCCCCTCACGCCGGTACAGGAGGGCATGCTCTTCCACACCCTGGACGATCCCGAGGCCGGCCATTACGTCGAGCAGTTCCTCTGCCGGATCCGGGGTGAACTCGACCTGGCCACCCTCGAGGTGTCATGGCGGCGGCTGGTGGCGCGACACCCGGCACTTCGGTCGACGATCCAGTGGACCGAGTTCGACCGCCCGTACCAGGTCGTCCATCGCCGGGCCGAGCCGCCGCTGGAGTACCAGGACTGGCGCGGACTGACGCCCGCTGAGCAGGAGAAGCGACTGGAGTCCTACCTGGACGCGGACCACCGCCGGGGTTTCGTCCCCTCCCAGCCGCCCTTGTCGCGGCTGGCCCTCCTCCGGCTCGCAGAGGATGTCCACCAACTGGTCTGGAGTCTCCATCATGTCATGATCGACGGCTGGTGCCTGCCGGTCCTGCTCCACGAGATCCTCGACATCTACCAGGCGATCCGCTGGGGTGGCGAGCCCGCACCCGCGCCGAGCCGGCCGTTCCGCGACTACATCGCCTGGCTGGACGAGCAGGATGAGGAGCCGGCCGCGGCCTACTGGCGACAGGCCCTCCGCGGCGTGAGCGCGGCGACGCCGCTGGGGCTGGACGGGCTCGCGCCCGCGGGCCGCGCCGCCGCCCCGGCGGCCGGAGCGGAGCGGCAAATCCGGCTGCCGGCCGACGTGACGACCACGCTCCAGGCCGTGGCCCGTGCGCAACAGCTCACCGTGAGCACGCTCATCCACGGGGCCTGGGCCCTGCTGCTGAGCCGGTACAGCGACCGGAGCGAGGTCCTCTTCGGCGTGACGGTCTCCGGCCGGCCCCCCGAGCTGGCCGGCGTGGAGACGATGATCGGGATGTTCATCAATGTCCTGCCGCTCCGCGTCGCGGTGCCCGAGCAGGCCCGCCTGCTCCCGTGGCTCCACGCGCTGCAAGCCCAGGTGGTCGAGCTCCGCCGCTTCGAGTCGATCCCGCTGGCCCGCATCCGGGCCTGGAGCGGCGTCCCGGCCGGGACGCCTTTATTTGAGAGCATCGTGACCGTCGAAAACCTGCCGTTCATGGCCTCCCTGCACGAGCGCGCCGGCCGGCTCGGGATCGAGGCAGCGAGCAACCGCGAGCGGGCCCATTACCCGATCGCCCTCACCGCCCTGCCCGGCGACCCGCTCGGGCTCAAGATCGGCTTCGACCCGCGCCGATTCGATCCGGCCCTCATCGAGCGGGTCCTGGGACATCTGCACAATCTGCTCGCGGCCATGGCCGCCGACCCCCAGCAGCGCCTCGCCGAGCTGCCCGTGATGCTGGAGAGCGAGCAGGACCAACTGATCGGGCAGTGGAACCGCCTCCCGGGCGAATCCACGCTGCTCGATCTGGACATCGATCGTCTCTCGGAAGAGGAGCTCGACACCCTGATCGATCGCCTGAGCTGAGACGCTCGTCCGGCCGGAATCCCACCATGCACCGGCGGCTTGCGCTGCGGCGGGACCACTGTGCCGGATTGTGGATTCCGGATTTCACATTTCAGATTCCAAATATAATATTTATATTATAATATATAAAAATTCCAATGAGTTTGATCATGCTGTTTGGAATCTGGAACTTGGAATCTGGAATTCGAACCTCGAGAACGGGGGCCCGGGCCCCTTGCCCTTCGCGGCCTGGTCGAGTGAGGAGATACGGATGAGTCATGCGAGTGCAAGTCGAACCGGGCTAACGCTGGAGCAGAAGCGCGCCCTGGCCGCGCGGCTGCTGAAGGAGCGCGGGGGCGCGCCGCAGGATGGGCCGGGCCTGGTCCATCGCTGGATCGAGGCGCAGGCGCGGCGGAGCCCGGACGCCGTCGCCCTGGCCGGGGCCGGGTGGGAGCTCACCTATCGCCAGCTCAATGCGCGGGCCAACGGCCTGGCCCGGCGGCTCCGCGCCCTGGGGGTCGGACCCGAGGTCCTGGTCGGCGTCTGCGCGGGACGCTCGCCGGCCCTGGTGGTCGGCCTGCTGGCGGTGCTCAAGGCGGGCGGGGCGTATGTGCCGCTGGACCCGGCCTATCCGGCCGAGCGGCTGGCCTTCCTGCTCGAGGACGCCGGCGCCCCGGTTTTGCTCACCCAGTCCGAGCTGATCGGCCGGCTCCCGGCCACGTTCGCCTCGGTCGTCTGCCTCGATCGCGACTGGGAGCGCGCCGAGCCCCGGGCGGAGACCAACCTCCCCGGCGGCGCGGGGCCGGACAACCTCGCGTACGTGATTTATACCTCGGGCTCGACCGGCAAGCCCAAGGGGGCCATGATCCATCATCGGGGCCTGGCGAACTACCTGAGCTGGGCCGTGCGCGCCTACGGCGTCAGTCAGGGGGAGGGCGCGCCGGTCCATTCGTCGATCTCCTTCGACCTGACGATCACCGCACTCTTCGTGCCGCTGGTCGCCGGCCGCCGCGTGGACCTGCTCGCCGAGGGGCGGGGCGTCGAGCCGCTCAGCGAAGCCCTGCGGCGAACTGGCGGCTACAGCCTGGTCAAGCTGACCCCGGCCCATCTCCGGTGGCTCGGCGAGCAACTGGACCCCGGCGAGGCGGCCGGCAAGACCCGCGCGTTCGTCATCGGCGGGGAGCCCCTGCGGCCGGAGCATATCGCCTTCTGGCGGCAGTGGGCACCTGAGACCGTGCTGGTCAATGAGTACGGCCCGACCGAGACGGTCGTGGGCTGCTGCGTCTACCGCGTCCCCAGCGACGAGGCGATCGCCGGGCCGATCCCGATCGGCCGGCCGATCGCCCAGACGCGGCTCTACGTCCTGGACAAGCGGCTCCGGGCTGTGCCGGCCGGCTTCTCGGGCGAGTTGTACATCGGCGGCGCCGGGGTGGCGCGGGGCTACCTGGGCCGGCCGGGGCTGACGGCCGAGCGGTTCGTGCCGGACCCGTTCGGCGACGAGCCGGGCGGGCGGCTCTACCGCACGGGCGACCTGGCCCGCTGGCGGCCCGACGGCAACCTCGAGTACCTCGGCCGGGCCGACCGCCAGGTCAAGATCCGGGGCTACCGCGTGGAGCCGGGAGAGGTCGAGGAGGCGCTGGCGCGGCATCCCGCGGTGCGTGAGACCGCCGTCGTGGCCCGGGAGGACGCCCCCGACGCTCGTCGACTCATCGCCTACCTGACGCTCCGTGCGGACAGCCCGGCGCCGTCGACCTCGGAGCTGCGTCAATTCTTGCGGAGAACGCTCCCCGAGCCGATGATCCCCTCGGCGTTCGTGGTGCTCGAGGCCATGCCGCTGACGCCCAACGGCAAGGTCGACCGCCAGGCCCTGCCGGCACCGGACCGGGCGCGACCGGAGCTGGGTCAGGCCTATGTGGCGCCCCGGACGCCGGTGGAGGAGGTGCTCGCCGGGATCTGGGCCGGGGTGCTGGGCGTCGATCGCGTCGGCGCCCACGACAACTTCTTCGAGCTGGGGGGCGACTCCCTGCTCAGCCTCCAGGTGATCACGCGGGCCGGGCGCAGCGGACTGGGATTGACCCCCCGCCTCTTGTTCCAGCACCCGACGATCGCGGCGCTGGCCGCCGCGCTGGAACACCAGGCCCCGCCCGAACCGGTCGCGGCGCCGGCCCCCACCGCCGGCCCCTTGCCGTTGACCCCCATCCAGCACTGGTTCTTTGCCCTCGACCTGCCCCGGCCGCACCACTACAACCAGGCCCTGCTGCTGGAGGTCCGCGCCGCCCTCGACCCGGCCTGGCTCGAGCCGCTGCTGACGCACCTGGCCCAGCGCCATGATGCCCTGCGGCTGCGGTTCCGCCGCGGGCCTGACGGCTGGCAGCAACACCTGCTCGAGGCTCCCGCAGGCCCCCCACCACTGGCCTGCGTCAACCTCGCGGCGATGCCGGCCGACGACCAGGCGCGGGCCGTCCGTGCCCACGCCGACCACCTCCAGGCCAGCCTCGACCTCGAGGCCGGCCCCCTCTGGCGCGTCGCCTGGTTCGACCTGGGGCCCGACCGGCCAGGTCGGCTGTTGCTGGTCATCCACCACCTGGCCGTCGACGTCGTCTCCTGGCGGGTGCTGATGGAGGACCTGGAGACCGCCTACAGTCAGGTCGCCGCCGGGCGGCCCATCGACCTGGGCAGCCCGACCAGCTCGTTCGGCCAGTGGGCTGTCGCGCTGGGGGCCTATGCGGAATCGGCGGCGTTGCGACAGGAGGCGGCGTGGTGGCTGGAGCAGGCCCGGCGGCCGTCGGCGTCCTTGCCGGTTGACCGTCCGGGGGAGCACAACGGCCGGGAGTCGTTGCGGACGATCACGGTGGAGCTGACGGCCCAGCTGACCGACCGGCTGCTGCGGGAGGCACCGCGCGCCTACCGCATGACGGTCCCCGAGGTATTGCTGTCGGCGATGGCCCAGGTGCTGGCGGAGTGGACGGGGCGGTCGGAGCATCGGATCGACGTGGAGGGTCACGGCCGCGAGGTCGAGCCGGTGGGCCGGGGCCTGGACCTGTCGCGGACGGTCGGGTGGTTCACCAGCCTCTATCCGGTGGTGCTGGAACTGGGCGCGGGCGCGGCCCCGGCGGAGGCACTCAAGGCGGTCAAGGAGCAGCTCCGGGCCGTGCCCGGGAACGGCCTGGGTTACGGGGTGCTGCGCTACCTGGGCGAGGAGGCGACCCGCGGGGCGCTGGCGGAGGCACCGGCGGCGGAGGTGGTGTTCAACTACCTGGGGCAGGTCGCGGCGGGCCAGGCGACCGGTGGGACCTGGGCGTTGGCCGCGGAGCCGACCGGCGCGGCGGTCGCCCCGGAGGGCCGGCGGTCCCACCTGGTGGAGATCGTTGCTCAGGTGACCGGCGGCCGGCTCCAGGTGCATTGGTCGTACGGCGCCCGCCACGACGAACCGACGGTGCGGCGGTGGTCGGAGCGGTACCTCCAGCGGCTGGCGGAGTTGATCGAGTACTGCGAGTCGCCGGCGGCGGGGGGATGGACGCCGTCGGACTTCCCGATGGCCGGGCTGGGCCAGGCCGAGCTGGACGGACTGCGGATGCGGCTGGGGCGCGAGGGGGGAAGCCGGCCCGGCTGGGAGGTCGTGGAGGCGCTGTACCCGCTGGCGCCGCTTCAGGAAGGGTTGCTGTTCCACAGCCTGCTGGCGCCCCACGGAGGCGACTACGTGGTGCAGCTCGCCTGGCGGGTGGAGGGGGCGCTGGACGCGTCGGCACTGCGGCGGGCCTGGCAGCAGGTGCTGGAGCGGCACGCGGCCCTGCGGACCAGCTTCCTCTGGCGGGAGGGGGGCGAGCCGCTCCAGGTGGTCTGGCGGCGAGTGGTGCTCCCCTGGCACGAGGAGGACTGGCGCGGCCAGGCTGCCGACGAGCAGCAGCGGCGGCGCTGGGCCTGGTTGGCCGAGGACCGGCGTCGCGGCTTCGACCTGGACCAGCCGCCGTTGATGCGGCTGGCCGTGTGCCGCCTGGGCGAGCGGGATTGGGAGGTCGTCTGGAGTAGCCACCACGCCCTGCTCGACGGCTGGTCGATGGCGCTGGTGCTCGGCGAGGTGTTCGCCGCCTACACGGCCTTCGTGCGCGGGGAGGTCCCTCAGCTTCCCGCGCGTCGGCCCTACCAGGACTACATCGCCTGGCTGTTGCGGCAGGACGCTGCGGCGGCGCGGGCCTTCTGGCGAGGGCAACTGGGCGATTGGACGGCGGCGACACCGCTGGGCATCGACCGGGGCCCGGCCCCGCCGGGCGTGGAGCGGCGCTACGGCGAGTGCCGGCGCCGGCTCTCGGCCGGCGCCACGGCCGCGTTGCAGCGGCTGGCGCGGCGCGAGCGGGTGACGCCAGGCTGCGTGGTGCTGGGGGCCTGGGCGGTGCTCTTGAGCCGCTACAGCGGCCAGGATGAGGTGATCTTCGGGGCGACGATGGCGGGCCGGCCGGTGGAGCTGGCCGGCGCCGAGGGGATGGTGGGCCTGTTCATCAATACGGTGCCGGTGCGGCTGCGGGCGGAGCCGGATGCCCCGGTGGGGGTGTGGCTGCGGGAGGTCCAGCAGCGGCTGGCCGAGCTGCGGCAGTACGAGCACGTGCCGCTGGCGGAGATCCAGGCCTGCACCGGGATCGCGGCGGGGTCGGCGTTGTTCGACAGCCTGGTGGTGTATGAGAACTACCCGGCGGAGACCGGGCTCTGGTCGGCCGAGCCGGGGGGTGGCCTGCGGCTGGTCGAGGCCGAGAGCTTCGAGCAGGTGCATTACCCGCTGATGCTCGCGGCGACTCCCGGCGCGGAGCTGGAGCTGACGATCCGCCACGAGGCAGGTCGGATCGAGACCGATGCCGTCGAGCATCTGCTGGGCCACCTGGAGGCGGTGCTGGCGGCGATGGCGGCGGACCCAGAGGCGCGGTTGGCGGAGCTGCCCCTGCTGACCGCTCCGGAGCGAAGTCGCCTGCGGGAAGGGATCCCCACCTGGCGTGCGGAGGAACCGGTGGACGCCCGCGTGCACCGGCTCTTCGCGGCGCAGGCGCGGCGAACGCCCGAGGCGGTGGCGGTGGCGTGCGGGGACTGTCGTCTGACCTACGCCGAGCTGGACGCTCGGTCCAACCGGCTGGCCCGCCGCCTCCGCGGCCTGGGCGTCGGCCCCGAGGTCCTGGTGGGCCTCTGCGCCGAGCGGTCGCCGGCACTGGTCATCGGCTTGCTGGCCGTGCTCAAGGCAGGCGGGGCCTACGTGCCGCTGGACCCGGCCTACCCGGCCGAGCGGCTGACCTTCATGCTCCACGACGCCGAGGTCGCGGTCCTCCTGACCCAGTCCGACCTGCTGGACCGTCTCTCCATCTCGTCGGCCTCGGTCGTCTACCTCGATCGCGAACGCGAAGCCTTCGCGAGTGAGTCTGACGAGGACCTCCCCGACATCGTGGGGCCCCACAACCTCGCCTATGTCATCTACACCTCGGGCTCGACTGGCCTGCCCAAAGGGGTCGAGGTCACCCACGGCGCGCTGGCCAACCTGCTCGAATCGATGCGGGGACTGCTCGGGATCACGCAGCGCGACGGGCTGCTGGCGGTCACGACGCTTTGCTTCGACATCGCGGCGCTGGAGATCTTCCTGCCCTTGATCGTCGGCGCCCGCGTCGAGCTGGTCGACCGCGACGTGGCCGCCGACGGCAGCCGCCTCGCCGGGCGGCTGGCCGCGCCCGAGATCACCGTGTTCCAGGCGACGCCCGCCACCTGGCGGCTGCTGCTGGAAGCCGGCTGGCCGGGCAAGCCGGGGCTGACCATGCTCTGCGGCGGCGAGGCGCTGCCGCGCGCGCTGGCGGACCGCCTGCTGGGGAAAGGAGCCGCGCTCTGGAACGTCTACGGGCCGACCGAGACGACCATCTGGTCGTCGGCGTGTCGCGTCGAGCCCGGCGCGGCGCCGGTCTCGATCGGCCAGCCGATCGCCGGGACGCGGCTGTATGTCCTGGACGATCGGCTCCGGACCGTCCCCTTGGGTGTGACCGGCGAGCTGTACATCGGGGGGGCCGGCCTGGCGCGGGGCTACCGCGGCCGCGCCGGGCTGACGGCCGAGCGGTTCCTTCCCGACCCCTTCGGAGTCGAGCCCGGCCGTCGCCTCTACCGGACCGGTGACCGCGCCCGGTGGCGGCCCGACGGGACCCTGGAATGCCTGGGGCGAGTGGACGACCAGGTCAAGGTCCGTGGGTTCCGCGTCGAGCTTGGCGAGATCGAGTCCACGCTGGGGCGTCACCCGGGCGTGCGCGCCGTGGCGGTCGCGGCCCGCCCGGATGCGACCGGGGAGCTGGGCCTGGTGGCGTACGTCGTCCCGCGCGCGGGCGGGGACGCGATCCCCGCCGCCGAACTGCGGGGCTGGCTGCTGAGCCGGCTCCCCGAGTTCATGATCCCCTCGGTGTTCGTCGACCTCGACGCACTGCCGCGGACGCCCAACGGCAAGGTCGACCGCCAGGCCCTGCCGGATCCCGGCCGCGCCCGGTTCGCCGACTCCCCGGGCGTCCTTCCGCCCCGCGGGCCGATCGAAGTGGCGCTGGCCGAGATCTGGGCCGAGGTGCTCGGGGGAGACCGCTTCGGTGCCCACGACAACTTCTTCGAGCGCGGCGGCCACTCGCTCGTGGCCATCCGGCTCCTGGCTCGCGCCCGCCACACCTTCGACGTCGAGGTCCCGCTCAAGGATTTCCTCGACGAACCGACCATCGCCGGCCTGGCGCGACTCATCCAGCGTGGCCTGTCGGACGGAGCCGCTCCGCATGCGCCCCCCTTGGAGCGGGTGGGGCGCGACAGCTCGCTGCCGGCCTCCTTCGCCCAGCGGCGTCTCTGGTTCTTCGACCAGGTGGATCCCGCCAGCGCCGCCTATAATATGCCGGCCGCCATCCGGCTCGAGGGCCCCCTCGATGTGGCCGCCCTCCAGCGGGCCCTCAACGAGGTCGTCCGCCGCCATGAGGCCCTGCGCACCACCCTGGTCGCCGAGGCGGGCGTCCCGCGCCAGGTCATTGCCGAGCGGCTCGAGCTGCCCCTGCCGGTGGAGGACCTGAGCACCTGGCCCGAGGATCAGCGCCAGCCGCGGGCGCTGCGTCGCATCCACGAGGAGGCCGCGCGCCCCTTCGACCTGGCCCGCGGTCCGCTGGTCCGCGCCGGGCTGCTCCGCCTGGCCGAGCTGGAGCACATCGCCGTCGTGGTCCTGCACCACGGGATCGCCGACGGCTGGTCGCTCGGCGTGCTGGTCCGCGAGGTCTCGGCCCTCTATGAGGCGTTCCGCTCCGGCGAGCCGTCGCCGCTGCCCGAGCCGGCCATCCAGTATGCCGACTATGCCGCCTGGCAGCGCGACTGGCTGCAAGGCGAAGTCCTTCAGGCCCAGCTCGATTACTGGGCGGGCCGGCTCGCCGGCCTGCCCGACCTGGAGCTGCCCACCGACCGGCCGCGGCCGGCGGTGCCCAGCCAGCGGGGTGGCCTGCGGACGGCCTCCCTGCCCCGGCCGCTGCTGGAGGCGGTGCGGGGGCTGGGCCGGCAGGAGGGAGCGACCCTGTACATGACCTTGCTGGCGGCCTTCCAGGTCCTCTTGCACCGCTATTCGGGTCAGACCGATCTGGCCGTGGGCACGCCAGTGGCCGGGCGGACGCACCCGGAGCTGGAGGGCCTGATCGGCCTGTTCGTCAACACGCTGGTCCTGCGCAGCGA
>JAJPJC010000431.1 GCA_021324445.1 Isosphaeraceae bacterium
CGAGCTGCTCGGGCCCGTCGAACTCGAACCGGCCGGCCCACAGGCCCACGAAGAACTGGCCCAGCACCGACTGGCAGAGGTCGGTCTCGCCGAGCACCCGCCGCAGCCGGTTGTCCCGGAGGGCGAAGCGGACCTGGCGGCGGATGGCCGACTCGTAGCGCTCGACCAGCAGCCGCGCGGCCTCCGCGTCCCCGCGCCGGGCCCGCTCGACCAGTTCGGCAAAGCCCGGCTCGTCCATCGTGAGGGCCTCCGTCCGCTCCCCGCACTGTCCACGCAATCACTCCACACTCAGATCGATGCCGAGTATACCGCCATCCGCGCGGGACCGGGAGCGCCCGACGGCCGAGACGATCCCAACCCGACCGGCCGGATTTCTGGGCCGCGGTGTCCGGAGCGGTCGGCGATGGCGTTGAGGACTGGGGAGGGATCAGTTCCATTCGATTCGCAGCCGTGTCCAGCCGGGGCTGGGTTCCTCCCACAACTCACCTCGCCACGTCGCGCCGCAGGTCATCGTGTGATGGCCGCGCCGAGCCGCGCCGAGTCCGGCGCCCGGGTCGTTGTCCGCGCCGGGGGCCCTGGAGGTGCAGCGCGGAAGTCCCCCATTGCGTCACGAGGCTTGACATCACAGGAGACTCAGCTCATGTTTCGGACTCTCAGCCAGCGGATCACGGGCCACGGACTGACGGGACGCTCCCAGCGCAGCACCCCGCGGCGGCGACAGGTCCGGCCCTCCCTCGAGGGTCTCGAAGGCCGGCAACTGCTGACGGTCACTTACCACGGCGGTGCCGTGCTGCCTAATGTCGAGGTCCAGGCCCTTTACTACGGCGCCAACTGGTACACCAACTCCTACTACTACGGCCAGACCGGCTACCTGGAGGGATTTCTGAACAACGTTGTGAACAGCTCCTACATGGACATGCTCAACAAGGACGGCTACGGCGTCGGCCGCGGCAGCTTCACCGGTGGCAAGATCGCCCTGGCCAATGCGGGCGAGCCGTACACTAACTATGACGTCTCCGACAGTCAGTTGCGGAGCACCCTCCAGGCGTTCATCGACAACGGTACCCTCGCGGCGCCGGACAGCAACCGCCTCTACGTCATCTTCACGGATCCCTACGTGGAGGTGACCACGAGCTTCGGGACCAGTCAGAGCTTCATGGGCTACCACGGGGCCTTCGCCGGCACCAATGCGTCCGGCCAGCCTGTGGACATCCACTACGCCGTGATCGCCTGTTCGGGCGCGTTCGGCACGAACGGCAACGCGGGCTATGGGTGGAGCAGCGCGATGGGCCAGTTCACGGAGGTCGCGTCCCAGGAGCTGGCCAACGCGGTGACCGATCCCAACGGCGGCTACAAGACTGAAGGCTGGGCTGATGGTGGAACCAACGGGGAGATCGGCAATCTCGTCGCCGGCCAGACGGTCTACCTCAACGGCTACCAGGTCCAGCGGATCGCCGACCAGAACGATCAGGCCATGACCCCGGCCGGCGCCACCTCCGCATTACAGACGAGCTTCGTGCTCCAGACCAACGGCAACCTCGACGCGTTCACCCCGTCCGGCTCGACCCTCATCGCCTCGGGGATCGCCTCGATCAGCGACCAGTCCATCGACAACCGTGGCGAGGCCATGATTGACGTTGTGACCACCGGCGGCCTCGCCTACGAATACCACGAGGGGTTCGGTATCGACGGACCGTGGTGGAACTACCTCGGGAGCGGAGTCAAGAGCGCCAAGGCCGGCCAGGGGGTCTCCTACGTGCTGTTCGTCAACGAGGAGGTTTGGGAATACGTGGATTCCACCGGCAGGTGGAACTCCCTCGCGGGCAGCGGCGCCTCGATCGACGCGGGCACCGACAAGATCGGCGTGAACATGGTCGACGTGGTCTTCTACTATGGCGTGGCGGTTGAGATCAGCGACAGCAGCGGCTGGCACTCCATCGCCTCGGGAGTCCGCTCGATCAGCGCCGGCCAGCAGGGGGTCACCGACTACGTGACCACGGGCGGCTCCGCCTACTGGTTCAACGATGCGTCGGGCGTCTCGGATTTCCTGGCTTCGGGCGTGGCCGCGGTCACCACCGGCACCGACCAGAACGGCAATTACATGATCGACCTGCTGCTCAACGGGGGCAACCTGTACGAGTACCGGGTCGGGACCGGTTGGACCTTCCTGGACAGCGGCGTGACATCGATCGCCAAGGCCCACGCCGGGTTCGTCGACATGGTCTTCACCTGGGGCGCCGCCTGGGGCCACAATTCCTCCGGCTGGTCGTACCTGACCGGCAGCGCCAGCACGGCGTCCTGAGCGGGTCCGGGCCGCAACCATGGCCGATGGCGAGCGCGCCCCGACGGCGTTCGCCATCGGCCATGGACCGTCCCATCATGGCCAGACGGAACCCGAGCGTCCCGCCGGGAGCGGCTCGCCGGTCCTACTCCCGGGGTGGACACAGGAAGCGCACCGGCGACGATCCGCCAGTCGAGAGTTCGTGGATTTCACCCGGAGGGTCGGTCGTCAGCGCGGTGGGGTCAGCCGTGGTGGTGGTTGCGGCGGCCGGAGTCGCGTGAGGCCCTGGAGGCGGACGGGACGCCGTGGTGCCGTGGGACGACCTGGCGGGCCTGGCGGATCGCCGCCTGGCGCTCCAGCTTCTCCAGACGCCGCTCGAGCGGGGGGGAGATCGGCGTCGAGGGCAAGGAACTGTCCGCGGGGTTGCCGTAGAGACTGGCGTACATGTAGGAGCGATACTGGGCCCCGTACATATTCATTTTAAGCACATAAAAATTTTTACCATTCGGAAGCACCTCGACGGTCTGCTCGACAATCCCGGAATCGAAGTCGAGGTTCCCGTTGGGTAGCATCTGCGCACTCCCCAGGGCGGCGTTGTATGTGCCCAGGTTGGCATTGACCACCAGCGTCGCCACCCTGGTCTGCTCGTTGAGGACCAGCTCCTGTCCGCGGCTGGTCGCTTGCGGGTCCTTACTGTGGCGGACGTTGCCGTCGTCGTACAGCGCCAGCGTGTTGTTGTTGATCACGCGCACGTCGTGCTGGTGCGTGAACCACGGGGAGGGGCCCGTGGCATTGATCCGGAAGTTGCCCCCCGGCCCCAGCCGCCAGAGGACGTGGCCGTCGCCGGTCCCGTCGGCGTAATCGATCTTGATCGCCCAGTCCTGGGCGCGCAGGGAGACGATCAGGTCCCCGTCTTCCGGCGACCAGGCGATGGAGTTGGCGTGCATCCAAGAATTCGTTCGGTGATGCGTCTCCGTAGCGGTCGGCGCGGCCGGCGGACGCCGACTCACTGGGGCGCAGAGAGTGCGGTCCAGCGGTGTGGCGGTCCAATAAACGACCTGCTGGCGACGAATGGCTCGCTGACCCATAATGGGGTCGGATTCGCCTCGGCGCGATCGACCACGGCGCCAAGGTCGGGTGTCGGTGGCGGACCCGGTTGCCGTTCCAGCGGGGTCGGTGCCGACCCTCCTCGGAATCATGGGAGAGTTGCTGGGGTTCCAAATAAGTGACCCCCTCGTGACGAATGGATTGCCAGTTTATAATATTGGGCGATCGATCCCCGTCGCGATCGACCACCTCACCGAAGCCGTACATGGTCATGGCCGCGCCAGTGCTGGAAAGTTCGCGAGCGAATCGGTTGGCGACGCAAGGAATCTCCGCTGAGAGCACGACGTCTGATGCGCACACCACTCGTTTTGTTGAAGGCGATCGGCAAGGCCATCCTGAACGCGGTCGGCGGCGGGGTGCTCGGCGACATCTTGCTCGATGCGCTGCCCGAGATTGCGAACAACGCCTGGGAGGATTGGAGCAAGGCTCAGGAAGCCGACAAGCGGTGTGCCGAGCTGGCAGCGCTCGCGCAATCGGTCGGTGACGACCTGAGCGAGCAGATCGAGGAAGTCGTGCGGGAGATCGCCCCCGACGCGCCGCCCGAGCGCCGGAACGCGGTCGCCGGCTATTTGAAGCAGGTCCCCGCGGCGGTCCGGCGTTCGCTCCGCCGGCCGGACGACCCGACCGGGACCACGGTGCCGGCCGGCCTGGTCCTGCGCAAGGGGGAGGACCTCTTGCCCTTCCTGCCGACGCGGATGCCGCTGTTCAAGCCGGGGGACCGACCACTCCCGGGGGTCGATTGGGTGCTCGCCGAGCTCCTCGGCACCGGCGGCTTCGGCGAGGTCTGGAAGGCGGTGCATGCCTACCAGTTCGAGGGCTTCGAGCCGGTCGCGCTGAAGTTCTGCATCGACCCCTCGGCCCGGCAACGGCTCCTGACCCATGAGGCCAAGGTCTGCGCCCAGGTCCGAAAGCAGGGCCGGCACTCGGGAATCGTCGCGCTCGAGCAGACCTACCTCAGCGCCGACCCGCCGTGCTTGCAGTACGAGTACGTCCAGGGGGGCGACCTCGCGGGGTTGATCCTGGAATGGCACCGCGACGGCTCCCGGCCGACCCCCGAACAGGCCGCTCGCGTGGTGCTCCGGCTGTGCGAGACCGTCGGGTACTTCCACCGGCTCACGCCCAGGATCATTCACCGCGACCTGAAGCCGGCCAACATCCTGACCCAGCGCGTGGATGGGCAAGTCGTCTTCAAGATCGCCGATTTCGGGATCGGCGGGATCGCCTCGGCACAGGCGGTCCAGGTGTCGCGCCGGGGCGCGAGCGTTGGCTACATGATGACCAGCCTCGTGCGCGGCTCGTGTACGCCGATGTACGCATCCCCACGCCAGTTGCACGGTGCCGAGCCCGACCCCTGGGATGACGTCCACGCCCTCGGCGTCATCTGGCACCAGATCCTCACGGGCAACCTGGGCCAGGGGCGGCCGACCTGTAGCAAGTGGTGGCATCAGGGCCTCGAGGCCCGGGGAATGTCGTCCGGACTGATTGACCTGCTCGAATCGTGTTTCGAGGAGGATCCCTCCGTTCACCCCGCCGACGCCGCCGTACTGGCCGAACGGCTCGCCGCCGCGCTGGCAACCACGTCCGCGCCCGCTCCTGCTCCCCGGGCCAGTCGAGAGGATGGTGCGGCGCCGCCTCGACGTCAGGCTCCCCTTCCTGCTCCCCGGTTCACCAACTCCCTCGGCATGACGCTGGTGCGGATCGAGCCCGGCGAGTTCAAGTTCGGGATGGGCTCGACGAAGCAGCAGATCGACTTGCTGTTGAAGCAGTTTCCCGACGCGAAAGGCGAGTGGTTGGACTGGGAGCAGCCCCAGCACCCGGTCAAGATCACGCGGCCGTTCTACCTGGCCGCCCACCCGGTGACGGTGGGCCAGTTCCGCCGGTTCATCGAGAGCAGCGGCCACAAGACCGACGACAAGTGGCGAAGTCCCGGGTTCGATCAGGGCGAAGACCACCCGGTCGTCTGCGTGAGCCATGACGACGCCTTGGCGTTTCTCAGTTGGCTGAACCAGCAAGAGAAGGAGCAGAAGCGGAGCTACCGTCTTCCCACGGAGGCGGAATGGGAGTATGCTTGCCGGGCCGGCACGGGGGGGCTTTATGGGGCGAGTGACGACCCCGCGGAACTGGACCGCGTCGCGTGGTATTCCAAGAACTCCGGCAGCGCAACGCACCCGGTGGGTCAAAAGCAGGAGAATGCGTTCGGGCTGTACGACATGCTCGGCAACGTCTGGGAGTGGTGTGATGATTGGTTTGACGCGAAGTTCTACCAGTCGTCACCGAAGGAAGACCCGCGCAATGTGAAGGAGGCCCCGCGCCGGGTGATCCGGGGCGGTTGCTGGTACAACCTCCCGGGGTACTGCCGGCCGGCGGACCGCTACTGGGACACGCCGGGGGGCCGGTACGACTACCTCGGGTTCCGCGTGGCCGCAGCCCTGCCGGCGCGGTAGATTCCGCACCGGACTGGACCGGCCGCCCGCCTGCCCCGGACGAGTCGCTTTCGGCCGGGCAAACGACGACTTGGGCCGCCCCGTGCTGGTAGCGATCGCGAAGGCTCGGGGCGGTCCCGTTTCTTGGGAGCTGTACCGGCGTCCGGCCGGGGCCTGCTCCTACCTTCTGGAACGTCATCGTCTGGGGGATGGCCCAGCAGGAGCGTCCGCCATTCCAGCGGCGGCCGAGAGCGGCCTGGCGAAGCTGAGTTCGTGACCGTCCGGGTCGGTCAGATGGAAGAAGCGTTCGCCCCAGGGTGCATCCGCGGGAGCGGTCTCGGGCTGGAGGCCGGCGGCGAGGGCGCGGGCGTAGAACGCATCGACGTCGGAGACGTAGAAGATCACCCGGCCCCACCCCGGGTGCGGGCCCGAGCCGGGCCGGGCCATCAGGTTCAGATAGCCCGAGCCCGCATGCAGACTGGTGAATGAGGACCGCTCGCCACCCGAGCGGACGGCGAAGCCGAGGCCGCGATAGAAGCGGACCGCACGGGCCATGTCGTCCGTGGCCAGGGTGACCGCGCTGATGCCCTCGATGGTCGGCGAGGGACTCGGACTCTTCGGCCCATGGGCTCGCTCGGGCTCATTCATCATGGCCTCGACAGGTTGCGGCAGTTGGGTTGATCTCGATGGCTGGGGCTCGGACAGGATCGATTGCGCGGGCCGAGATTTCGTTCGCTTTCTTATGTCCACACCACTTTGTGACTTGCGCCGAAAGACGGGCAATCCCGCGCATCGGTGCATTTAGAAAACGCAAGAGCTGAGGCATTCTGTTACATAGCGGAAGATCACGTGCACGAGCGAGCCGGGTTCGGGTGTGTGAGTGCCCATGAATGCAGACCGGCCCCTCAGGACATTCCGGATTGCTTCTGAGAGCTCAGAGTCTGTTCCACAAGCCTGGTCGAACCGTTGTAGGGTGGGTGAAACCCACCACCGGAAGGCCTTGGCGGGCTTGAAGATCGGTGGGTTTCACCCACCCTACA
>JAJPJC010000510.1 GCA_021324445.1 Isosphaeraceae bacterium
TCTCTACCCCGACTGAAGCCGCGAAAACGCCTTGTTTTCTAGGCGTTGGCCATCGGATTGTGGACGTCAGTCCACATATCGGTACCCACACAAAACCCGGAAGAGCCAGAAAACTAAACTTCTTCGAGCAGATCGACCGCCGAAGCCCTCGCTCGCAGGTTTCTTTCGTAAGAGCCGGCTCTGTCCGGCGATCCCTGACGCGAGGCTCCAGAGTTTAGTTTAGGAAAGAGAATCGTCCACGAAACCCACGAAGAAGCGGAAAATCAAAATTATATTTGAATCTGAATAGATTCATGAGGAAGTCCTTCTCGACTCGCTGGCTCCGAGGGACGACTACCCGCGGTGATGCAGGCGCGCGACGCGGCGGATGGCTTGATCCAGCGTGGCGACATCGACAGGTTTGACCAGATGTTCGCGGAAGCCGGCCTCACGGCCGCGGTGGATATCGCCTTCCATCCCGAAGCCGCTCAGCGCGATGCCGCGGGCGCCGTAGCGGGTCTTGAGTTCCTGCATCAAGTCGTAGCCGGTCCCGTCGGGTAAGCCCAGGTCGCTGACGACCACGTCGAAGGACTGGGATGCGGCGCGCTGGAGTGCCGCCGCCACGCAGTCGGCCCAAACCACCTGGTAGCCCGCGCGCTCCAGCAGCTTGACCATCGCTCGGGCGGTATCGACATGGTCCTCGATGAAGAGCACCCGCATCCGCCCGGCCGGTCCGCTGATGGGTCCCGCGCCGGCCTCCTCAGAATCGTCCTGGGTCGACGGCAGCACGGGGAGCGTCACGGTGAAGGCGGATCCGCGACCGGGGCCCGCGCTGGTGGCCCGGATCGTGCCGCCGTGGCGGTCGACGACCGCCTTGGCGATCGACAAGCCCAGACCCAGGCCGCCGAACTGCTGGGTGATGGCCGGGTCCCCCTGCTGGAAGGCGTCGAAGATGAAGGGGAGGGCCTCCGGGCTGATCCCCTTGCCGGTGTCCCGAACCTCGACCTCGACCCGGCCCGCGCCGGCCGGCCGGGTCGCCACCCGGATCGTGCCGCCCCGCGGCGTGAACTTGGCCGCATTCTTCACCAGGTTCCACACGACCTGCTGCAACCGCGCCGGGTCGGCGTCGACCAGGTCGGCCCGGGCGGCCAGCTCGGTCTCGACGGCCAGCTCCTTATCGTGGACCTCGCCGCCGACGATGTCCAGGACGTGCCGCACCAGGTCGTTGAGCCGCGTCGGCCGGCGGTCGAGCCGCAGCTTGCCGCTGATCACCCGGCTCAGGTCCAGCAGGTCGTCGATCAAGCGGGTCTCCAGGGCGATGTTGCGGCGGATCATCCCCAGGTAGTCCTGCACCTCGGGCGGGAGGTCCGGTGTCATCTCCAGCAGCGCCACCGCCGTGACCACCGGGGACAGCGGCGTGCGCAGCTCGTGGCTGAGCACAGCGAGGAAGCGATCCTTCGCCCGGTTGGCCATCTCGGCCGCCTCCTTGGCCTCCTGCAATTGCGCCTCGACATCCTTGCGGGCCGTGATGTCCTGCGCCGTGCCGACCAGGCGAACCGCGCGCCGCCGGCCGGGCCGATGTTCGAACAAGACCCGCCCCCTGGCGGTCACCCAGCGCACGCTGCCGTCGTCCCAGACGCAGCGGTAATCGGAGTCGTAGTCCCCGTCGCCGGCGGGGTCCAGGGCGCGCTCGAGGGCCTGCCGGACCTGGGTTCGGTCGTCGGGATGCACCCGGCGGTAGAATTCGTCCACGGTGATGGCGGCATCCGGCGGCAGGCCGAAGATCGCCTTGCAACGATCGGACCAGCGCAGGGCGTCGCTCACGAGGTCGCGGTCGAAGAGTCCCAACCCGGTGGCCTGGATGGCCAGCCGCAACAGCTCCTCGTTGTCGCGCAGCGCCGCCTCGACGCGACGCCATTCCGTCATGTCCAAGTACGCGCCGATGGAGCCGCGGGGCTGGCCGTCCTCGTCGAACAGCGGCGAGGCATTGCCATAGAGCAAGCGGCTGCGCCCGTCGGCGAAGACGATCTCCAGCTCGATCCCCGTGACGGGCTGACCGGTTCTGGCCGCCACCTGCATCGGCAGTTCCGCGGGCGGGATCTCCTGCCCGTTGCGGCAGATCCGGTGATTCTGCGGCAGCTCCCCTTGCGGTGCCGTGAGCGAGGCATTGGAGCCCGGTGCCAGCTCCAGCATCCGCTCCAGGGCCCGATTCGCCCGGATGCGGCGGCAGGCGACATCCTCGGCGATGGCGATGCCGATCGGAATGGTTTCAAAGAGAGTCTCCAGCTCATCCACCCGCGCCCGCAGATCGCGATTCAGTCGCACGATCTCCTGCTGGGCGCGCCACTGCGAGTCGATGTCCGTGTCAGTACCATACCAGCCGACGACCTGGCCCGCGGCATCCCGCTGGGGCAGGGCATGACCGAGGAACCAGCGGTACTCCCCGGTGGTGGCACCGTGGCGCAGGCGGTATTCGACCCGATACTCGGTCTGGTTGCGCAGGGCCTGCTCCCAGGCGTCGATGGCTCGCAGGCGATCCTCAGGATGGAGCCACTCCCTCCAGGCCCAACCCTGCATCAGCTCCGGCGAGAGCCCGAGGTATCCCAGGAACCGGGAGCTGGCATACTCGCGGAAGCCGTCGGGGCGCGCGGTCCAGACGATATGCGGGATCGACTCAGCCAGGAAGCGGAATCGCTCCTCACTGGCCCGCACAGCCTCCTCGGCCCGCATGCGATCGTCGATGTCCGTCGCGGTCCCGAACCGGCGCACAACCCGCCCGGACTCATCCCACACCGGGACCGAGCGGACCATGTGCCAGCGATAGGTCCCCTGCCGATCCCGCAACCGGACGTCGGCCTGGAAGAACTGGCCCTCCCCGACCGCGGGGTCCCTCACCTGGAAGAACTGCTTGAGGTCGTCGGGGTGGACTGCCGACCGCCAGCCGAGGTGCGCCAGCGACGCCTCGGGGGTCATCCCGGTGTACTCGTACCAGCGGCCGTTGAAATAATCCACCGTGCCGTCCGGCTCGGCCGTCCAGACGATGTGCGGCATCGTGTCGGCCAGTTGGCGCGCCTGCCACTCGCTTTCGGACGAGCGGGGGGATGACGCCGTCTCGCTCGTCAAGCGGTCGGTGACCGCCGGGGGGCAACCCTGAGACATCATTCGGCTTCGCCTCATCGTCCCGATGGCCCCCACCGCCGCGCAGAACCGGGCAACGCCGAGGGAGCCCCCATTCGCCAGGGGAGGGCCACCGGTTGTCATGCAAGCTTCCCATCTTACCGCATGAGGAATCGGCGCGTCTTGGGCATTCACGGCCCAAACCAAAACGTGCTCGGGGGCAGCCGACAGCCTACCGGCACCACGGCCGAGGACCCTCGGCGAGGACGGTGGGGCAGCCGCTCTCGGCTGCCTCTCCCCCCGTGGGGCGGCTGCCCCACTTTTTTTCCCTGGATCCCTTTTGGACGCCCTTGATCCTCACGTAACGTGAGGTCGTAACATGATCTCGCGGCCTCGGATCCCCAGGCTCACGGTGGGAGGGATCGCCATGCGGTTCGAAGCGTTGAAGGTGGGCGAACTGGCGAAGCGGACAGGTTTGACCGTCCGCACCCTGCATCATTACGACGAGGTCGGTTTGCTCAGGCCATCGCTGCACACGGAGTCGGGGCACCGCCTCTACACGGCCCGTGACGTCGGCCGGTTGCAGCAGGTGCTCTCGCTCCGGCAACTGGGGTTCTCCTTGGGGGAGATCCGCGGCTGCCTGGACCGGCCTGGCTTCTCGCCGCAGGAGGTGGTCCGCCTCCACATCGCGCGCCTGCGGGATCAGATCGCATTGCAGCAACGGCTGTGCGAGCGGCTGGAAGCGGTCGCGGCGCGGCTTCAGACGGCGGGGGAAGTCTCCGCCGACGAGCTCATCCGAACGATCGAGGAGATCACCATGATCGAGAACTATTACACGCCCGAACAGTGGCAGTCCCTCCAGAAGCGCGGCCAGGAGATCGGCCCCGAGCGCATCCAGCAAGTCCAGGAGGAATGGGCCGAGTTGATCGCCCAGGTTCGTGCCGAGATGGAAAAGGGCACCGACCCGGCCACCCCGGAAGTCCAGGCGATGGCGCGGCGATGGAGGGCGCTGGTCCACGAGTTCACCGGCGGCGACCCGGGGATCGAACGGGCAGTGGGCCGCGTGTGGGAGGAGCAGGGCGCTGCCCTCGCCGCCCAGCACGGCAGCCAGTACGACCCAAGAGGCGTCGCGGAATACATCGGCCGGGCGATCGCGGCGGCCCCAAGAACAGCGTGATGGCCGGCGCCAGGTCCCGAGCGACCTCGGCCAAGCTGCTGACCGCTGCGCAAAGACGGTCAGGTTTTTGAGAGGCCGTGGTGAGCTGCACCGTCCGAACCACGTCCTCACGGACGTGGTCATTGACGCTCGATCCGAGCGGATCGAAAATAGGCGAGCTAGCAACCGGCCGGCTTCCCCGGCGAGCGGTTCCGTGAAGACGGGGGCGACCTCGTGGAAGCTGGCCTCTGGACTGGGTTCACTTCCGCGGCGTATGAGGAGATGCGAATCCCATGAACCGATCACGGATCGTTGCCCTCATCGCGGCGCTGGTCTCGGTGGAGACGCGCGCGATCGCGGCCGAGCCGCCCGCGCTCCTGGTGACCTTCGACGAATTGCAACGCCGCCTCGGCGACCCGGACCTCCGTCTGCTGGACACCCGGCCCCGGGGCGAGTACGACAAGGGGCACCTCCCCGGCGCCGTCTGGGTCGACGCCAGGGCGGCCGAAGCGCTGGCCGCGCGGCCCGGCGGCCTGACCGACCGCGCCGCCTGGGAGTCGTGGATCGAGCCGATCGGGATTGGCCCGGACACCCGGGTGCTGGTCTATGACGCGAAACGACAGCTTGACGCCGCCCGGCTCTGGTGGCTGCTGCGCTACCTGGGTGTCGAGCGGGTCGGCCTGATCGACGGTGGGTTCCCCTCCTGGGAGCACCAGGGAAGGCCGACGACGACCGAGGTCCCGAAGATTGCGCCCCGCTCGTTGCGGGTCCGTTTCCGTGCCGAACGGCTCGCAACCCGAGCGGATGTCCTGCGCGCGCTCGAGCGCGGCGGGGCGCAGGTGATCGACGCGCGCAGCGAGGCGGAGCATACCGGTGACCAGCGGCGGTCGAAGCGCGCCGGGCGGATCCCGACGGCCTGCCGCGTGGAGTGGTCTGATCTCGTGGACAAGGACGGCCGGTTCCTCGATGAGGCGACCCTCCGCGCCCGGCTTGCCAGGGCCGGGGTCAAGGCGGGTGAGCCCGTCATCACCCACTGCCAGAGCGGTGGCCGGGCGTCGGTCGACGCCTTCGCCTTCGAGCGGCTGGGCCTCGCCACCCGCAACTACTACCTGGGCTGGTCCGACTGGGGCAACGCCGACGAGACCCCGATCGAGACCGGACCGCCGCGCAAACGCGAGTGACGGGTCGGGATTGGACCACTGTTGCTGAGCCCGTCGCCACGGAACGGAGCGACCCACCACACGGAGCGACCCACCACGATCGGCCTGGATGCGGGGGTGCGATCGATGCGGCTCTTCACGTTGATCCTGCCGCGCTGGCTCATCGCCGCGTTGATCCTCCTGGTTCTTGGGGCGGTCCTGATCTGGACGATCCGGCCGTCCCCGTTCCAGGAGTGGCTGGGTGGAGTGGGCCTGGGCAACCTGACTCCCCTGCCGATTCTGCGGGCCTGGGTCGATGACCAGCTCGCCCCGCTCACGCCGCTCGGCTTTTTCTCCCTGTTCCCGGTCGCGGAATTCCTGATCCCGCTCGCCTTGCTGGCCGCCCTTCTTGTCCTCGTGGTCCTGCTGTTTGCCCCGTGGTGGACTCGACGGCACGGGTCCTGGTTGACCAGGCCGATCTCGCTGCTTCGATTGCCGCGAATCGGGATGCGGGTCCGGACGGCGCTGGCCCTGATTGCCATTGTGGGCCTCGACCTGGGATGGGAGACCGTCGCCTGGAGGAACTGGCGGCTGCGCGACCACTATCGCAACCGGTTGGCGAACTATACCTCGAGTGAGGCCACCTGGAGAGAAGAGCTGCGGCGAGTCGAGCGTCAACTGGCCAGTCTCGATGCGGTCGACCCGGAGCGGCCGGGGGACACCCGAACGGCCGCCGCTCGAGCCGCGCAGCGAGCCTATCAACGGGACCAGTTGCGGCTGCAAGCCGCCGAGCTGTCCCAGCAGGTCGCCGCCTACAGCGAGCTGAGGCGAAAGTATGAGCGCGCCGTCGCGGACCCCTCAGCGCCAGTGCCGCCCGATCCGCCGCGCGTTGTCAGCGACCAGCCTCCTCCCGGACCTGACCTCTGGATCGCACAGGGGGAATACGCCCGTGCCCTTGCCGGCTGCGACGAGCTGATCCGGCTCTATCCTGATCTGGTCGAGGCCCACGAGCGCCGCGCCTGGATCCTGGCGACGTGTCCCGATGCGCGGTATCGCGACGGCCCGCGCGCCGTCGTCTCGGCCACGCGCGCGGCCGAGTTGACCACCTGGAAGAACGGGGTCGTGCTCGAGACGCTCGCCGCCGCCTGCGCCGAAGCCGGCGACTTCGCCGCCGCCGTCCATTGGCAGCAACGCGCCCGGGAGCGGATCACGGCGGAGTGGCAAGAAGTCGTCCGGGAGCGGTTCGCCCCAGGCGGCATGGGGCTGGACCCGAAGCCGGAGCAGGACCAGCGGCTGGCCTTGTACAAGGCCGGCAAGCCGTTTCGAATGCGGCGATAGACCCAACCCCGCGCCGGTTGTCGATACGCAGGAGCCCAGGCGATGCGCAGGGCGGATCGCCCGGGAACTCCACGCTCTCCCGATCAGCACAACGGACTGACAGCTCCTCGATCCATGACAGCCTCGCCGCTCTGGTTGCAAGGCTCGATGTCAGCGACCGGGAGGCTTTGCCGCCTTGTTGCGGCCACGAGGTTTTGCTGCAAGAGCATCGTCATGGTCTCATGAGAGGATCTCTACCGCACCGGTACTTCGCTCGAGCCCGGGAGCGCTTCCCCAAGCCCAGGCCGGTCGCGATCCCCGTGCGGCGGATGGGGCTCGCAGGGGGACCTCAGAGACCGCAGCGAGGGGGACCGAGGAAGCCGAGCGGGTCGGGAGGGTCCTTGGGACGGCAGCCCGAGCCGCGCGAGCGTCTCGGCGTTTTCCCCGGCGGTCTCGGCGGTGAATCCGGCCCCTCGCTCTCGGGGTGCGACCGGTGGTCCCATGGTGGTGATCGCCGAGGAGTGCCGGATTTCCTCTCGGTTTCCTGGTCTGACTTCGGCCGGGAGTCTCGCTCAGGATGGGTAGAGGGATGCTGCGACCGATCCGCACCGCAGATCTGTCCCGCATCCTCCCGGATTTCGGATTCTCAAGATAGGTTGAGCCCTCGGGGCCACGCTCGAGTGGATCGCACGAGCCCCGGGTGGTTCGCCGCAACCTTCGCCGGGTGCAAGGGACACTGGATTCCAAGGACTTCAACGATCGGAGGTTTACCATGATTCGCTCGTTCGGTCTCAAGCTGGCAGTCCTGTTGAGCCTCGTGGGGGCGAGCGCGCTGGTGCCGGGGGCAAACCTGCTCCAGCCTCGCGTTTACGCGGCCCAGGGCCAGTCCTACACGGTCTACTACTACGTCACGCACGCCAATGGCCGAGTGACCGGACCGTACGTCCATGGGACATTCACCAGTTGGGCGAGCGCCCTGAGGGCGTTGCACTTCCTGAATAGCTATCCGCAGATCCGGGCCTACGTCCGCACGACTTTGTAGGCTGGCGCGGCGGATGAGTGATGCCGATGACCCGACACGAGATGATTGACACGACCCCGACACTTGATTCGAAGGAGGTCTCCGATGCTCCACAAGCTGATGCTGACCGCGGCCCTGTCGACCCTCATTCTGGCCTTGGCTGTCGCCCTGCCCGGCGACCGCCAGAGCGCCCGTGCCGGCACCGAGTCGGCTGGTGGGACTGCCCGAGCCCCACACCTGCTCGGTAATGGCCCGTGCAGGGTGTGCCCCTGCAGGGGATTCCAGCCGATGGGGAATGGTGCCTTCTGCTACTGCAGGCACCACTATAATGCTCACTGGAACATTCATATTCCGTATTAACGAAGCCGAGGAGTTCCTCCATCGGCTCCGGGATGCCAATCGAGACGGGAGCCCGTTTCTCGACGGTTCCGCCCGATCCCGGGCGGAATGACCACCAGCCTCGCCGCCCCTTTCTTGAGGAGAGTTCAACCATGACGACGCACGACGATCGAGCCCAGAGCCTCCGGGACATGACAGCCCCGACGACCGGCAAGCCGATGCCGGTGAAGCCGCAGGCGCGGCCCTATCAGCCGCCGGAACTGCACGAGGTCGGCACCCTCGCGAAGCTCAAGCGGGTCGGGTTCAACTTCCGCGACGGGATCCGATACCAGAACAACCCTTACTGAGCGCTGCACGAACGAATTGCGGCTTCTCGTCGTCGTGCGGGGTGAGCCACACCTCACCCCGCACGGCTCATCAATTGGCTCCAGCACCCCGGAGGATCCCATGAGATCCGTACTGCCAACCGACTCGGGGGTCGGGTCAGCCGATCCCCAGGTCAGCGGGCCGGGCGAAGGTGTTCCCTTGCGGCTCGGGCCGGACGTGGCCCTCGTGATGCAGGATGATCTCGCGCGCCTGCTCGACCTGAACCGCGGGAGGTTTTTCGCCCTCAATGCGTCCGGCTCGCGTCTCCTCGTCCTGGCGCTCCAATCCGGCCCGGCCGAGGCCGTGCGCCGGGTGGCCCGGGATTGCGATATGGCCGAAGAGGACGTCCGTGCCGACTGGACGAAGCTGCTGGGCACCCTGCGGCGCAGGCGGCTGGTTGCGACCGAGGTTCCGGCCGCACGGCGCGGGCTGCCGGGCCGTCTGCGCCTCGGGCTCTTGTTCACGCTCGCGTGGATCTCACTCCGCCTCCTCGGTTGGGCCCGGACCCTTCGGCTCTGGCGGTTGGGACGAACCCCCGCTCCCGAGCCGTGGCAGGGCGGCGTGGCGCCGCTGGTGCAGCGCCTCGATCAAGCCATCCTGGTCTCGGCGGCGACCCACCCGTTGTCCCTCCAGTGCAAGGAACGGGCCGTGGTCGCCTGGCACATCCTGCGGAACCGGTGGAACCTGCCGGCGGTGCTGGTCATCGGCGTCATGCCCTTCCCGTTCGAGGCCCATGCCTGGGTCGAGTGTGGACCCATGACGGTCACTGAGGAACGGGCGCGTTGCGAGACGTTCCAGCGGGCCATCCAATACCATTAGATCGCGACCTCTGTTGTGCCACGCCTTCGTGGGGGACCTGTGAACCATGAATCGCGGCTTCGTTCTTCGCTGTTCGGCGGGTGGTCCTCCAGAGGCCCGCCTGATCCGGATCGATGGCCCGCGGGGGGATCGCCCGTCGCTGGTGACGTTCGCCCGGGATTCCGCGTCCCGAACGGCGGCGGCCCTCCTCGGTCGGATTCACTACCGGGGGGACCTCCTGGCTCGACTTCCCGCGCCGCGGGGCCTGCACGACTCCTCCGACGCCGCACTGGCGCTGGCCGCCCACCGGCAGCTCGGCCGACAGGGGCTGGAGGCGATTGAGGGCGAGTTCGCGCTGGTCGTCTGGGACGGTCCGGGAAAGCGCCTCTGGGCTCAGCGGGATCCCATGGGCTGCTGGCCGCTCTTCTGGTCCACACGGAAGGGAGCAGTCGCCGTGAGCACCAGCCTGGGAGCCCTCGTGGACGAGCAACCCGGCCGGTCGTTCAACCTGGACGCGCTGGCGGAATTCCTCATGCAGCCGACGCCGGCGGACGAGCTGGCGAGTGAGGAGACGGCCTTCCAGGGGGTCCAGCGCGTCCGCCCCGGCACGATCGTCGAGCTCACCACGACGGGAGCGGTGCGGCGGCACGTTTACTGGGACTGGGACTCCCGGATCGGGCGGACCGAGGTCGCGACTTTGGAAGAGGCGGGCGCGGGGTTCGCTTGGCGGCTGCGACAGGCTGTCCAGCAGCGCGTCCCGGAGCGGGGCCACCTGGCGGCGCACCTCTCCGGGGGCATGGACAGCTCCAGCATCGTCTGCCTGGCGCGCGACGTGGTCTCGGCCCGGTCAGGCTCGCCCCTGTTCACACTCTCGCTGGTGTATCGACGGCGCAGCCTGGCCGGAGAGCGGGCGTACATGGATCAGGTCCTGAGCCAGGGCGGGCCGCTGGCCCCGCAATTCCTGGAGGGGGACCAGGCCCTCTTCTTCGACTGGTTCGAGCGCGGACTCCCTCATCACGAGGAGCCGTGCGGCGTCCTGCCGTCGATGCCACCCCGTCGGCTCCTGGTGGAAGCCGCCGATCGGCTCGGGGCCGCCATGATCCTCAGTGGTGAGGGGAGCGATGAGATCGTGACGTTCCAGCCCTATCACCTGGCCGATCTCCTCCGGCGGGGTCGCTGGCTGACGGCCCTGAAGGAGGCCAGCCGATGGTCCCTCGGCCGCCGTTTTGCGCTGGGGTCGGTCTTCCAGTATTATGGGCTCGTGCCCCTCTGCCCCCTCTGGTCGCGCGAAGGCTGGGGGCCGCTCTTCCGGAACGGTTACGGGACCTGGCCGCGTCTCGGCCTCTTTTCCGTCCCTCCCTGGGTGCGTCCCGAGTTCGCCCGGCGGCACCACCTGCGCGAGCGCGGGCGAGCTCACGCGCGACGGATCTTCGCCGACCCGTCCGAGGTCTCCTGGAGATCCTTTACGCTCCAGACCAGCAGCGGCGACTGGGAGCGCTGGCATCTGGCCGCGCCTTTGGGCCTGAACCTCTCGCACCCGTTCCGCGACCCTCGGCTCATCCGCTTCACCCTGGGCCTACCGCGCCGGATCCGCGGTGTGCCCGGCATGGTCAAGCCAGTCCTGGAAACCGCCATGCGGGGCGTGCTGCCGGCGGAGATCCTCACGAGGAAGTGGAACACCGGCTTCGACGATGTCTATGGCCTGGGCCTGCGCCGGAATCTGCCGTCCTTGGAGCAACTGATACTCAACGAGAATCTGGGCGAGCTGGGGATCATCGATACCAGGAAGTTGATCCCGATACTCCATCAGGCGGCCCTGGGCATCGGCGATACACAGGCCACCGACCGCCTGGATAAGACCCTGGCCTTGGCTGCCTGGATCGCTCAGTTCGAGGGCCGCCGAACGACCGGCGAGACCGACCAGACGCGATGGCTGGATCGGGAACAGGCCGGCCCCTGGTCGGACATCGCAGCCGAACAGGCCAGGTCCGATGCGGCCAACCTTGCCCCCGCCGAGAGGGCGCTCGTCAGGTCGTGCAGGTAGCGCCGGGTTCAATCCCCCTCCAGTCGGTCATCCGTCCCGGCCGGGGACAGGTTTCGCGGGATCGGGATCCCCTGATGCGGCCGACGCGCAGCCCCGAGCAACCGGTCCCAGAAGCCGAGATGATGGACCTTGGCCCAGCGCCTCTTCTGGATGGCGAAATAGAGTACGGGCAGGAAGACGTCGATCACTTCGTCGGCGATCAGCAGGCCACCGAGCACGGGTGCGGCCATCGGCCGGATCACCTCGGCGCCGACGCCGGTGGCCCACAGCATCGGCGCGATCGAAATGATGGCGGCGCCCTCGGTCAACAGCTTGGGCCGCAGGCGGTGGATCGCCCCCTCCAGGATCGCCTGGCGTAATTCGGCGATCGAGGCGATGCGCTCCAGCCCGCCGCGCTCCGCGATCGCCTCACGCAAGTAAACCAGCATCACGACGCCGGTCTCGACCGCCATGCCGAAACAGGCGATGTAGCCGACCTGCACCGCCACGCTGAAGTTGAAGCCAAAGAGCCATTGGAAGATCGCCCCGCCGGCCAGCGCGCCCAGCACGCTGGTCATCATCAGCAGGGCATCGATCCAGCTCTTGTGCGTCAGGTAGAGGATCAGGGCGATGACCGCGATGACCGCGGGGAAGACGATCCGCAGCGTCTTCTGGGCGCGGACCTGGTGCTCGAAGGTGCCCGACCACTCGACATACATCCCGGCGGGGAGCTTGACCTTCTCGGAAACTACCCGCCGCGCCTCCTCGATGAACCCGACCTCGTCGCGGTCCCGGACGCGACACTGGATGTAGGCGCGGAGCAGGCCGTTCTCGCTCTTGATCATCGACGGTCCCTCGACGACCCGCACATCGGCCACCGCGGCCAGTGGCACTTGGAGGGGCTGGCCCTGCGCGGTGGTCCCGCCGGCGGGGGCAGAGGGAACCATCGCGCCGCCCAGACCGCTGGTCGATTCCGCATCGGCGCCCGTCCCGCGGGCGGAGACGAGGATGTTCTTGAGCGCCTCCACGTCGTCCCGATAGTCGCGGGCGTAGCGGATGCGGACCGGGTAGCGCTCGCGGCCCTCGACGGTCTGCGTCAGCGGCTGACCGCCCATGGCCGTCTCGACGACGTCCTGGAGATCGCCGACGTTGATCCCGTAGCGCGCCGCCTTCTTGCGGTCGATCTGGATCTCGACGTATCCCTTGCCCGTGATCTGATCGGGGAACACGTCGGCCGCTCCTCGGACCGTGCGGAGCACGCTGGCGATCTCCTGGCTGACGCGCTGGATCTCATCGAGCCTCGAGCCGAAGACCTTCACCGCCACCGGCAGCCGCACGCCCGTCGAGAGCATCTCGATGCGGTTGGCGATCGGCTGGGTGAAGCTGTTGCCCCAGCCCGGCATCTGCAACGCCGTGCCCATCTCCTCGACCAGGTCCTGCTTTGTCTTCTGCCAGAGGAGGAGGCGATCGGCGAAGGGCTTGTCCAGTGCGGCGCGCAGCGCCTGCAATTGTTCCGCCGTCGCGTCCCGCGCGGCGGACTTGCGGTCGCGGCCCAGTCTCATCAATTCCTCGAGGGCCGACCAATTGGTGGCGCCGACGGCGCGATCGAAGATCTCCCAGTTGAGCGACTTCACCCGCTCCGTGAGGCGGTGCTCGTGTGCGATGGCGAGTTGCTCGGTGATCCGGCCGAACAGGGTCGGCCTGGCCAGGCCGAGCACCTCGGCCGCCCACTCCCCGTGGGACGGGACCGTCGTGAGCCAGTCGGCCCGGTCGCGGAGCACCCCCAGGTCGATCAATTGCTTCCTGGCCTCATGGACCAGGCTGGTCACGTCGTCGGGCAGGACCTGAACGGCGAGCCGGTCGCCATAGGTCTTCGAGAGGGATTCGACGAGAGCCTCCCGCTGGGAGGGCGACAGCTTGCGGGCCACGACGGCGGGCTCGACCCGCTCGAGCAGGGCATCGACCGCCTCGCCGACCAGGGCACGGCCCAGCTCGGGCCGGAACTCCGCGAGGCGGCGCGCCGCCAGGTCGCGGAGGACTTCATCGACCCGGCTCGCGACGTTCATCGCCGCCTCGTTGATCAACGCCTCTTCATCGGCGGGAGGCGGTCGGTAGAGGAAGCCCCGGGAGACAAGGGCCTCGAGCGCCACTTTCGTCTCGGCCAGCACGTCCTCGAATTGCAGCTTCCGTTTGGGCCAGACTTCGTGGTCACGGAGGTTGATAACCGTCTCGATCATATCCAGGGGTGACGGATCGGTCGGGGTCTCGGCGCGACCGGCCTTGCCGACGACCTGCCACACCTCGGGGAAGCCGCGCAGCACTTCGTCGCGGACCCGAAGGTCCGCGGCTGCCTCAGCGATCGACGCGCGAGGCACGGTGGTCGGCATGTCCATGATCGAGCCCTCGTTCAGGTCGGGCATGAACTCGCGCCCCAGCTTCGTCGAGGCGACCCACCCGAAACCCAGGATGACCACGAACAGCCAGCAGACCAGGGTCGTGCGGTCCATCAGCCAGGCCAGCATCGGCTGGAAGATCTCGATCATGGTGCGGACCAGCCAGTTCTCCTCTTCCGACTTGATCCGCCCCTTGAGGAAGATCGGGATCAACGCCGGCACCAGCGTGATCGACAGGAGGGCCACCCCTACCAGCGCGAAGGTCTTGGTCCAGGCCAGCGGGTGGAACATCTTGCCTTCCCGTCCGGAGAGGGCGAAGACCGGCAGGAACGACAGAATCGTGATCAGCACCGAGAAGAAGATGGGGCGGCCCACCGTGCGGCAGGCAGGAACGACGATCTCGGTCGTGTCGCCCCGGACCCGCTCGCGGCCGAACCGCCGCGACAGGTGGTGCGCGGTGTTCTCGCCCATGACCACCGCCTGGTCGATCAGGATGCCGACCGAGATCGAGATCCCCGCCAGGCTCATGATGTTTGATGAGAGACCGAAGACGCGCATCATCAGGAAGCTGAACAGGATGGCCATCGGCAGCGTCACGGCCACCACGAAGGCGTTGCCGATGTGCCCCATCACCAGCAGGATCGCCACCGTGCAGACGATCAGCTCCTCCTTCACAGTGCCCGTGACGGTCTCGATGGCCTTGTGGATCAGCGGCGTGCGATCGTAGAACGGAACGATCCGGACGCCGGCCGGGAGTCCGGCCTGGAGGGTCGTGATCTTCTCCTTGATTCGCCGGGTCACTTCCAGCGGGTTCTCGCCGTAGCGCATCAGGACCACACCGCCGACGACCTCCTTGCCGTCCTTCTCCAGCACGCCGCGGCGGAACGCCGGGCCAATCTGAACGACGCCCAGATCGCCCACCGTGATCGGCGTGCCGTTCTTGCGCTGGGCGACGACCGTCTCGCGGATATCGTCGAGGTTCTCGATCCAGCCGACGGAGCGGATCAGGTACTCGGCGTTCCCCTGGTGGATGACCCGGCCGCCGACCGTCGAATTCGAGCGGGCGACGGCCGAGTCCACCTCGCCCAGGCTGATGCCGTAGGCCCGCAGCTTGTTCGGGTCGAGATCGACCTGGTACTCGCGGGGCGCCCCGCCGACGGAGGCCACCTCGGCCACGCCGGGGACGCTGTTCAATTGGTAGCGGATGAACCAGTCCTGGACCGACCGCAGCTCATCCAGGCTCTGACCCGCGCCCTCGACGGTGTACCAGAAGATCTGACCCACGGCCGTCGCGTCGGCGGCCATGTAGGGGACCACGCCCTGCGGCATCTCGGGGGCGATCGTGGTCAGCTTCTCCAGGACGCGCTGGCGTGCGAAGTAGTAGTCGATCGAGTCCTCGAAGATGATGGTGATCATCGAGAAGTTGAATTCGCTCGACGACCGGATCACCTTCACGCCGGCCAGGCCCTGGAGCCTGGAGGAGAGCGGGTAAGTGACCTGGTCCTCGATCTCCTGCGGGCTGCGGCCCATCCAGTCGGCGAAGACGATCACCTGGTTCTCCGACAGGTCCGGGATCGCGTCGACCGGCATCGTCACCATCGCGCGGACGCCGGCAATCCCCAGCAGGAGCGACGCCAGGATCACCAGGAACCGGTTGCGGATCGACCACTCGATGATCGACTCGATCATGGCCCTTCCTCGGTTCGGCTCAATGCCGATGGATGTCTGGGGCCGGTGCGGCGGCGGTCCGGGGTGGCGGATCACTGGCTGGGGCTTGCTCGGGACCGCCCGAGTCCGTGGGAGCGGTCGCCGGGTTGAGCCGGCTCTCGGCGTCGATCAAGAAGGCACCCTTCGCGGCGACCTTCTCGCCCGGCGCGAGCCCTTCCAGCACGGGAAACCGGTCACCGCTACGGGGTCCCAGAACGACCACGCGGCCTTCATAGACGCCCGGCTCCGCCTCGACGTAGACGATCTTGCGGCTCCCGGTGTCGATCACCGCCGACTCCGGCACGCTGAGCACTTCATCCCGCGACGGGACAGCCAGCCGGGCCAGGTACTTGGCGGGCTGGGCCTTCAGCTTGGGCGGGCAGCCGGCGCAGCAGACCCAGACCTTGCGGCCCTGGACGTCCACCGGGAGGGGGTCGCCCATCGACCCGAGCCTGGCGATGGTGACCGGGCAGATCTTCTGTTCTTCGGCGGTCGGGCCGCTCATGTGACCTTCCTGCCCTGAACGGGGCGACGCAGCGACCTTGGCTCGGAAGGCCGGTGTATCGGCCACCGGAGTCTTCAGCGTCACTGTCGCGTACATGCCCGGCCGCAGCCTTCGGCCGGGATTCTCCAGGTCGAATCGGACTTCGACCGTACGGGTCGACGGGTCGAGTGTCGGCTGGATAATCTCCACCCGGCCGGGGAACGTCTGGCCGGGATACGCCTCGACGGTCGCCTCGACCACCTGCCCCTGGCGGACCAGCCCGATCTGATGCTCGAAGACCTGGGCCCGGACCCAGACGTGGCTCAGGTCGGCGATCTCGAACATCGGGAAGCCTTGCGGCACCTCCTGGCCCTCGACCACGTTCTTCTTGACCACGGTGCCGCCGAGCGGGGCCAGGATGGGGATCGTGAAGTCGCTCTTCCCCTGCGCCAGGATCTCGTCGATCTGGGCCTGGGTGATTCCCCACCGCTTCAGCTTCTCGGCGGACAGGCGGACCAGCTCGCGGCGATCGCCCAGCAGGGAGCGGCCCGCGGCGGTCTGAACCTGGGGTCTGCCGGATTCCGCGCGGCGGGCGGCGGTGAGTAACTCCGCGATGGCCTGGTGCAACTCCGGGCTGTAGAGCTCGGCCAGGGGATCACCCGCCTGCACCTCCCTGCCGTTGAAGTTGACGTAAAGCTTCTCGACCCGCGAGGTTCCCACGGCCTTCGAGGGGATGGTGGCCAGCCGCCGCTCATCGAAACCGACGTTACCGACGGTCGTCAGTCTCGCCATCAGCGGAGAGAAACTCACCTCAGCCGTCTCGATGCCGGCCTGCTTGATCTGGAATGAGGCGAGCTGGACGCGGGCTGTAATCCCCGCAGGCAGCGTGGCGTTTTCGCCCCGCTTGCGCCTGGCCAGGGTCATGCCGCAGATCGGACAAGTCCCGGACTCGTGTTGCACGACCTGGGGGTGCATCGGACAGTAATACTCGAAGCCGGAAACCGCCGCGTGCGGCGCGGCGGCGGGCCGCATCCACTTCGCGTAACGATTCCAGAGAGTATCCCAGTAGGCGAACACCGATCCGGTGAGGGCCATCAGGGCGATGAACCGCAGTCGAAGCTCCACGACCTTGACGACGAGGCGGAACTTCTGCCAGCGCGTCATCGGCGCCTCGTTCAGGGAAGCCGGCTGGGGTGCAGCCGGGGCGCCCGGACCCGGGAAACCGTTGGAGACCATGATCCCAACTCCCCACGCCGGTACGACTTCAGCCGGACCGGCAAGAACTCGCGGATGAGAGACCGGAACCGGAGACGGCGAGGCACCCTGGCACGCGCGGGCGTCCGGTCGGCATCCCGGATCGAACCAGGACGCGGACCGACCGCGATCAAGCGCGGCACGAGCGGTCTCGGCGCAGGGAGCGACTCAGATGAGTAAGCGGGACGTGCGGAGGTAGAGCGGTGTCCCCGGCGGACTCTCGGTCGGCGGGACGAGTCGGACCCAGGCGGTCGATGAGCGGACCTCGAAGGTCAAAACCACCGACCCGGTGTGATCCCGATCGGTTCGACGCTCGGCGGAGGTCGAGCGGGGCTTCGGAGCCGGCACGGTCGGGGCGCCGCCGCCACAGCACACGCACGGCGACACCCGCCCGGAGAGCCTGGCTTCGCTCGGTGTGCGACCCGTCGTTGCGGGTCGTGACGGGGTGGTCTCCGCCGTGCAGCAGCAGGCGGACTGAGCAGGCCGGGCGCAACAGCCACGCCTACCCTGGGTGGGGCTTTTCCTCGAGCAGGCCGACACCTCGCCGGCCATCGACAGCATCCCCGCGATCGCCGCGAGGACGACAGGAGCAAGCCGGAGCCGGTAACGCAGACCAGTCATGGCGACGACGCGACCGAAGTTGCCTAGATTACCACCACTATCATTGTACGCGACGACAGCGACCTCGACAATCTCCAATATCGACCGCGCACGGGACCCGCCAATACTGCGCCCGCCAGAACGTAGGTCAGGCTTGAGCCTGACCTACGTGATCCGGAGCCGACTGGGAGATTCTCCCAACCGGGAGAATCCGCCGAAGTGGAACAGGGTTTCTTGCCGATGCAAGTCTGGGGCTCATGGGATCGGCGCTGCCAGAGGCGCTCACGATGCGCGCGGCGCATTGGCTTGCCCAGGAGGCCGGCAATGAAACGACCGGGGGCCCTTTCGCTGCTGGCGGCCTTCGTGTCCACTGTGATCGGATGTGCCCAGGTCGACCGCAGGACGGGACTCCCACAGGTCGAGAGCCGGGAGGCACCCGCCGTCGAAGCCCCCCCCGAGGTGACCCTCCTGTCCCCGGACGTCGGGGCGATGGCGGACCCGAGCCCGGGTCTGGCTGAGCTGTCGGGACCGCAGCCGTTGGATGTCTACATCGGCAGGGCGCTGGCCGAGAACCGGACGGTCCAGGCCGCCTTCCACAACGTCCAATCGCTGGCGCAGCGCATCCCCCAGGTCACGGCCCTGGACGACCCGGTCGCCGCCAACACGATCTTCCCGATCCCGAGCGTGGCGCCCCAATACTCGTTGATGGGCTACAACCCCTACAACCTGACGCTGGCGCAGCAGTTCCCCTGGCTGGGCACACGGCGCCTCCGGGGAGAGGTGGCCGACCGCGACGTGCGGATCGCCGTGGCCGAGCTCGCCGCCGCCCAACTGGACGCCGTCACCGCCGTGCGGCGGGCCTACTTCGACCTTCATGCCGGTGAGGAGACCGCCGCGATCCTGGCCGAGAACCGCGATCTCCTGGAACACTTCCAGGAGATTGCCCGGGCCCGGCTCGCGGCCGGAGGCTCCCAGCAGGATGTGATCCGGGCCGCGACGCTGATCAGCGAGCTCGATCGGACGTCGGCGGGCAACCAGCAGGAGATCGCCGCGGCCCGCGCCGCCCTGGCCCGTCAACTTCATGTCAGCCCGGAGGCCGACCTGCAAACGCTCCCCGAACTCGCACTCGCGGCCGTCCCGGCCGAGATCGAACGGCTCTACCAACTGGCCGTGACCGCGCGCCCCGAACTCCAGGGCCGGCTGGAGGCCATCGCTCGCGACCAGAAGGCCGTCGAGCTGGCCCGCAAACGTTTCTACCCCAATCTCACGCTGGGCTTCACCTACATGGACATGACCAGGACCGACGCCGTCACCCCCAGGACGGCCAGCGGCTCGCCCAACATCGGTCTGTTCGTCGGCTTCAACCTGCCGGTCTACCGGAAGAAGTACCGGGCCGGCGTGTGTGAGGCTCAGGAGCGGGCCATCGCCGATGCCAAGCTCTACGAGGCGCAGCGGGATGAGACCAGCAGCGAGATCAAGGACTTCTTCACGCAGGCCAAGGTGCAGCAGGATGTCCTGGGCCTCTTACAAGACAGCATCCTGCCCCGCGCCGAGCACACGCTCGACCTGGCCAAGACCGAGTATGAGAACCAGACCGCCGATCTCGCGACGGTCCTTTCGGCGCAGCGGGAGGTGCTCCAGGTCGCGATCCAGATCGCCCAGGTCCAGGCTGAGCTGGGCAAAGCCCTGGCCTCCCTGGAGCGGGCCGTCGGCTGCCAGATCAACGAACGGACGCTCGACCCCACGCCCGCCGAGGAAGGCGCCGCGACGCCAAACCCACCTCGGGCAGCATCAATCTCCCAGGCGCAATCCCACTGCGAGCGGCGCTTCTGAACCCTCCTGTCCTGCGCCAGCGACCAGCCTGAGGGACGCTTTGGCCTCAAGGATGACGCTTTTCCAGGGCTCGCCGCGCGACCTCGATGGCATGGTGCTGGGCCTTCCGTGCGCGCCGGAGTGCGACAGCAAAGTCGAATCCGTCCCCATGGTGCGAACGCAGCACGGCACGGCGTGCGTGCGATCGGTTGATGGCAGACGCGACACTGTAAGTCGACAGGCCCGCATCGAGCTGCTGCAGCCAGGAGAAGAGACCCTCGGGCCCAGGAGACGTGAGGAGCAGGTCGTGGTAGAGGCTGCTCACGAAAGCGATGCGCCCCAGGACCACCGGCTGGCTCGGGGGCAGGATCGTGAGCGTGCCCCCGACAAAGCGAATCGCGTAGTTGGGTGACTCCGCGCCCCCGACGAAGATCGGATAGGAACCGGCAAAGCTGGCGCGCACCGCCGGGGTCGAGAGGATCACGGGAGCCGACAGGCTCGCCGGGGTGTCACCGTTGACGAAGCCCTGGTAGTAGGCCGTCAGCGGCGGGTTCGGCTGGCCATAGGCACGGGACTGGTTCCTGGCTGTGATCGTCAGGGGGGCAGGAGTGACGACGAGTTCGCCGACCGCGAACTTGATGGCATAATTCGGCGACGTGAGGCCGCCCGGGACAACGCCATACGTGTTGACAGGGCTCGAGGCGGTTGCCGGTGTCGTGAACTGGAGGGACCCGCCGAGAGACGAGGGTAAGTCGCCGTTGGTAAGCCCGGCGTAAGTGACGGTGAAAGCAGGGTTTGGCTGGCCATAAACCTTGGTGGCGGAGTTCGCCGTGATCAAGAGTGGCGCCCGATTGACGTTCATCATCGCGGTCGCGGTCACCGAGCCGTAATCCGTGGTGTCGGTCGGTATGAACGCGACGGACAGCGTCTCATTGGTCCCCGCGGACAGGACGGTGCCCGCCGCTGGGGTGTAGACGAAGCGGCCGGGCACGGACGCGATGGCGTCGAGCTGGCTGGCGCCTAGCGCCGTGCCGTAGGTGATGTTGGCAGGGTTGGACCAGGTGATCGTCGGCGTGGCCTTCTCCACGTTGATGGCGGCGGTGGCGGTCACCGATTTGTAGTCGTTGCCGTCGGTGGGCATGAAGGTGACCGACAGCGTCTGATCGGCGCCGGCGGACAGCACTGTCCCGGGCGCCGGGGTGTAGACGAAGCGGCCCGGCACGGAGGCGGCGGCGTCGAGCTGGGTAGCGCCCAGCGCCGTGCCGTAGGTGATGTCAGCGGGGTTGGCCCAGCTCAGCACAGGTATGGCCTTCTGCACATTGAGGGTGACACTGGCGGCCACGGAGTTGTAGTCGTTGGTATCGGTGGGTGTAAACGTGACCGACAGCGTCTGATCGGCGCCGGCGGGCAGCACTGCGCCTGGCGCCGGGGTGTAGGCAAAGCTGCCCGGCACCGACGCGGTGGCGTCGAGCTGGGTGGCGCCGAGTGCCGTACCATAGGTGATATCAGCAGGGTTGGCCCAGCTCAGCACCGGCGTGGCCATGCCGACGGTCAA
>JAJPJC010000514.1 GCA_021324445.1 Isosphaeraceae bacterium
AGGAACGGCAGGGGCAAGAACCAGCCGGTCAGCTTGGTCGCCGCGGCGCAGCCCAGGATCAGGCCGAAGACGGTCGTCCACAGCCATCGGAGTCTGGCCTCACCCGGGGCGCCGGTCCTCGTCGGTTCGACCGCCCGGGCGAAGACCACGATCGCCAGGATCCACAAGGCGGCGAGGACGGCGTCGTAGCTGGCGTAGTGCCCATGGCCGAACAGGTTCGGCTGGAAGACCCACGACCCGGCGGCCAGGGCCGCCGGCCAGGGGCCCCAGCGACTGGCCACGAACTGGACGATCACCCCGGCAGTGAGGCTGAACAGCAGGATCGGACCCAGCCGAGCGCGCGTCAGGGCCGGCCAGGACGCGGGTGCCACGAGGTCGCCGGCCAGGCCGAGCAGGGCATAGAACGGCGGATGGCCGTGCGGCTCCTCGCGAGCAAACGGCCAGAACCAATCCAGGACCTGAGAATCGAAGAAAAGCTGCCAACGCGTCCGGATCCGCTCGGGCCGCGGCGGCGCGGCGCCGTCGAGCTGGACGAGCTCCTCAAGGTCAGTCCAGGGCCGCCAGTTCGCCACGAACTCAACCGGGTCCCGCAGTGCGCGGAACCAGGCCCGCACCCGGGCCTCCCGGCCCAGAGTATAAGCCTCATCCCAGGCGATGGCCAGGTACGGTTCGGTCGCCAGCAGGAGGGTCGCGGTCACGAGGCTGACCGCCACGGCATGGATTGGCCGCACACGTCCCATCGTCAATCACGCTTCGAGGATGGCCGGCTCGCGCGCCGGGAGGCCCGTCACCGGCTCGGGGGCGATCGAGCGGATCAGCGCGACCTCCTGGCAGTTCGGGAACAGCGGACAGCGCACGCATTCGTTCCAGATCTTGTGAGGCAGCTCGGACTTCTCGATCTGGTGATACCCGCACCGCTCGAAAAAGGCAACCGCGTGCGTCAGGGTGAAGACCGAGGGGATCTCCAGGGCGCGCGCCGAGTCCCAGCAAGCCTCGACCAGACGCTGGCCCAGCCCCTGCCCCTGGACCTGCTCGGCGACGGCCAGGCACCGCAGCTCGGCCAGATCGTCCCAGAAGACGTGCAACGCGACGCAGCCGACGATCGAGCCCGTGTCGTCTCCGGCCACGAGGAACTCGCGAATCGACTCGTACAGCTCCCCCAGCGATCGCCGGATCATCAGGTTCCGTTCGGCGAAGACCCGGATCAGCTCGTAGATGGCGGGAACATCACCGACACGCGCGGGACGAATGTTCAATCGAGGGGTCTCCCAACCGGTAGCCAGGATCGGTACCCAACCCAGAAATGATGGCGCAACATCCGGTCCGGCCGCGTTTTCGGCGGGGCGGCACCGGGGCTGATTCGATTCGATTCGATTCGTCATTGTAGCGCCGGCGGACCGGGAATCAAGCGTCCGATTGCAGGCCACAGGACCAGGCCGGCAGGCGGGCGGGGATCAGCGTGGGGGTGGGGATGCCGTCGGTGCCTCGAGCCGGACGGTGAGGTCCGGCGGCGGCGCCGCCGCCGGAGATGGCTGCCGGCGCAGGGGCAGCACCCGGCTCTGGTAGAACGAGACCATGTGACGGTAGTCGGGCCCGTGACTGACCGTGACCAGCCCCACGCTCCGCTGGACCTCCGCGGCGGCCTGCTCCAAGCTCCAGCCGCAGTACTTGGTCCGGTAGGCGATCTGGACCATCGAGGTGCGGTTGATCCCGTGGTGACAGTGGAAGAAGATGGGATGGTTGGCCGGATCCGCGACCACGCCGGCCGCGCGATCGAGCAGGTCGGAGATCGCCTCCTCGGCGGCCCGGTCGCCGGTCCCGCGGTGGTCCACGATCGGGATATGGACCCAGCGCAACCCCAGCTCACGCGCCAGCGCGCGCTCCTGGACCGAGAGCCGGTGCTCGGGCGGATGCGCCAGGGCCAGCACGGTCTTGATCTTGTAGTCCCGGACGATCCGCCGCATCGGCCAGGGTTTCTGCCAGGCGCCGCGATAGATCTTGCCCGGCTCGACGATGTGAAACTGTTCCGTGAAGAGGTAGTCGTGGCCGTGCCGCCAGAGCTGCTCCCCGCAGAGTCCCACCGATCCGACGATCAGCGCGCGGCGGAGCCACGTCCGTCGGTTGGTCATTGCGCGGTCTCCTTGGCCTCGCCAGGCCGACGGCGCCGCCGGCCGGCTGGGCTGGTCGGCTCGATCCGGTCACGCGCTGGCCACCCCTCAGTCGCCTCCCACCGGGGGGCGAGGGATCATAGCAGGACACTCGATCCGCGACAAGGCCGATCGCGGACCGCGCCGAGATCTCCTTTCAGCTCATTGCTCCCGATCGGCGCCCGGTTCGGGATTCTTTGAATCGTCCGGCCTCCCGCTCCCCGAGAGGTCCTCACAACCGCGCAGGGCCTTCCCATCCGGCCGCCCCGCGCCGCGGAAGGACCGTCTCCACGGGGGACGCGATTACGGTCTGATTGACACAACATCATGCCCGAAAAGAAGGTTGGGATACAGACCTGCCATGTCGGCCAGGCTGGCTTGCCGCCGGAATCCGGTGACCTGAGGTCTTGCGCCTTGCGATGAATTCCTCCGAGGATCACGATGGACGTCCTCGAGCAACAGGGCCGCTCGCTCGTGCCGCATCGTGGATCAGCCAGCGCACGGACCGGGCGGCTCGAGTCCTTGCACCGCCGGATCTGGGGGGTCAACGTTGGCGACGCAGAGCGAGCGGTCCGTCGGGCCGATATCACGGATTGTCGGCGCTTATCAAATTGTGCTCCGGCGCACGCTGGAACACTTCTTCCCGAATGCCCAGCTCGAGGTCCTGGGCGACCGGAGCATCATTGATTGGATCGGGTCGGCGGACGAGGCGTTTTACCGGCTGGAGGTGGACCCTGAGGGCCTCGGGGTCGAGATCGATTGGCTAGGGACTCGGCTGGCCTTTCAGTCGGGGAACCCGATGCCGTTGCCGGCCTCCGAGCGCCGCATGGTCGAGGTGATCGTGGCGGCGATCGACCTGCGGTTCCGCGGGCTGTTGAACCAGGACCTCTCTCACCGGGTCGATCGATTCAGTTACTTGACGGAGGACCTGATCGTCGCGGACTATCTCGATGCGGTCGATCGCTATCGGGTGCCGGCGGCGCTGGAGGCGATCCGCGTGGCGGCCTTGTCGACCTACGAGAACCGGCGGGTCACGATGGGGGCGCTGCTGCTGGGCACGGAGCACGATCCGGCGGCGCCGCGGCGGAGCAACCGCGAGGGCGCGCCCAACTTCAACGCGCGGCTGACGGCGATCAAAGGGTTCCACCGGCTCTGCGACGGGGTCCGGACGCTCTTCCTGGTGGATCGCCAGGGGGACCTCGTGCGGCTGATCGACATGGCCGAGTGGGCGGAGGCCACCCAGGGCAGCGAGCCCCTGGTTCATCCCTGCCCGCGGGTGTATGTCAACCACGCCAAGGCCACGCGCAGCGGCGGGCACGTCTGCCTGGTCCTCTCCGCGGCTCAGGAGATCAAGGTCTTCGCCCACGGGACGCTGGTCTTCAGCTTCAGCGATGCCCGCTGGCGGCTGCTGGACATCCCCAGCAAGTTCGCGGTCTGGTGCGAGGCCGTCGGCCGCACGGGTTGTGCCGATCTGGCGGGGATCCTCTTCCAGGCCGCGCTCAACCTGAGCGAAGCCCGGCTCGGGGCCCTCTTCGTCGTGCTCCGCGACCCGGAGCACGCGGTGCCCCAGCTCTTGACCCTCCCCGACCAGATCTCCGTCGAGGTCCCCGCCGACGATCCCGAGGATCCGGACAACCTCTCGCCCAAACGGGCCAAGCGCTCGCTCCACCACGTGGTTCGCGGCAGGACGCTCGCCGACCTGGAGCCCTCGGTCCTGGAGGCCATCGCCAGTCTGGACGGCGCCGTCGTCACCGACCCGGATGGCCGGCTGCTCAGCTTCGGCGCGATCCTCCGCATCGCGCCGGAGGCCCTCGAGCTGGGCCGCGCCGTCCAGGGCGCCCGCACCCTCGCCGGCCTGGCCGCCTCACTGCACGGGCCGGTCCTCAAGGTCAGCGAGGACGGCTATCTCACCATGTTCCTCAAGGGAAGGAGGGTCTGGGAATTGTAAGGTCGCTTCACGTGGAATCCAGACGGCTCCGATCAGGTCCCGATGCGGGCTCACCTAAAACCGAGGAGTGGTAAGATGTCGAATTCAAAGTCCGAACAGACCTAGAATCATTCGCCGCCCTTGCCGGTGAACATGGCGGCATCACAGGGAGCTCCCTTCGGAGTGCAGAGAAACGACGAATCTTCGCCCTTTGTACGGATTATCATCGACCTTCCGCCTGATGTGGCCAAAGAGTTTAAGCAGCTCCTGCATCAGACAGGCGATAACCCAACGAATCTCTTCCGAACGGCGCTCGGGCTGTGCAAGCTCAGCAAGGAAGCCATCCAGCAGCGGCTCGGCAGCAGCCTCGCCCTCCCACTTCAGGAACAGACTCTGAGCCTGACAGGTTCGGAACGTCAGGCTAAAGCCTGAGAGGATCGAAACGTCAGGCTAAAGCCTGACCTACGCCTGGAACTTCTTTCGTGCTGGGGTATGTGGCCCTCCGCGCGAGCCGGTTTGAGGGCGCCCCTGGAGCGGAGCGCCAAACGACTGGGCGGTCCGGGTCAGATCGTTTCCATGATCTTCTTGAGGACGGCTTCCGACGGCCGCAGGGCCTCGTCGGGGAGGCGGGACAGCGGGGTGTCGGTCATGTTCTCGAGGGTGACGAAGTCCTTGCGCTTGGCGTCGACGTAGAGCAGCCCGGTGAGGAACTCGCCCTTGCGCTGGCTCTCGTCCAGCAGGCGGAGGGCCGAGGCGCGGTCGGTGACGTCGTGCTCCTCGTGGCGGAGGGCCTTGAGGGTGATCCACGAGCCGTCGTGCAGTTGCACGCGGGTGGGCTGACCCGGCTTCTGCTCGACCTCGATCTCGGGGAGCCGGGGAACGAACCCCAGCTCGTGGAGCGGCTCCTCGTGCTCCTTGGCCCAGTCCCAGCCCTTGGTCGAGCCCTCGAAGTCGTTGAAGGTCACGCACGGGCTGATGATGTCCAGGATACAGGTCCCCTTGTGCTTCAGCGCCGCCTTCAACAGGGGCACCATCTGCTTCTTGTCGCCGGCGAACGACCGGGCCACGAACGAGGCCCCGCCCACGATCGCCTCGGCGCAGAGGTCGAACGGCGGCGTTTCGTTCTGCTCGCCGCTGGGACGGCGCAGGTGCGCGTGCAGGTCGGCCGTCGCCGAGAACTGACCCTTCGTCAAGCCGTAGCAGCCGTTGTCCTCGATGATGTACACGATCGGCACGTTGCGGCGGCAGATGTGCTTGAACTGCCCCATGCCGATGTTGGCCGTGTCGCCGTCGCCGCTGATGCCGATGCAGAGCAACTGGGCGTTGGCCATCAATGCCCCGGTCGCCACCGACGGCATCCGGCCGTGCAGCGCGTTGAAACCGTGGCTGGCCTGGAGGAAGTAGGCCGGCGTCTTGCTCGAGCAGCCGATGCCGCTGAGCTTGACCGTCAGGTAGGGGTTGACGCCGATCGACTTGCACGCCTCGATCAGGTGGCTGGTGATGCTGTTGTGACCGCATCCCTTGCAGAGCGTCGACGGAAGTCCTTGAAACGCGAGGGTGGGCAAGGTCAATGTATGACCGTTGCTCTGGACGAGGATCGTCGCTTCACTGGCCATGATTCAATCGCCTCTTTGGTCATTGGTCCCTGATTTCGGCAGGACGCGGTACACGGTACGCAGGACCCAGTCGCTTGGCGGGCTGACGAGCCATGCTCGGCAAGATCGAGGCATCTGAAGGCAAGTCCGGTCTCGTCTGATCTTCACGGCGTACCGCGTACTGCGTCCTGGCTACTTCCTGATGAGAGTTACTCGGGGGAGATATCTTCGGCTTCTTCGAAGATCGGGGGATTCTCCGTGGGGACGCTCGCGGGACGCCAGCCGGTCTCGGCGAGTTCCTTCTCCCAGCCCAGGATGGGCCGGACGATGTTCTCGGCGGCGATCGGGGTCCCGTTGTAGTGCGGGATCGGGACCAGGCGGTCCGCCAGGTCGCCGCTGAGGGTCGATCGCAACAAGGTCGTCACCTGGGCATCCCGGTTCTGCTCGACCACGTAGACCCTGGGGTGCCGTTCGATGAAGTCGATCACCGCGTCGGCGACCGGCAGGGCCCGGATCCGGCAGTAGCTCGTCGGCACGCCCTCGTCGCGCAAGGCGTCGCGGGCCTCGACGATCGCCCAGTGGGTGCCGCCGTAGGCGAGCAGTCCGACCCGCGCGCCGAGCTTCTCGTCGATGACCGGCGCCGGCAGGGCGTGCCGGGCGGTCTCCAGCTTGCGCGCCAGCCGGTCCAAATTCCTCTGCCAGTCCTCGGGCCGCTCGCTATAGCCGGATTTCTCGTTGTGACCGGTGCCGCGCGTGAAATAGGCCGCCAGGGGGTGCTCGGTGCCCGGGATCGTGCGATAGCAGACCCCATCGCCGTCGACGTCCTTGTAGCGCTCGAATTGCCCCAGCCGCTCCAGCTCCTCGGCGCTCAAGACCTTGCCGCGCTGAATGGGCTTGGTGGGATAGGGGAATGGATCGCTCAGCCAGAGGTTCATCCCCAGGTCGAGGTCGGTGGCGAGGAACACCGGGGTCTGGAACTGCTGGGCCAGGTCCAGGGCCTCGACGGTCAGCGAGTAGCACTCCTCGACGGAGCCGGGGATGACGACGATGTGCCGGCTGTCGCCGTGGCCCAGCAGGTGGAGCTTGAGGATGTCCCCCTGGCTGGTCCGGGTGGGCAACCCGGTGCTGGGTCCCATCCGCTGGACGTCGATGATCACCAGCGGGATCTCGGCGAAATAGGCCAGGCCGACGAACTCGGACATCAGCGAGATCCCGGGCCCGGAGGTGGCCGTCAGCGCCCGGGCGCCGGCCCAGCCGGCGCCGACGGCCATGCCGGCGGCCGCCAGCTCGTCCTCGGCCTGGATGATGGCGAAGGTCTGCTTGCCATCCGGGCCGACGCGGTACTTCTTGAGGAAGTCCTCGGCGTATTCGGCCAGGCTGCTGGAGGGGGTGATCGGGTACCAGGTCAGGACGCTGACCCCGCCGAACATCGCGCCCAGGGCCGCCGCCTTGTTCCCCTCGATCAGGATCTTCTCCGGGGCCGGGCTCACCCGCCGGACCTGGTAGGGCAAGTCGGCCGGCAGGTGCTCTTGCGCCCACTCGAAGCCCGCCCGGGCGGCGCGGATGTTGATCTCGCCGGCCTTGGCCTTGCGCCCGGGGAATTCGCGGCGGATCCCCGCCTCGACCGCCTCCATCTCGATCTTGCAGACCGAGGCCAGCACCCCCACATAGACCATGTTCACGACCTTGCGGAGCTTGTCCCGATACGACTTGTCCGCCTTGTCCGCGGGATAGGCCTTCTCGGCCAGCTTCTGGAAGGGGACGGCGAAGAACTGGACGTCGTCGCAGAACTCGGCCAGGTTCACGTGGAAATCGTCGCGGGCGAGGCAGATGGCCCCGGGCTTGAGCTGGAGCACGTCATCCTTGGCGGTCGCCTCGTTCATGCAGACCAGGATCTGCGGGTCCAGAACGTGCCCGATGTACCCCTTGGCACTGGCCCGGATGTGGAACCACGTCGGCAAGCCCTCGATATTCGAGGGAAACACGTTCTTGCCGCTGCAAGGGATCCCCATCCCGTACAAGGCGCGCAGGATGACCAGGTTGGCCGACTGGCTCCCCGAGCCATTGACGGTCCCGACCCGGATCGCCAGATCATTGATCGACGGTGCAAACGCGGACTCACCGGCGCGTGCCGGCGCTTCTTCGACCGCGGAGACGGTGGGTGGCATGATGGTCCTCGCACGGAGGGCGAGACGCCCCACGCCCCGCTCGACGCAACGAGCGAGTGCCGCCGCCCCTTGCGGAGCGGCCTGTCAACAGAGTGAGGAATCTGGGGCTCGTCCGTCCCTCCCCATGTTTCAGTCCATCACATTCGGCGCACCTTCGCAAGGGGACATTGATCGTTTGCTCCGGGCATGGCTGCTGGGGCGGCGCGGCGGTCGCCGTGGGCGGCGAATCGGGTCGCACCCATCGGGTCAAGCTCCTCGAGCCGGCGGCCGGCCTGTGCGGCGATCCGCTCCAGGGTCGGCCTGCCGGCGCCGCGGGCCAGCGCCA
>JAJPJC010000068.1 GCA_021324445.1 Isosphaeraceae bacterium
AGAGTATCAGCAGGAGCCGGCCGTCGAGCGGGTGGGCACTCAACTCGCGGCCGAAGCGGACGGCGAAGCGCACGCGCGCCTGCGGGCCTCCGCCATCCCGGGGCGGCGCCGCGCGGGCCGAGGGTGGGCCGATCGGCGACCGCTCCAGGACAGCTCCCGATCCCCATGTCGCGGCCCAAGCTCCCGCCAGGAGGAGCCATCGCATCGACCGTCCGGCGCGCTCGATCATCGTGGTGTTCCCTCAGGTGGACTTGCCCGAATCGCGGTCGGTCGGACGCGGCCGACCGATCGGCTGGTGAATCCGGGATATTCTGCGCCGGCGCGCCGCGAGTGGCTAGGGACTCCTCTCGGTTGGCGGCGCGTGCCCGGCGATGCCGAGCGCCTCGGCATGCGGAGTCAACGCGTCGATGACGAGCTGAATATGCTCGTCCAGGCCCACCCCGAGCCGCTCGGCCCCGCCGTAGACGTCCTCCCGCTTGACCTTGGCGGCGAAGCTCTTGTCCTTGAGCTTCTTCTTGACGCTCGAGGGGGAGAGCGAGCGGATGCCATCGGGTCGGACGAGGCAGCAGGCCATGACGAAGCCGGTCAGCTCATCGCAGGCCAGCAGCGCCTTGTCGAGCGGGGCGAGCTCGGGGACGTCCGCCGGATTGAAGTGGGCCACGACGGCCTGGGCGATCTCGGGCTCGCCCTGCTCGCGCAGCCACGCGACGATCCGGCGCGGGTGCTCCTCCGGCCATCGGTCGTAGTCGGCATCGTGAAGCAGTCCGGCGAGCGCCCACCGCGGCTCATCGGCCGCGCCGGCGCCGTAGCGATGGGCCGCCCGGCGCATCGCCGCCTCCACGCCCCGGGCGTGGTTCCGCAGCGCCGGGCTGTCCGTCCACTCGTGCAGCTTCGCCACTGCCTCCGCGTACGTGATCGCCATGATGGCCTCCTCGACTCGCATTGCATCGCATTGCATCGCATCGCGGGATTCGGACGGATCAGCGATTCGATCGGATCCCGGATCCGAGTGACATCAAGTTCGGCATCCTGGGGTGCACGCGAAGGTGGGGCGGCCGCCCTCGGCTGCAATGGCCAGACCCCAGCCGCTTCTACCCGGAGCCAGCCTTCAGTCGATGAACGACAGCGCCCAGGGGGCCAGGGTCAAGCCATTGCCATGGACCACCTGCACGGGGGCACCGTCACGGCTCTCGAGCCGGCCGTCGTGATGGATGCGGTAGGTCCTCGGGTCGCGGCAGACCACGCAATAATTCCAGCCCTCGGAGATCTCCCGCCAGACTCCCGGGTTGGTGTGCAGGTAGTAGTTCATCGCGACCTGATCGCCCCAGTGGAGCACACCGCGCAGGATCGTGTTGAGCAGGTGGTCGGCCGCGCCCAGGTAGCCCATCAGGGTCCGGACCGTGCCGGCGGCGAACCCGGAGTTGAAGAATGGCCTGGTGGCGAGCAGCTCGCCGGTTCGGCGGCGCACCGTCGGGTCGCGGATCGTCTTGACCCAGGGCTCGATCGCCGGACTGGCGCCGATGGCCACGGGCTCGCGGACGACCAGGAGCGACTCGGGATGAGCGCGGACCAGCTCCCAGAGCGGGCCCAGCTCGGCCTGAAACAGGACATCGCCCGCGTCCCAGTAGGCCACCGGGGTCTCCGCCGGCCAGCGTGCGAGGATACCCTGGAAGTCGTGGACCCGCCGCAGCGCCGGGGAGACGCCATTCTCCGGGCTGGCCACGACCTCGACGCCGGCCGCCTCGAGCCGGCTGCGCTCGCTGGGGCGCAGCCCATAGGCCAACGCCGTCAGCGGCTCACGATTGTCCCAGGCGCGGAGTGTTCGGAGGAACTGGCGGCGGAATCGGTCGTAGTGGTTGCGATCGAAGGCGGTCAGGATCCGAGCCCGGCTCGCGACGGCCGGCGCTGCGCCCTTCGGCGCGGACGGCCGCTCGATTTCCCCACGATCGACTGGGCTGCCCTCGCGCCGGGACGCATCCGGCCGGTGCCATGCCGCGGCGTCCGGGAGATAGCCGATCCCGAACCCGGCGCGGCGCAGGTCGTCGCAACAGCACTGGCACTCGCATTTCCCCGACTCCCAGCGGAACGTCACGCCGGCCAGCCGCTCGCGACGGAACAGCGTCGCGGCCATCCCGACGTGCGGCGGACAATCCCAGTTCTCCCAGCCCCGGCTCATCTCCCCAGCACAGTCGGCTCCCAGCGCCGCGAAGCCCGGCTTCCGGATCAGACCCTCCACCAGCCGGGCCACGCATCCCGCTCCCAGCACCACGTCGTCATCCAGGTACATCACCCAGGGGGCCGTCCCCAGCCCTTTGCCCGCGTTTCGTGCCCGCGCGATCGTCTCCCAGCGATGCACGTCCCCGGCACGGGGCGTCCCCACCACCCGGTGGACACGCAACACCACTCCGCCTTGGAGCCGGACGCCCCGCCACACGTCCTCCCGCGGCGGCGACCGGTCGCGACTCAGAAAGATCAAATCGACATTGATCATGGATGAGGAGGAATCAGGGGACCGGGATTGATCGATGGATTGGGAAAGGTCGGGGGATGGGGCGCAGTGTGGCAGCACATGGTCGGGGCGGCGGCGAAGCCCACGTCCTCGGCGCTGACGGCGGCGGTCACGCCGACCTCGACGCGGTGCAGGACCGAGGCGGACTCGGGGACGTAGACGATCGCCTGGGCGTGCCAGTCGAGCTCGAGCTCGGCGGGGGTGCCCTGGTCCTTGGCCTGGGTGCGGAGGGTCTGCTCCCGCGCGTCGATCTCCCCCTGGGCTTGCTTGAACTTGCGGATCGGCCAGCTCTCCGGTCCGCCGTTGGGCTTTGGCCCGGCCGGCGCGCGGATCGCGCGGATGTCCGCACGACGGACGTACCGGGTGACGATCCGATGGAGGCTGATGACCTGGACGATCTTGATGTAGGTCTCCCAGCCGCCATCTTCGCGGATCAGCACGACCGAGACCGGCCCGAAGGCCGGGAAGGGCGCCGGCAACGGGACGGTCCCCGCCAGCGCGATTGCAGTTTGCTGGCTCTCTCGTAAGCTCACCGGGGAACTCCTGTGGTGGGGACGAGCAGAGGCGGTTCGAATCGCAGCGAATCGAGGACCGGGGCCTGGAAATCCGCGTAGTTGAATTGTGTTACCGTGACAGGGGCCTGTCAACGGTCTTCTCGGCTCCGTCAGGTGCTCGACGCCGGGGATCCTTGGCTGCTTGGGATGACTGGGGACTCGAGGGCAACGTCCTGACGACGCGAAAGCCCAGGAACTCGCGGCGCTCGAGGGAACCGATCCAGTCCCGGTGCGCCGAGCGGGCCGTCTCGGGGGCGTAGGAGAAGGCACCCCCGCGGAGCAGCCGCCAGGTCACCCTCCCGTGCGCGTCGATGGCGACGGTCTGGGACCGGCCCGGGTCCCCGGCGGGGTGGTCCTTGGTTCCAGACGGGTAAGGGGGGAACGAGGCCTCGGGATAAGCACCCGCCGGCCCATCATGGCACCACTCCCAGACGTTCCCCAGGGCGTCGAAGATGCCGAACTCGTTGGGCAAGCGCTCCCCCGGAGGATGGGCGCGATTGTCCGAGTTCAGCCAGGTCCAGGCATAGCGCGGCAGGAGCCTCACCGAGTCGCCATAATGCCGCGCGGTCTCGGTCCCGGCGCGGCAGAAGTACTCCCACTCGGCCTCGGTGGGGAGGCGGAAGCCCGGCCGCTCGAGGGCGTCCGCGGCGAGGACCATACCGGGCCCGACCTCCTGGGGATAGCACCACTGGCTCGGATGCAGACCCAGCTCCTGGCTCAGCCGATTGCAGTAGCGCACCGCCGCGAACCACGACACGTAGTTGGCGGCGCAGTCCGGTTCATCGCCGTAGCGGGGGTCCTGGTAGTGGCCCGGGTCATAGTTGCGGAATTGCGTGACCGTCACCTCCTTGGTGGACACGGCCAGAGTCCGGTCGATCCTGCGGTAGTGCCGGACCGGGTCGCCATAATGCCCCGACTCGTGCGGGGCGGCACCCATGCGGAACTCCAACGGCGCGGGAAAGATGGCGAACGTGTGGCCGTTGGGGCCGAACTCCCAGCGCAAGGGCTCGCCGCGGGGCGGCCGGTGGCGCAGCCGCTCATCACACTCCGCGAGAAATGCGGGTCCCTTCCAGCGCCGCAGGAGCAGCTCGGCGGCCGAATGGACACCCGGATGCGGGTCGTCAAGATAGCGGGTCCGGGCCGCCTCAACGACCCCGGTCTCCACGATGGAAGGAAGCCCGGCCCGGTGGGTCTCGGCCCACGCCAGCAACAGCGCCTGACGCTCGATCGGATCGGGGATCGGCTGGGCGAGTCGATCGAGGAGCAGGCGGTGCAGGCCCACGGCCGCGGGTAGCCGCTGGATCAGCACCGAACGCAGCCGAGGGTCGGACTGATGCCGCAGCAGCGGCCAGAGCGCACCGGGCTCGCCCAGGGAGGCCAGGGTGATCGCGGCAGCCGCCTGGCGCTGGGCCAGGCGATCCTTGCGCGGCTCGGCCGCGGGGTCATCGACCCGCTCCGTCAGCACGCCGTGCAGGAACTCCAGCGCCTGGTCTTTCGATCCATCCTTGAGGACTTCGGCCAGGGCCTCGGCCGCGTTCGACCGGGTCGTCGGGTCGCGGTCCGGGTTGCAGCAGACCTCGCCCAGCGGCCGGACCAGGAGCCGGACCGCCGGGCCGAGCAGCTCCAGCCAGCGCGGGATCAGCAGGCGGTCCTCCGCCAGCAGGGCGTCCGCCAGGGCCGCACCGACCGACCCCTCGGCCGCGGGGAGGCCCAGCCCCACCACGGCCAGGGCACAGGCGGCCCGGAGCCGCGCGGCCGGCTCGGCTGACTCGTCCCGCATCACGCCACGCAGCTCGCCCAGCCCGGCGGTCTGCGGGTGCATGGCCAGCGCGACGCGAATGACGGTCACCTCATCCGGCCCGGCGGTGAGCAGCCGCTGGCGCAGGGCCGCGGCGCGTTCCGCCGTGGGCCGGTCGCGGTAGAGCAGGACCTGGGCGACCTCCCGGTCCTTCGCGGGCACCGACTCGTCCCGTTCCAGTCGTTCCAGCGAGGCTCGCAGGAAGGTGCGGTAAGCGTCCAGCTCGGGGAGCAGGGCCGGCAAGTTGCGGAAGTCTTCGTGCAAGGCCCGCGCCAACGTGGCGTCGGCGTTCTCGCGGTCCCGCACGTTCGTGGCCACGGCGATCAGGCCGCCCAGGGCCAGAGCGGCCACGGTCCCGCGCGCCAGATGATGCCAGGTCGCAGCCCTCATCATCCGCCGCTCGTCTGCTGCGGAGGTGCGGTGATTCGTGAAGGCGAGGATCCTCAGCCATTCGAACAGAGTCGGCAAGCGGCGGCGCTCGGGCCGATCGCGCCACAGCGCCGTGATGGCGGCCAGCTCGAGCTCGGCGCGGCCCCGCCGCGTCTGGCGCTGGCGGCGCGTCAGCCACTGGCGGAGCGGCGGCACGAGGTAGTCGTGCGTGAGCTGGTAGGAGGTCTCGCCGCTGGGGGTTGGTGGGTCCATCCCGCCGCCGCCGTTGGCGGCCGACGGGTCGACCGGGGTCACCAGGCGCAGCTCGTGATCGAGGATCGCCATCAGCTCGTCGAACTCGGCCGGACGATCGGTGTACCCGGCCGCTTCACGCAGCGCGCCGGCCGGGCGCAGACGGCCCTTGAGGTCGGATGAACCGTCGGGCAAGAGGGCCTTGAGCACGGCCTCGGCCGCGCGCTGGTGCGCCCGGTGTGCCGGCGGGGCCGTGGCCGCCGCGAACGTCTCCTCCAGGAACATGACTCCGATCCCCTCGAAGCCGCCCAGCTCGCGGAGCGTCGCCGGCGTCCAGGCGCGATGCTTGAGCATCTCGGCGAACAGGGTGAGGCGGACCGGGATGACCCGGCCGTCGGGCTCCGCCAGGTCCTGCACGGCCTTGTCCAGGAACCGGGCTCCTTCCGGACCGGACTCGTCGGGGAAGCGCCCCAGGGCGCGGCCCAGCTCCGTCAGGACGCGCCGCGCATGCGCCCGGTCGAACAGCTCGGCGGCCGCGGAGTTCACCCCCTCGACCGGCCGGACTTCCAGCACCCTGAGGAACCGGGTGATGGCCATCCAGAAGTCATCGCGGACCAGGAGCAGCGCCTGGAGTCCCAGGCCGTCGCACTGGCGCAGCGCCCGGATCAGGTCTCCATCGGTCTGATCGGGATGGCTGTGCAGCCATTGTTCGAACTGGTCGAGGACCAGGAGGACCTTCGCTCCACCCCGCGCGGGCCGCGCCTCGCGGATGGCGGCGGCCGCCTCGTCGAGTGGGCAGTCCGTGGGCAGCTCGGGGCACTCGCGGCGGATCGCGGCGAGCAGGCGCGTCTCGGTCCCCTGCGACGAAGCCTCGAGGTAGATCGGCCGGACGCCCGGTCCCAGCCGCGGCAGCAGGCCGGCCTTGACGAACGAGGACTTGCCGCTGCCCGATGGGCCATAGAGCAAGCCGACGGTAAAAGTCCGCGCCGGGTCGGTCTGCTCGATCCGCCGCAGCCACGCCCGGATCGACTCGGGGAGCCCGTCGCGATCCCGAGGCCCGGGGACCAGGCTCGGGAAGAAGTCGGCGTCCTCGAGGTCGAACGCCCGCAGCCCCTTGGGGATGATCCGCATGGGGGGGGGCGTCGCACCGACCGGCCGGGACATCCCGGGGCCTGGCAATGGCGCGACCGTGTCGGTCGAACCCTCGGCACTCAGCCAGTTCCGCAGGTCCTCGGCGAGCTCGGCAGCCGTCGCGTAGCGATCGTCCATCCGCTTCGACAGGCACTTCAGGCAGATCCGCTCCAGCTCGCGCGGGATCGTGGAGTCGATCTGCCGCGGCCGTCGGGGCTCACGGTGGAGCACTTCGTCAAAGACCTGGGCGCGATCTCGGCCCGAGAACGGCACCCGGTGGACCAACCCCTGGTAGAGGATCACCCCCAGGGCCCAGACGTCCGTCCGGGCGTCCAGCCGGTGGGTCTCCCCCCGGATCTGTTCCGGGGCCATGTAGGCGGGGGTCCCGGCGATCTCGCCGGTCCGCAGGTGCTGCAAGCTCTCGCGGACCGCCAGGCCGAAGTCGGCGATATGCGGCCGGCCCTGGGCATCGATCAGGATGTTCGATGGCTTGAGATCGCGGTGGACCAACCCGGCCGTGTGGGCCTCGTGGGCGGCCTCGGCCACCAGGACCAGCAGCCCGGCCATCCGTGAGGGGGAGTAGCGCTGGGTCCGGAGCCGCTCCGATAGGTTCCGCCCCTCGACATACTCGAAGACGACAAAGACCTCGTTCTCCTCGCTCCGGCCGATGTCGTAAACCCGGACGATCCCCGGATGCCCCAGGCCGGCGGCCATCTGGGCCTCGGCCAAGAAGGGCGCGGCCTGCTCGGGCGAGCGCCAGATCCCCCGGTGCGGGACCTTGATCGCCACCGGGCGCCCGAGTTCCTCGTCGCGGGCCAGATACACGCAGCCGAACCCGCCGCTGCCCAGCAAGCCCGTCACCGCATAGCGGCCGAACCGTTCCGGCAGGCGATCGCCGGGCCGGGCCCGCGGCCGGGACTCCTCGGGTGGTTCGCCGATGACCGTCGGTTCGCCCGGGTGGACCACCCCCGACAATCCCGTCTCGGTGGAACCGGGTGGCCGTACGACTCCCGGCGCATCCCACCCCAGACCGGTCTCTCCGCTCCAGGCATCCCGATCCCGCGCGAAGACGATTTCAATCGCCGGTGCCCAGTCCGGACTCCGCTGGAGATACTCCTCGCGGCTGGGCTCCTCCCCGCGCGCCCGACGCAGCTCGACCTCGATGGCCAGCAGTTCGTGGAGCAGCTTCTCCCGCAGTTCCGGTCCGACTTCCTCGAGGTAGGTCTCGATCCGAGGGTTCCGTCCCTCCCTCCACTCGGATTCGAATCGCTCGCACGCCGTGAGGACCCGGCTCAAGGCATCGGCCTCGATCGACTCGGTATTCTCAGACGGTAGAACGTCCATCGATCGAGTCCTCCGACCCGAATCCCGCGGCTCAATCGGTCTGTCTTGGCCTCCGGCACCGATTATAGCGAGTCATCCCGTCAGTGCGAGCCTCCTGCCCGGCTGCATGGCGGAATGGCTGGTTCTCCCGCTCCGGAGGCACGGTCACAGCCAGCGCTTGATCCAGTCCCAGGCTTCTTCCTGCATCGCGGTGTTGAACTCGTGGGGCGTGTCGTAGAGCCGGGTGCGGACCTTGTCGGCGATCCCCGCCTTCTGATAGCACGCCGCGAGCTTGGCGAAGCACGAGCGGACGCCCTCGAGGTCGAACAGCCGATCGCGGCTCCCGTTGATCACCAAGAGCGCCGCGGGCATCGCCAGCGTGGCGACGTCCGGGTAGTCGAGGTATCGCATCAAACCGGGCACCAGCTTGGTGAAACCGATCGTGTGGACAACATGGTCCTTCAACTGGGCCGGGTACGAGGCCATCCAGCCGACGACGACCGCGGCCTTGATCCGGTCGTCGAGCGCGGCCAGGTGGCAGGATCTCAGGCCGCCGACCGACAGGCCGACGCAGCCGATCCGGTTGGGGTCGACCTCGGGGCGCTTCGTCAGGTAGTCGACGGTCCGCAGGTCGTCCCAGAACATGACGCCGGACCAGGTGAAGCCGGCGGCGTAGATGGTCCGCCCGACGAGGGCCTCGGCCTGGCTGGCCCTGCGGTTGAAGGCCGCGACGCGCTCATCCGGGATGCCGGCCGGCCGATCGCGCCAGTCGGCCGGGTCGTCATCCAGGATCATCCGCCGCTCTCCCCAGTAGTACATGTCGATTGCGATCACGACGAAGCCACGCCGGGCCAGTTCCGAGGCAATACTCTTGCCCGAGTACGACCGCCGCTTGAACTCGGTCAGGGACGGGTGCTCGCCGGCCACCTCGACGACCTTCTCCTTACCCCAGAAGTAGAACCCGCCGTGGTCATGCAGCGCGACGATCGCCGGCGCCGGCTTCGTGAGCCCCTTGGGGATGAGCACGTAGGCCGGGATGCGCAGCTCCGGCGTGGTGTTGAACAGCACCTTCTCGCGGACGTAGCCGTCGGCCGCGACCCGCTCGACGACCTCGGCGTCCGGGTCGCAGGGAGCCGGGGCGTAATGCAGCAGCTCCAGGAGCTTGCCCCGTGCCTGCCGCTTCCATGCCAGGGTGTCGCGGAACTCGTTGCGCAGATACGACAAGGGGAATTCGCCGCGGACCGCCTGGCTGTGGATGAACGGGTAGAGCGAGCCGACGTCGGAACCGGTCCGCGCCGGCGCCGGGTCCGCGGCCACCCCGCCCGATCCGGTCACCGGCGCCGCCGGCTCCCCCGCGACGGCCGCGCGCCCGGCTGAAGGACCATCCAGGGCCAGGGTCCCTCCCAACCCCGCGAGCGTCCCCTGGATGAAATCGCGCCGCGTCGCCATGACCAGAATCCCTCGCGGGTCGAGTCCCTGTCCCTGCGTGCCCACTGCACTCATCTCATCCGGCCAGGGCGCGATCGCGTCGGCGGACGAGACGGCCAGTCCGCTGATTGTACTCGTCGACGAGCGCCGGGTGAATTCGATTGCTCCAAAAGCTGGCTGCCGGAGGTGTTCTGCTCCAGAGCGGCATCGCGCGGCCATGGATCGAGTTCACCGGATCCCGGCAAGCCGTGGCTCTGTGAGCGATCAGACGAGCGATAAACACCAGCAGACTCTTGCGGGCGACGGATCCCGTATCGACCCATCCGATCCCTGCGAGAGCGCCTTCCGAGACCCAAGGCGCAGGAGGCGCGCAACTGTTTCTGAACAGGAGATCACCACAGACCGTTGGTTCTTGCCCGGCTGCCCTCGCAAGGCCATCGCACCCTTTCATCCGCCTGGTATTTATGCGAAAATTCCGGTTCGACCGGTCAACCGAATTCGAAATATCGAAGGGCCAGGATCTGGAGATCGGTTCCCGCCGCAGCCCCAGGACCCTTGACTTCGGACTGGTCCGGAGGCCTGTCCACGGGTGTTGGGGGAGTTGACGATGGAGGCCGACCCGAGGGACCACCTGACCGTCTTGCTCGATGCCGTCCGAGCCGGCCATGAGGGGGCCCCTGACCGCCTGGTCCGCGCCATCTACGGCGAGCTGAAGCGCATCGCCCGGGGCCTGATGAATCACGAGCGGCCCGGGCACACCCTCCAGCCCAGTGCCCTGGTGCACGAGGCGCTGCTGCGGCTGCTCGAGGGCGATGCCCTGGCCGACCTCCCCGACCGCCACCACTTCTTCACCGCCGCCGCCCGGGCCATGCGCCAGGTGTTGGTCGACCATGCCCGCCGCCGCGGCGCCGCCAAGCGCGGCCCCGGGCGGGCCCGCCTGCCTCTGGACGAGGCCCTCGCCGCCATCGAGGACAAAGGCCTCGACGTCATCGATCTGCACGAGGCGCTGGACCACCTGGCCGGGACGCATCCCCGCCCGGCTCAGGTCGTCGACCTGCGCTATTTCGGCGGGTTGACCGTCCCCGAAGTCGCCGAGATGCTGGGAGTCTCGGAGGCGACCGTCAAGAACGACTGGCGATTCGCCCGCGCCTGGCTCCGCGACCGGCTCGGAGGGACACTCGCATGAATGCCGATCGCGACCAGCGGCTCTATGAAGTCTTCCAGACGGTCCACGTGCGTGACCCGGCCGAGCGCGTGACTCTCCTGGACCAGCTCTGTGCCGGCGACCCCGAGCTGCGCACCGCGGTCGAACGTCTGCTGGCCCACGACGCGGAGGCCGAGCGGGACCGGTTCCTGATGCCCTCGACCCTGTCGGGCCAGGGCGAACCGGGTGGGCGGTCCCCCCTGCTCGGCCTGCGCGGCCTGGACGTTCAGATCCGCTGCCCGCACTGTCACAACCCGATCGAATTGGTCGGCCTGCCCGCCGGCGAGGTCGTCTGCCCCGCGTGCGGCTCGACCTTCCGGCTGGAATTGGGATCGACCACGAGCCGGAGCCGGCGCGGAGGGCAGCGGCGGCTGGGCCGCTTCGAGCTGATCGAATCCGTCGGCGTGGGGGCTTTCGGCACGGTCTACAAGGCCCGCGACCCGAGCCTGGACCGCATCGTCGCCATCAAGGTCCCCGGCGCCGGCAACCTGGCCACGGAGGAGGACCGGGACCGGTTCCTCCGCGAGGCCCGCAGCGTGGCCCAGTTGCGGCACCCGGGGATCGTGTCGGTGCACGAGGTGGGGCAGCATGAGGATCTGCCCTTCCTGGTGAGCGATTTCGTCCGCGGGGTGACTCTCTCAGACCTGCTGACGGCCCGGCGGCCGAGCTTCCGCGAGGCCGCCTCCCTGGTGGCCGAGGTCGCCGACGCGTTGCAGTATGCTCATGAACACGGGGTGATCCATCGCGACGTCAAGCCGTCGAACATCCTGCTGGACGACGCGGGCCGGCCCCACCTGATGGACTTCGGCCTGGCCAAGCGCGACGCCGGCGAGGTGACCATGACGCTCGACGGCCAGGTGCTGGGGACGCCGGCCTACATGAGCCCCGAGCAGGCCCGGGGCGAGGGGCACCGGGTGGATGGCCGCAGCGACGTCTACAGCCTGGGGGTGATCCTCTACGAGCTGCTGACCGGCGAGCTGCCGTTCCGGGGCAATACGCGGATGCTCCTGCACCAGGTGCTGCACGACGAGCCGAAGCCGCCGCGCCGGCTCCACGACCGAATCCCCCGGGACCTGGAGACGATCTGCCTCAAGGCGATGGCCAAGGAGCCGGACCAGCGGTACGCCACGGCGCAGGATTTGGCGCAGGACCTGCGGCGCCATCTCGCGAACCAGCCCATCGCGGCCCGGCCGGTGGGGCCGCCGGAGCGGCTCTGGCGGTGGTGCCGGCGGAACAGGGCGGTGGCGGGGCTCATCGCCACGGTTTTCCTCCTGCTCTCCGCGGTGGCCGGCGTCGCGTCGGTCGGCTATCTGCGCGAGGCCGCCGAGCGCGCCAAGGCCGAGCGGCACCGCGTGGCCGCCGAAGCGGCCGAGGTTCAAACCAAGGGCGAGGCCGACCGGGCCCTGGCGGCCGAGGCCAGGGCGGAAGCGGAGGCCGATCGCGCCCGCACGGCGGAGCGGGAGATGTTGCGGCAATGGTACGCGGCCAGCATCAACCTGATGCAGCCGGCCTGGGACGCCGGCCAGGTGGGCCGACTGCGGGAGTTGCTCGCGGCGACGGAGGCGTATCCCGACCGCGGCTTCGAGTGGGCCTACTGGCAGCGGCTCAGCCACCTGGAGCAGCACACCCTCATGGGCCACCGCGCCGGGGTCCGCTCGGTGGCCTGGTCGCCCGACGGCCGGCGGCTGGCCACGGCCAGTCGGGACATGACGGCGCGGGTCTGGGACGCCGCCACCGGGCGCGAGCTCCTGGCTCTCAAGGGTCATGTGAGCGGAGTCCTTGCCGTGGCCTGGTCGCCCGAGGGCCTGCGCCTGGCCACGGGGAGCGCGGATGGGACGGCGAAGGTCTGGCCCGCCGCGGGCGGCCGGGAGTTGCTCACGCTCCAGGGGCATGCCGGCCCCGTCGTCTGCGTGGCCTGGTCGCGCGACGGCCGGCGGCTGGCCACAGCGAGCCAGGACGGGACGGCGCGGGCCTGGGACGTCGTCACCGGGTGCCAGCTCCACGCCCTGAAGAGCCACGCGGGCCTGGTCCATTGCGTGGCCTGGTCGCCCGATGGCCAGCAGCTCGCCACGGGCGGCAGGGACAGGACGCCCCGGGTCTGGGACGCTGCCACCGGGCGCGAGCTTCGTGAGCTGAGCAGCCATGCCAGCGAGGTGTGGTCCCTGGCCTGGTCACCCGACGGCCATCGGCTGGCGACGGGGAGTGATGATGCCACGGCCAAGGTGTGGGACCTCGCCGCTGGGTGTGAGTTGCGCACACTCAAGGGGCATTCCAGCCGGGTCACGACCGTGGCCTGGTCGCAGGATGGGAAGCGCCTGGCCACGGGGAGTCACGACGGGACCGCGAAGGTGTGGGACCCCGCCGGCGGGAGTCAGGACCTGACCCTCAAGGGGCATGTGTACGCGGTGAACTCCATCTGCTGGTCGCCCGACGGGAGGAGGCTGGCGACGGGGAGCGACGACGGCACGGTGAAGGAGTGGGACGCCGTCGCCGGCCGCGAGATGGTGCCACTCAGGGGACCTGCGAGCGGGACCTTCTCCACGGCCTGGTCGCGGGATGGGAAGCGGCTGGCGGCGGGGAGTTTCGATGGCTCGGCGCGCGTGTGGGACGCCGCCGACGGCCGGGAGTTGCTGGCGCTCAAGGGACATACCAGCCGGGTCATGACTGTGGCCTGGTCGCCGGACGGGAAGCGGCTCGCCACCGGGAGTGGGGACTGGCTCGCTAAGGTGTGGGACCTCGCCACTGGCGGCGTGGCCCTCGTACTCAAAGGGCATACGGACGAGGTCTGGTCCCTGGCCTGGTCGCCCGACGGCCGGCGGCTGGCGACGGCGGGTTGGGACCGGACGGCGCGAATCTGGGACGCCGCCACAGGTCGGCAACTCTTCCCCTTGGAGGGGCAAACCGATGCGGTGTTGTCCATCGCCTGGTCGCCCGACGGCCGGCGGCTGGCCACGGGGGGTCGGGACCGGACGGCACGGGTCTGGGACGCCGCCACAGGTCGGCAACTCCACGCCCTCAAGGGCCATGCCGCTGAGGTCTGGTCCGTGGCCTGGTCGCCCGACGGGATGCACCTGGCAACCGGCAGTCGGGACGGCACGGCGATGGTCTGGGCCGCGGCTGGCGGCCGCCAACCGCTGCCCCTGAAGGGGCATGCCGGTGGGATCCTCTCCGTGGCCTGGTCGCCCGACGGTCGGCGGCTGGCCACGGGGAGCTGGGACCGGACGGCGAAGGTGTGGGACGCGGCCGATGGCCGGGAATTGCTCACCCTCAACGGGCAAGGGGGCCGGGTGAATGCGGTGGCCTGGTCGCCCGACGGCCGGCGGCTGGCCACGGGGAGTGGGGACGGGACGACGCGCCTGTGGGATGCGGCCGACAGCGAGACGCTCGAGCGCTGGGCTGGCCAGGACCGCGCCGTGGTCGACCTGCTGGCCCGCATCGCCTTCCGCGGGTCCGGGGCGCAGGGATTCCTCCAGGACTGGCTCTTGTTGCTGCCCCTGCCGCTGGCTCCCGGAGAGCTCGGCGCGCAGGGACTGGACCGGCAGCAGCTCGCCAACGAGGCGGGCCTGCGGCCCAGGGCCGGGGAGCGTGCCCCGGCCGGTGGGGAGCTCGTCTGGCGGGAGCATCGCGCGCCGGAGGCGGTCCTGGACTTCAACGCGGTGCTGGGACGGGCGACCGAGCTGAGCGTGGCCTACGCGGTCTGCTACATCGAGAGCGACCGCGCGCGCGACGGCCTGTGGGTGCAGGTGGGCAGCGATGACCAGGCGAAGGTGTATCTCAACGGCCGGGCGATCTACCAGTGCCGCGTACCCCGCTCGCTGGAGGCGCTGGACACCGCCGGCCCGGTCGCGCTGGAGCCGGGGACCAACGTGCTGGTGCTCAAGGTGGTGAATGAAGGATGGAGCTGGGAAGGTTGTGCGCGGCTGGTGGACCAGGAGGGCCGGCCTGCCGAGGGCATCCGCGTGAAGTTGACGCCCTGAGCGGTTCGAATCCAGGACGTAGAGATGAATTCTTATTTTCGCCCATCGCGGTGAAGGAGCCAGGGATCATGACGTTTCGGCGCGGCTGCGTCCTGAGGTGGAACAGATTCCGAGTGATCGCGGTGGTCTTCGTCCTGGTCGCGCAGCCGGGTGGTCTGGTGGCCGCCGCAGGTGCGCCGCCCGAGCCGGCCCGGCCCGGGGCGAGCACCCCCGCCCCGCCGCGAGAGGCGGTGCAGCGGATGACCCTGCCGAAGGGGTTCCGCGCGACGCTCTGCGCCGCCGAGCCCGATGTCGTGCAGCCCATCGCCATGACCATCGATCCCAGGGGGCGGCTGTGGGTGGTCGAGAATTACTCCTATCCGATCTGGCTGGGCGGGCCCCGCGGCAAGGACCGGATCCTGATCTTCGAGGACGCCGACGGCGACGGCCGGTTCGAGCGCCGCAAGGTCTTCACCGACCAGGGGACGAACTACACCGGCATCGAGCTGGGTTTCGGGGGAGTCTGGGTCTGTGCCACCCCGAACCTGCTCTTCTTCCCCGACCGCGACGGCGACGACCGGCCCGACGGCCCGCCGGTCGTCAAGCTCGACGGCTGGAACATCCAGGCTCAGCATAACCTGTTCAACGCCCTGCGATGGGGTCCCGATGGCTGGCTCTGGGGCTGCCATGGCATCCTGGCGACGGCGATGGTGGGCAAGCCGGGCACGCCGCCGCAAGGGCGCGTCCCGATGAATTGCGGCGTCTGGCGCTATCACCCGACCCGCGAGGTCTTCGAGGTCGTCGCCCACGGCACGACCAACCCCTGGGGACTGGACTTCGACGACTTCGGCGAGGCCTTCATCACCAACTGTGTGATCGCCCACTTGTTCCGCGTGATCCCCGGCTCCCACTTCCAGCGCATGTACGGCAACGACTTCAACCCATTCCTTTATGACTTGATGGCGAGCTGCGCCGATCACCTCCACTGGGCCGGCGGGCGCTGGCAGGACGCGCGCGAGGGCCACACCGAGCACAGCGCCTTCGGCGGCGGTCACGCCCACGTCGGCGGCATGATTTACCTGGCCGACAACTGGCCGGCGGCCTACCGCAACACGATCTTCACCTGCAACATCCACGGCCACCGCGTGAACAACGATCGCTTCGAGCGGATCGAGGACGGGGCTCGGATCGTGGCCCGGCACAGCCCGGACTTCCTCCTTTCGGCCGACCCGTGGTTCCGCGGGCTGGAGCTGAAGTACGGGCCCGACGGCGGCGTCTACCTCACCGACTGGTCCGATACCGGCGAGTGCCACGAGATCGACGCCGACAACGCGCACCGGGAGAACGGCCGGATCTTCAAGATCACCTACGGCGACGTTCGTCCGGTGACGGTCGACCTGACCCGGCAGACCGACCAGGAGCTCGCGCGACTGCAGCTCCATCCCAACGAGTGGTACGTCCGCACGGCCCGCCGGCTGCTCCAGGACCGGGCCGCCGCCGGGAAGGACCTGGCTGACGCCCAGGGCGTGCTCCGTGAGATCCTCGCCACCCAGCCCGATGCGGGCCGCAAGCTCCGCGCGATCTGGACGCTGTTCGTCACCGGCGGCCTGGCCGAAACCGACCGGCTGGCCCTGCTCGAAGACCCCAGCCCGCAAGTCCGCGCCTGGGCCGTTCGGTTGCTGGTCGACGACGGCCGTCCGTCCGCTGAGGCCGTCAGCCGGCTCTCGGAGATGGCCGGCGCCGGTGACACGGCGCGCATCAGCCGTCGATTCGAGCGCAGCCCGCTGGTCCGGCTCTACCTGGGCTCGGCGATGCAGCGCGTCCCGGTGGACCAGCGCTGGCCGATGGCCGAGGCCCTGGCCAGCCATGGGGACTATGCCTCCGACCCCAATCATGCGCTCCTGGTCTGGTACGGCCTGGAGCCGCTGGTCGCGCGCGATCGCGACCGGGCCGTCGCCCTGCTGGGGCGATGCCCGAGTTTGACCGTCTGCCGGTTCGTGGCGCGTCGCCTGGTTGCCGCGGATGCCGACGCGGGCCTGGCGGCCCTCCTGCCAGTACTCCAGGGCCGGCCCGAGTCGTACCCCTCCTTTCACCGTGATGTGCTCGGGGGCATCCTCGAAGCCTTGCTGGGTCGCAAGCGCGCGGCGATGCCGCCGCGATGGCCGACGACCTTCGCCTGGTTGACCGAGCGGGACGACACGGACGTCCGGGCCAAGGCCGCCGCGCTGGGACTGGTCTTCGGCGATCCCAGGGCTGAGGCCAGCCTGCGCGCGGTCGTCGCGGACCGCGCGAACTCCACGGACTCCCGCCGATTCGCGCTCCAGTGCCTGGTCGAGCGCCGCGCCGACGGGCTGGCCCCGCTCCTCTTCACCCTGCTGGACGACCCGGACCTGCGCGCACCGGCCATCCGCGCGCTGGCGGCATCCCACGACCCGGCGACGCCTGGATCGGTCCTCCGCCGATATCCGGCGCTCAGCTCCTCCGAGCGGGACGATGCGATCGCCACCCTGGCCTCGCGACCCGCCTGGGCGATGGCCTTGCTGGACGCCGTCGCCAAGGGGACCGTGCCCCGCCGCGACCTGAATACGACGGTCGCCCGGCAGATCCTCGCATTCCGGGCCCCGAACCTGACCACGGCGCTGGAACGGACCTGGGGCACGCTCCGGCCGACGGCCGGAGACAAGACCCGGTTGATCGCCAAGTACAAGGGAATCCTGGCATCCGCGGCCTTGCCGGCCCCCGACCCCGACCGCGGCCGTGCCCTCTTCGGCCGCATCTGCGCCCAGTGCCACCGTCTCTTCGGTCAAGGGGGCGACATCGGGCCCGACCTCACCGGCTCCGACCGGGCCAATCCCGACTACATCCTGGAGAATGTGCTGGACCCCAACGCCAGCGTCGGCCGGGATTACACGGTCACCACCGTGGCCACCCGCGACGGCCGGCTCATTTCCGGCATCCTCCGCGACCAGACCCCGGCCGCCCTGGTGATCCAGACCCCTTCCGAGCGAATCAACGTGTCGCGCGAGGACGTCGAGGAGGTCAAAGGCACGAATCTCTCGATGATGCCGGAGGGCCAGCTCGACCCGCTCTCGCCCGAGGAGGTCCGCGACCTGTTCGCCTACCTGGCAACGACCCAGCCGGCCCCGAGCCGCAACGGCACGCCCCCCGCGGATGCGCGCCGGTAGGCGAATCGCCGGCGCGTCGCGCCGAACCAGCTTCACGGCCGCCATCACCTCCCATCCCCGCCCGGTCGCCGCCGGGAGTTCGGGATTTGTGTGGTAGACTTGCCGTGAGCCCGAATGGCGCACGACCAGCCTGCAGACTCGGCAACTTCGAGAGGACAACCCTGATGCGTCTGTTCGCACGACGGCGGGCGCGGCCCGAGGCCGAGGCGCTCGATCCGCGCCTCCTCATGGCCTCAGGCCACCACGGTCCGGCCGACGCAACCATCGCGCCCGACCTGGCCGACCGCGTCGCGATGGCCCTGAAGCCCTACTTCGCTCAGGACCAGTTCCCGGGCATCTCCGTGGCGGTCGTCATCGACGGGCAGGTCGCCCTGGCGCAGGGATATGGACTGGGTGATGTGGCGACCGGCTCGCCCGTCCAGGCCGACACCCGGTTCGACATCGGTTCGGTGACCAAGACGTTCACCGCCCTGGGCGTCCTGCTCCTCTACCAGGAGAGCCAGGGCACGGCCCACCCGCTCGATCTCGACGCGCCGATCGGCAACTATCTGCACAATACGGAATCGTTCAAGCTGCCCCGCAAGTGGTCCCATGTCACCACGAGGGAGCTGCTCAACATGACCAGTGGTATCAGGGATGTGGCGGACGTCCAGCTCTGGAAGGCCGAGCTCGAGGCGAGCGCGAACGAGCCCCTCCTCTACGCCCCCGGGACCGAGACCTCGTACAGCAACACGAACTACGACCTGCTCGGCGAGCTCATCGAGCAGTGGACCGGGCAACGGTACGGCACTTTCATCCAGGATCGGATCCTGGGTCCGCTGGGGATGTCCGCGACCCAGGAGCTGGGCCAGTCCGCGACGGTCCCGGACCAGGCGGTCGGCTATGGCGCGCCCCGGCACGGGAAGTGGCCGCGGGCCGAGCTCCTGAACGGATCGGCGTTGTACGCCGCCGCCGGGATGGTCTCGACGGCCCAGGATATGGCCAGCTATATGACGGCACTCCTGAGCGGCCGGCTCCTCGATCCGGCGACCTACAGCTTGATGTGGACCTCGACACCGACGCTGCAATACGGGGTGAAGCCCCCCTCCGACGCCGTGCGCGGCCTGGGGTGGGATACGGCGATCGACACCAGCACCGGGCCCACCGAGGTCACCAAGAGCGGGCAGGTCCCCGGATACACCTCGCAGTTGATCCTCGACCCCTCCTCGGACAGCGGAGTCTTCGTCTCGTTCAACGCCAGTTATTACGGCGGTCCGGCTCCGAGCGCCTCGACCGCCTTCCAGGTGGCCGAGGCGGTCTACGAGGCGGCCCAGACCGGGGCCCTCACGGGACGGTGAGATTCGAGACCAGCGCGCGGAGACTCTCGGCATTGCGGACCGCGTGGGCATGGCCGTCGTTATTGAAGTACGCGTAGACATCCCGGCCCTGGGCGGCCCATTCGCGGATGCGATCGGCCCACCAGCGGAGGTCGGCCTGAGAGTAGCAGCCGCCGTAAAGATGGCTGGAATCGGGCCCGTGCAGGCGGATGTAAACGAATGGAGCGGTCGCGCGGAGAACGCAGGCGAGCTTCGCGCCGCTCATGACGCAATAGGCGACCCCCTTCTGCTCCAGCAGCCCGAAGGTCTCCTCGCGGTGCCAGCTCGGATGGCGGAACTCGATCGCCAGCCGGGGCCAGGAGGGGGCGACCTCGAGGAACCGCGCCAGGCGCTCTGGGTTGTACGGGAAGTGCGGCGGGAGCTGGAGGACCATGACGCCCATCTTCTCGCCGAGCTGGCGCAGGCCGGCATCCATCCGCTCCAGCCACGGGACGGGATCATTCAGCTTGCGGAACTGCGTCAGCCCACGCGACGCCTTGAGCGAGAACACGAAGCCGGGCGGCGTGCGCTGCCGCCAGGTCGCGAACACTTTCTCCTCCGGCCATCGATAGAACGTGTTGTTCACCTCGACCGTGGCGAACCGGGCGACATACGCATCGAGCCGCTCGAGGCCGGAGGCGCCGCGCGGGTACACGATCCCCGCCCAGTGGTTGTAACTCCAGCCAGAAGTGCCGATGTGAATGGTCACGTTAGGCCGGTCTGTCTCGTGGTATCGGGGTCGCGAGCCTTGGCGACTGCATGCCAAAGGCGTGCCGGCGCACCCTCATGTGGGGCGTGCCCCCTGCTGGCCCGTGCCGCGTGGCAGGTGGCCATACGGGGGCCAGCTCGTGAGCCGGCGGTCTTCGACCGGTCCTCCCACGGTGAAATGATACAGGTCCTGGAATTGATGATCGGTCAGGCCGAGCAGCTCATGGACGACGTCATCGAAGTAGCAGCCCATCCCCGTCCCGCGGATGCCCGCCGCCTCCGCCTCCAGGTAGAGCACCTGGCCGAGCACGCCCGCTTCCCAGTGCAGGTAGCGGTACCACCACGGGCCCCGCGCGCGGAGCACGCCGCCGAATTTGGCGATCATCGCCAGGCTGAACGCCCCATCCGCGGCGATCTCTTGATGGCAGCCGGCGATCCGCGACACGTCGCGCAGGTCGCGTTCCGCCAGGAGGAACACGCGCAAGTGGTCGGGGCAGCCCGGCGGTCGTGCCCAGGCGAAACGCGCGCGGGTGGCGGCCAGGAGCCGATCGTGGACCGCAGTGGATCGCTCGAACGCATAGAAGCCCGGCGCCAGGCCCTCGACGCGGTGGACGAACACCGCCAGGTGAATTCGAGGCCCCCAGGGGAGCAGGTCCCACGGAGGCACTCCAGACCGGGGCAGCAGGCGGTCGAGCATCGCGTAAAAAGTTGCCGATGAGATCGCAGTCCGCCCGTCCAGCCCCAACGCGCTGCGACGCTGGCGGATGAGCGTCGCCGCCGGGCTCCGCCCGGCGGCGGACGGGGCCGCCCCGGGGAGGTCCTCCGCGGCGATGGCTTCGGTCGGGGCCGTCGCCGGCTTCCGCGTCGCCTCGGCGACGTCATCCAGGACCGGCCAGGGGACGTGAGCGGCGCTGAGCGGATTGGCACGGCCGGACCAGCTCCCCGCGCGGAGCACCGCGGCGAGCTGGGACCAATCGATTTCGTGGGGACGGAGCCGACCCAGTCCCACCAGCACGGCCGCGACAGCGAACTCGCGGTCGGCCGGGTCGAGCCCGGTGAAATCGCCGTCCCGGTCCAGGCCCAGCCAGGCATCGAGGGCGGAGTCGGCCGGCTCGTCGAGCAGGACCGCCGACCAGCCCAGCACCGCTGCGGCGTAGCGGCACGCGGCCAGGGCGTGGCCGGCGTCAAGCTGGCAGTAGCGGAACGCCCGCTCGCCGTACTTCCATGCCTCGCGCCAGGCGATCGTCGACAGGCCAAACAGGAACGAATCCCGCGGCAGGATCGCGGCGAGCCGGGAGGCACCGGCACGCGACAGCGTGCAGCGCCGCTCCAGGCGGTGGTCGCGGCTGACGTAGTGATACACCCCGGCCGGCAATCCCGGCAGATCGGGGACGACCGCATAGCCCTCGGTCGGATGCAGGTTGCCGCTGGACGGGTTGCACCGCAGCGCCCACCGCTCGCCCCGGTATTCCTTCCAGGCCGACAGCCCCAGCGCCAGCTCGAAGAGGATCGCCACGCCGCCGAGATCGACGGCCCGCTGGGAAACCGCGCCCGGCCGGTAAAGATCGTCATACGCGGTGTCGAGGTCGTCGGCCAGGAGCGGGAGGTCCACCGCCGGCGCCCCGGCGTAGGTGCGGAACGGATCGGGCTGGTTGGCCCAGTCCAGGCGACCCGGCGAGCGCGCCGAGCGATGGAGGCCGTGCTTGCTCCGCTGGTGGTATTCCAGAATGCACCGGAGAGGATCGCTCGCCCCGACCCCGCGCCCTCCGCCCGACTGATCCCGATCGTCGCCCATGCGTCGCTCCCACCTGGGGGTGGCACCGCGCGGATGATCGGACGTGGACCGCGATCGGGGCCCGTCCCGAATCAGTGTACGGCGCGAGCCACGTAATTCCAGTCCCGCTGGACATCGACCAGCAGATCGGAAGTCCCGGGGATCCCGCTCGCCGAGGTCGGGCTTGCCCCAAACGGCGGCATCAGGTAGCATCGAATCCGATGTTTAAACAATGCGAACGCCGGAGGTCCCATGAACCTCAGCCAGGACATCCACCCGCTCACCGACTTCAAGCGCAATACCCCCCAATTCCTGCGCCGGTTGAAGAAGACTGGGCATCCCGTCGTGCTGACGATCAATGGCAAGGCCGAGCTTGTGGTGCAGGATGCCGCGTCCTACCAGCGGCTCTTCGAGCTTGCCGAGCGGCTCGAGACCATCCAGGCCGTCAAGGAGGGCCTGGCCTCGGTCGATCGGGGCGAGGGCCGGCCGATGGATGACCTGTTCGAGTCCATCGACAAGGAGCTGCGCCAGGCCAAGGCCCGTCCATGACGTGGCGGGTCGTCATCCAGCCTCGGGCGGAACGGGATATAAGACCAGCCCGCAGCGCCGCCCGATCGCCCCGGACTCCGACGTCTCTGGGGAGCAGGTGCGTGTGCTACTCTATGGAAAGCGGCGCGGCGTCTATCGCGTGCTGTTCACGATCCGGGGAGACACAGTCCACGTCCTGACCGTCCGGCACTCAGCGCAACGGAGCCTCTCCGAGGAGATGGCCGAGGACGAACCGGATCAGTGAGGAGAGCTCATTTGCGGACAGGCGATTCCGCGGTCCGCTCCGTTCGAACGTCGTGATCGGCTACGTTGGTGAAGATGTCCCGGAGCCAACCGCGGGCTTCTGGAAAGGAATCGCAATCCAGGACGAATTCCTGCCCGCGCCCTACCGTTTGGAGGTAACAACCCGCGCTGTCGAGTCGCCACCTCCGTGCATCCGAATGATAGCTCAGCGGAGGTTTCCCCGGCGTGGGATAGAACCACTGGGGCAGTCGCCACAGGCTGCGGCTTTGGGCCTCGGCCGTCAAGGTGAGAACGGGCGATAGGCGGGCGAAGACGCCGGCTCCGGGAATTGGTCCGGCGACCGAGGGCAGTTGGAGATCCCTCGAGGCGACGTAGAGCGTATTGTTCGGCGACATGCTCCGAGCCCGCCGGACGTGAGGGTGTGCAGCGGCCCAGTGAGGCACCGAGCTTCTTTCGATTGTCGGGCGCAGGATGCGACCCACTTGAAGCCAGCCGAAGATGACATGGAGATCGGGCGCAGTGCGCTCGAACACCAGGCGGCCGCGCACTCGAACCGTGCGCCGAAACCACCCGAAGAACAGGAAGATGTCGCCGATGCCAATACCCCGATTCTCGAGGTGGGCTTGAGCGGAACCGACCTGCCCGAACAGCGGCCGCCATCCCGGTGCCCTTGGCCGGGATTGCTCTTGCAGGTCGGGATCCAGGTGCATGCCGTCAAGGGGGCCAATCTGCTGCCGCGTGATGGCCGAGACAATGCTTGACAACGGCTCGCCACGCCACATGACGTCTTTGAAGCGCGGCGGCTCGTTCGAGGGTATCGGGAGTGGGCATAACGAGCCATCGGGGAGAATCGGACTCGCGACGCCTCCGAAGGTGGAATCGAAGCCCTTGCGACTGAGGATCAGCTTCATCGCTGTGAGATCCCGAGTGACCCGCCATCGTTGCCGACCGCTCCACCTCTGTCATGGCGGCGGACGATTTTATCGTTGTGATAATCAAGATTCTCGGGTGCCAACCGATGCTTGAGATTTAAAGAATGGAATTTATCAGAAATGATCACAGTATTTTCCGAATCAAACTCCGCAACGCCGAGGTCGAACATGGCATGGTGAGTTGGGCAAACCACGAGCATGTTGTGGTGTTCGTCCAAACCCTGATGCTCTCCACCGAGCGGATGGATGTGATGCACCTCCGCGTAAAAGGAACTCGGGCCCAGCTCGATCCGTTCGCCACAGATCTGACAGTGATACTCATACAACTCCTTGAGACGCCGTGCTTCGGCCGTGTCGCGGACGATGCGTATCGTGGTGCATCGCATCCGGGCCGGGGGATCCTTGACACTCTCGCCGACCTCAGATGGTGGCGTTTGCCTGGAGACCTTGGTGAGTCGAGAGGGTGATAGACTCGATCTGTCATGGAGACGTTCGGCGATCATTCTCTCGACTTCATCTTTTTTCTTGACAATTCTTTGAATCGTCCTCGATGAAATGAAGCCAAGGCGCTCTCGGAGTTCCCCTTTGTCTATGGGATTCTCGGAGAGGTCGAACCAATCGACCTTGATTCGATATTCAGGCACCTGCTCGCCTGAATCGTAGAACACGCGGCTCCTGTGAGATTCCCTATCCCATTGCTCCCTCACGGTGCCGACAGCCACAACACCCATTTGGTTCTCGTACATCAGGAGTATATCACCCGGTGCGAGTCGGCCCAACTCCTCCCCGTAACGGCGATCACCGCTGGTCGCGGCGCAGTGCTCATTAATGAGCCTTCGAAACCGAGACGGTCCGACGAGTGAATCGCCATTAGTGTTGTAGTAATAATAGTCGGCCATTTCATTCCGCATCGTTGTCACAGAGGTGTTCATAGCATTCATCGAAACAGCCGCACGAGATGAACTGACCGCCGCAGACTGGGCAAAGTTCCAGATCGCAGCCGAAGTGATGGAGGCCGCCGTCGAGCACGTTGCAGTCCGGGCAGGGGCCCCCGTCTCCCTCGGTGACGTCCTTTGCGGCGTTGTAGGGAACGGGTTCGTAGGTCATGCCATCTTTGATCATGGGGACTCGCTTGGCACGCTGCTTTGCACTGCACGAGGAGGTCTTGGGGCTCGACATATCAAGCTGACAGACCCAACAAACCGCCATAGGTGACTCCTGGCCGCCGGAGGGCCGGCTGATCCGTTTCCTGAGAATCATGGCGACGACGCCAGCGACGTGATGAATGGAAACGTCGCCTGGATTGCCCTCACCAGCCGATCATCAGCCGTCAGAAGTTCGCACCCCTCCCGTTCGGCCAGGACGACGTACAAGCAGTCGTAGACACCGATCCGAGCCTGGGAGGCGATGGCGAACGCCTTCGACAGGAGTGGCAGGTACCGATGAAGGTCGGGCATGTAGGTGAACACATAGGCCATCTTGGGCGCACCTTCCCCGGGCTTGATCTGCCCTCGTCGTTCGGCTCTGGCCAGCGAGTGGGCGACCTCAATCGGGAAGACATCCGGGGAGAGCAGCTCGTGAATTCCCCGCTGGAATTCATCGCGGACTCTGATCGCCTTGGCATCGTCCGCCTCAGGCGGCACCCACTTCAGGGCCACGTTGGAGTCGAGGATGTATCTCATTCCTCATACCGGGTCTCGCGGATCAGTGGGACTGCCAGATCCACATTGCCAACACGTTGGCGCATTTCCTCCCGCATCCGGTCCATGCGCTCGGCAGCCCGACGCATGGCCTCGGGGTCGCGGCTTCCTTTGAGAGCACGATCGATGGCCACTTCCACTTCGGGATCGACGGTGATGGCCGCTGGTTTTTCGATGGTCGGCATGGACGAGTCCTCCATCCGTATTCTATCGGACGGACGAAGGATCTGGAAGGAAAGGTGGCTCATGTCGGGAAACCGGTGGTCTCGGCTCTGGGCGCGAGTCTCGCGACCCCGCCCACGGCCCGACGTCTCTCATGATACGGCGCGGCGCCGGGCCAAGGCTCCGGGTAGGATCACGAGGAAGGCTCATGAGAGTTCCGGCAGGTTAGATTTGCGACGAAGCTCGGCCAGAGCCTCCCGAGCCGGCCTGACCCTGCCGGCCTCGACATCGGCAAGGCCTCGTCGAATCGCCTCGACGGTCTCTGGTTCTTCGCCCTCGCTGGGATTCTGAATCTCCCCGAGCTCAAGCGCCTTGGCGGGTGTGAGCGTAGCGAGGCCGTTGCCGAGCTGTTCGTCGATGAACGCGCGGAAAGCGTGAATATCATCTCTGCGATCGGTGGCCATAGGCACCCCCTTGGTTCTTCCAGAATATCATCGGCCAGGGAAGGAGTCAAAGATGGGTTTGGCGCCGGGCCAGGGCCCCGGGGAGAATCACCAGCGTGCCCAGGACGGCCAGGAGGAAAAGGAACAGCGGCGACCAGCCCCCGGCCGGGACGACCATCCCCGGGATGAAGACGGCCGTCTCGCCCGCCGCCTGACTGCGGCGGTAGACGATGCGGATCGGCCTCAAGGTGCCGTCCGGCAGCTTGCGGTCGGTCTGATAGGCGAGGGTGTAGCTGGAACCGATCCGCTCGGCGATCTGCTCGTAGATCACGCGGAGCTGGTCGGCATGGCGGGCCGGGTAATACTGGCCTCGCGTCTGGACCGCCAGCCGGCGGAGGTCGGCGCTCTCGATCTCGTCCTCCGTACCGAGTCCCAAGGTGTAGACGGGCAGACCCAGCCGGCGCGCGGCTGCGATGGCCGAGTCCAGGTTGGCCGATCGGCTGTCGGTGTCCTCGCCGTCGGTCAGCGCCAGGATGGCGCGGCGTCCCGACTCCGCGCCCAGCCGCTCCAGGGCGTCGGCGACGGCATCGTAGAACCGCGTCGAGCCCTCGGGCTGGAGCGAATCGACGGCCGCGCGGATCCGGCTGCGGTCGGTCGTGAACGGGCAGAGCGGATCAACCTCCGAGCCGAACGCGACCACGGCGACCCGCGAGCCCTCCGGGAGCTTCTCCAGGAATGAGGCGACCGCACGCTTCAGGCCGCCGATCCGGTCCTCCTGCTCCATGCTCCCGCTGCGGTCGACGACCAGCACAATCGTCGTCGGGATTGCCTCGGTCGACAGCGGCGCCTGGAACTCCACCACCTCCACCGGGCGCCCGTCCTCGGTCACGCGGAAGTCGTCCCGGCCGGCGTCGCGCAGGAACGTGCCATCCGGGCGCTTGACCTCGAACTGCACGGCGATCTTCGGGAATGCCTGCTCGTTCGCTCCGGTCACGATCACGCGCACATCGTCGGTGCCCGGTTCGGAGGAGGATTCCGGAAGGGGCTGCCCGGGAGCGGCGCCATCGGCGGAGTCGTCCGGTTCCGGCGCCGTTGGGCCGCGGTTCGGACCGGGATCCGCGGGTCCCTCCAGACCCGTCAGGTGGAGCACGCGGTCCAGCTCGAAGGCGAGATTCGCCTTGCGCAGGAATAAGAGGGCCAGGCAGCTCATCGGCAGGCGGCCCCAGCGGTCACCCGGCCAGCCGCCGTCATCCCGCTGGCGATCGAGCAGGATGCGCGACCCGTGCGCGTACCAGTCGAAGCCGTCCAGCGACCGCAGGCCCAGGGCCACGCAGACGCGTTCCAGCGACCAGAGATAGTAGATATCCGAATGCATGCCCGCGGCGCGGGCATCGCGGGCGACGGCGCGCAGGGCCGCGGTGAACGCGGGGTCCTTCGCCAACGCCGCGCCGCGCGCCCGAGCGGTCTGCCGCTCGGCCAGGCTCGGCCGCGCCGCGGCGATCGCCAGGCCCAGCAAGCCGGCGCACGACATCGCCTCGGAGCCCGACATCCCCGGCTGATAGCCCCAACGGCCATCGGGGAGCTGCGATGCCCGGAAGTGATCGTCGATCGACTCCAGCGGAGCATCCGGGTCGAAGCCGTGCCGACCCGCCGCCCAGATCCCCAACAGGGCGAACTGGGTGTTCGAATGGTCGCCGGAACCCGGGAAGACCGGCTGCCTGGGCAATCCCGGTCGCGCCGGGCGGCGCTGCGATCGGCGGCGGGAGCCGCCTGACTCCGGGTCGTCGCGCGGGACGTTGTAAGTCCAGATCCCCCCGCGACCGCCGGCAGCCAGCCGCCGGGCCAGTGCCTGGATCAAGGCATCGGCCTCGCCCCGGCGCTCCGTCTGCTGACGGGCGAGGAAGAGGATCGCCAGCGCCAGGTCATACGTCTGGTCGGAGCGCGGGGCCATCGCCTCGACGACCGCACGCGCCCCCTCGATCGACGAATCGTCCCGAGATCCGCCGTTCTCCAGCAGTGCCAGACCGGCCAGGGCCGTGACCCCCAAGCGGTGCTGACGCTGCGCCGGCTCGTCCCAGGCACCATCGTCCCTTTGCGACGACTTGAGGTAATCCACCCCCCGCGCGATCGCCCGGGCGATCTCCGGATCGGTCGGGACACCGCCGTCGGCCATCGCCAGTCGTGAGCCGAACACCAGGACCAGCGCGGCGGCGACGAGCGGCAGGGCGAGCCGGATGGGTTTCGGCTGGGCCGGAGCCCAGCCCGCCCAATGCCTCGCCCTGCCGCCACGGTGTGCGTTCATGGGGTGGCCTCCGCATGGTCATTGTCCGGACGATAGGGGACGAGCCACGTGGCCAGGCCTGCGAGGACTGCCCCGATCGCAGCCCACAAGAGTCCAACCGCTCCCAGTGAGGATGACCAGGAGCCGAGCAGCCGCTCGACGCTGCGGACCACGGCGTGAAGCACCGCCGCAGCCAGGAGGCCCAGGAGGCCGCCGGCGAAGCCGGCCGAGACCAGGTCACGCCGATCGCCCTGGCGACTCCCCAGGATCCCACCACCCACGACTCCCACCACGGCCAACGCGAGGGCGAGCGCGGCCAGCCGCGGCTCGGCCATCGAGCCGGTCGAACCACCCACCGGCGCCATCCCGATGAGGACCACCAAGCTCCGGAACAGGGTCGCGCCAAGGACTCCTGCGGCGATCCGAACGCCGGGCTTCCACCGGGCCAGATGTGCCCCCAAGGGTCGAACCCAATCCGAAACCGGCCCAGCGCCGGGATCCGTTGCCGGCTCGAGGGGTTCTACCGCCGGCACCGGCCGCTCGATGCGCACGCCGACCCGCCGCGTGCCCCCATTGCTCTCCAGCACGATCGCCGCGGTCAACGGGCAGTCCAGCACCTCGGGGATCTCCAGCTCGATGGAGAGATCCGTCTCCTCGATCGTGAAGAAGGGCCGGCCGTCATGCTCGGGGCGCAAGCGAAGCCAGCGCGTCCCGGCCGGCTCGACGCGCGCGATGCACCGCAGCAGGCGGTAACCGGTATTGCTGACCCGTAACGCCTGGCGTGTGATTCCCCCCCCCGTGACGGCGCGGACGGTCACAACCTCGGGATGGACGTCCAGCTCCGGGGCACTCGAGCGGCTCGCGGGCAGGCGCGCCAGCCATTGGTCGAGCTGCTCATCCGGCGATTGGCTCGGCTCCAGCCGGGGGACCAGGTCGATCCGCTGGATCTTGCGGAGATACTCGGCCAGCCGTCCCGAGGACAACTCATCGCGGAGGTCGATCCAGCGCTGGGCTGCCAGCGCGAGGAAGTCGTCCCAGGTCCGGCACGAGGGGCCGGCCGCCATCGCGAACGGGACCGGTAATCGGCCGACCGCAGTCGTGGCAACGGCCATGGCCGCGGCACCTCCGGCCTGGGGACCCGGGGCCGCAGCTCCCGGCGGTGCCGCGGTCCTCCGCTCCAGACGGAGCTGAACGCCTCCGAGCTGGATGACGTCCCCCGGTTGGAGCCGGCGCGACTGGCCCGCCAGCAGCCGCTGCCGGTTCACGAACGTCCCGCCGGGCGAGTCCAGGTCGCGGATCGCCGCCTCCTGGCCCGTGAGCGTGACCGCCGCGTGTCGAGCCGCCATCCGCCGAGGCAAACCGCCCTCCTGGTCCGAGAGGTCCAGTCCCGGCGCGCCGTTGAGCGCATTCCCCAGAATCGTCTCGCCCGCCGCCAGCGCGTAGACGCGGCCGACCTCGCGCCCGCGCACGACGGCCAACGACCAGGCTGCCGGTTGCGCGTCCTGTGTCGGGGAGTCAGCCATGGGCTCCGATCCTCTCACGTCTCTTGACGGTGCCCGTCCGGGGCCGTTCTGGCTTCCAGATTCTACATTCCAGATTCCATATTCCAGATTCCATATTATATAACATATATATAATTTATTCAATATCAATAAAATATAATAGCCAGATGAGTTTTTTCGATGATGTCTTCCATTTGGAATCTGGAATCTGGAATTCCTCCCGGACCCTGCCGGCCGCGAAAGGGCAGGACCCCTAACGGTGCCGGAACAGGAGCAGGGTATGCCCCAGCTCGATCCGATCGCCGTCCTGGAGTGGCCGCGGGCCGGCGACGGGCGTCCCATTGACGCGGGTGGAATTCTGAGCGGCCAGGTGGTGCAGGACGTACCCGTTCGGGGTCGCCGTGATCTCGGCATGGCGGCGCGCCACCGAGGCGTCGCCGAAGATCCCGATCTCGGCGCGTTCGTCCAGGCCCAGGCGGCACCGGGGGTGGGCCAGCAGGTAGATCCGGCCCTCCTGACGGCCGCTCTGGACCTGGACCCACGCGCGGCGGAGGGCCTGTTCCACCAGGGCCAGGCAGAGGCCCAGCCCGGCGCCGAGGATGACGATCCCCACCGCCTGGCTGGCGCTGACATCAAGGCGATCACCCAGGGCGACCCGCAGCCATTCGAACAGGAACCCGCCGAGGAACCCGCCCAGCCCGCCGCCGACCAGACCGAAGAGGAGGCGGTCGCGGGACCGGTCGGCCAGTCCCTGGCCCAGTCCGATCCCCAGTCCCAGGACGGCCCAGGAGAGCGACCGGCCCAGCAGCCCGCCCCGCAGCAAACCGATCACCACCTCACCGGCGACCAGGCCGAGTGCCCCACCCAGCGCTGCCGCCGGCGCACCCCAGGTCACCGAGCGCGCCAGCTTGAGCCAGGCGCCGTCGCGCAATGGGCCGTACCCATTGAGGAAGACGCCCAGCGACCCGCCGATCAGGAGGCCGGCCAGGGCGTCGCGCATGTAAACGGATTCCGCCTGGACCAGCTCGACGTAAAGATAAAGCCCGAAGAGGGCACCCAGGGCACCGGTCAGGGCCAGGTCGTACGCCTGCCGAACGTTCGCCCCTCGGAGCCGGACGCGCGGGACGGTCGATGGAGTCGAGGGACCGGACGCGACAACGCCACTCATGAGATCACCCGCAAGGCGCGGCCTCCCTCGGCGATGACCCGGGCGATGTGGCCGAAGGTCTGGACCAGCTCCCCACTCCGAGCGAAGATCGAGGCCTGCTCGCTGCTGGCCAGGCGGCGGAGGTATTCCCGATCGGCCTCGCCCGTGCCGATCGCCACAATGTCGATCCCGTCCCGCCGCGCCGCCTGGGCCTGCTCGACGGCGCTCTCGGGCGCATCGGGATACCCATCGGTCAGGATGACGATGTAGCGCTTGCGATCCCCGGCCACGAGCTGACCGCGCGCCATCTCCAGGGCGTCGGTCAGGTTCGTGCTCCCCTCGGCCTCCAGGCGGTGCACCGCGGCGTGGAGTCGGCGCACGTTGCTCGTCGCTGGCGACTGGAGCGCCACCATCGTCGAGAACGAGATCAAGCCGACCTCCATCGTCGTGAAGTCGCACCGGGTGAGGAACTCGCGGGCGGCCGTCTGGGCTTCGACCAGCGGCTGGCCGGTCATGCTCGCCGAAACATCCATCAACAGGAGGACACGAATCAATTCCGGTCGCGCAGCCGCCGTGGCCGGCTCGGGGGGACGGCCCAGCCAGGAGAGATCGTCGGGGACCGGCTCGACCTGCATCGGCAGCCGGCGCCCGGTGTCGCGCTGGAGGGCCTGCACCTGGACGACGCCGTTGGCGTCGTAGGACAGGCCGACGTCGATGGCGACCTCCGCGCCGGTCGGCTCGATCCCCTCGAAGACGTACTTGCCCAGGATGGTGCAATCCAGCGGCGTGGGACTCTCGCCCTGGGTGAGGTAGACTTCCAAGCGGGTGTTGGCACCCCCGTGGGTCTGGTGGAGGTACGACTTGGTGTCCCGGGCGGGGATCGGCGTGTTCCGCCGGATCACGATGTCGTTGACGTAGGCCGAGCCGTCCGGGCTGACGGCGATGGTGCCCAGGCTGTGCGACATGACGTCGGTGACGCGGCGGCCGGCGGGTTGGGCCGCCGCCGGGACCGTCCCCGGCCCGGCCGATCCGAGCGTGAATCGAGGCACGGCATCGGCGATGGTCTGCCCGACCTCGAGGGCCGCCTGGATGGCCGCCCCCAGCGCGACGACTTCATCGACGTTCACGCCGGCGCGAGGAGGCTTGCCGGCCATCTGCGAGACGTAGCCGCGGACCATCGGCATCCGCGTCGAGCCGCCGACCAGCAGGACGCCGTCGAGCCGCGGCCAACTCAGGCCGGCCTCACCGAGGGCTTCCTCCGTCAGGCGCCGGGTCCGCTCCATGAGGGGGAAGGTCATGGCCTCGAACTCGGTCCGCGCCAGCTCGTAGGTCCGCCGCTCGGTCCCCAGTTGGAGCGTGATCCGCGTCGCCGAGCGCTCCGAGAGGGTCCACTTGGCCTGCTCGCTGCGGACCAGGACTTCGTTGAGCGCCACCGGGTCGTCGAGCGGGTCGAAGCCGGTCTCGGCGGCGAACCGTTCCGACAGGAAGGTGGCGATGCGATCGTCCCAGTTCTTGCCGCCGAGGTCATGGTCCCCCGCGGTGGCCAGGATGACGATCTCCGCGGGAGTGATCCGCGCCACGGTCACGTCGAAGGTGCCGCCGCCCAGGTCGTAGATCAGCACGGTCTCGTCGACCCCGGTCTTTTGCAGCCCGTAGGCCAGCGCCGCGGCGGTGGGCTCATTGATGATCCGCAGCACCTGGAACCCGGCCGCCGTGCCCGCCTCGATCGTGGCCTTGCGCTGGGGATCCGCGAAATAGGCCGGCACGGTGATCACGGCGCGATCGACCGAGTCACCCAGGCGGGCCTCCGCGTCCTCCTTGAGCCGGCGCAGGACCAGGGTCGACAGCTCGGTGGCCGAGTAGGACTTGCCGTGGAACTGGAGCTGGAACAGGGGGTTGCCCATGTGGGGCTTGAAGAAGCTGGCGATCTCCTCGTTGCCCAGTCGGGCCCACTCCTTGGCCTCCTGGCCGACCGCGGGGGGATCGGTGCCGAAATAGACGACCGACGGGGTGAGGTTCTGCCCCTCGCGGTTGGCGATCACCTCGGGCCGGCCATACGCATTGCGGTAGGCCACCGCCGAGTTCGTCGTCCCCAGGTCGATGCCGACGAATGTCGCCATCAGGTCAGGAGCCCTCCAGCAGCCGTTGGCCCCCGCTCAGACAAAGCTTTCCCTCGCTTGAGGATCTCCGCTTCCCGGGGAGCGTAAACGTCTGTTGAACCAACTCCTTCTTGGCGTCGTCCATACAGCACAGCTCCTCGATTGCGGATCGTCGCTTCAAGCGAAGCCGGGACGCGGCTGAAACGATCGAATCGCGCTCGGGTGCTGACGATCACGTCCTTTGAGATACCCAGCCCGCTCAGACAACCATGGGCCCTGACCGCGCGCTGGAGGGGGTGCTCCTCGCTCTCCGCGACGATCACGAACAGATCATAATCGCTATCCGGCCGCGGTTGTCCCCAGGCGCGCGACCCGAACAGGATGATCTCCTCCGGATCGAACTCCTCAACCA
>JAJPJC010000556.1 GCA_021324445.1 Isosphaeraceae bacterium
AGGCGGGCAAGTCGTCGGCGCTGCGCGCGCTCAAGCAGGCGCTGTTCGGCATCCCCATGCAGTCGGCCGACGACTTCCTCCATGCGTACCAGAAGCTGCGCATCGGCCTGAGACTGCGGAACGGCGCGGGCCGGGAGCTGGCCTTCGTCCGCCGCAAGGGGATCAAGAACACGCTGCTGGCCGCCGACGGCTCGACACCGCTGCCCGATTCCGCACTGGCCACGGTCTTGAAGGGGATGACCGAAGCGGAGTTCACCCGCCGGTTCGCGATGGACCACGACGAGCTGGTCGCGGGTGGCCAATCGATCCTCGGCGGCTCGGGGGAGCTGGGCCAACTGTTGTTCCAGACCGGGGGCGGACTGAAGAACCTGCTGGAAGTGCAGCGCGGGCTGGACCGGGAGCTGGAGGGACTCTTCAAGCCGGCGGGCTCGCGGCCGCGGATCAACGCCGGGCTGGCCGAGCTGAAGGAGGCCAAGGCGATGGTCCGGGCCGGCAGCCTGCCGAGCACGGAATGGCTCGAGCATGAGGCGGCCCGGCGCACGGCCGCTGAGCGGCTGGAGCAGGTCGAAGGCCGGCTCGAAGCGGCGCGGGCGGAGAAACGCCGGCTGGAACGGCTGGGCGACGCCCTGCCGGTCCTGGCCCGACTCCGACAATGCCAGCAGGACTGGGCGGAACTCGGGACGGTCGTGATCCTGCCCGAGGACTTCACCGATTCTCGGCACGAAGCCCTGAGCCGCCGCGACGCGGCGGTCGCCGCCGAAGCGGCCGCGCAGCAGGCCGTCGCAGAGCTCGATCGCCAGATCGACGGGCTGGCCGTCCCCGAGGACCTGCTGGCCGAGGCCGAGGCCGTCGAACAGCTCCGCGATGCCCTGGCCGGATACCGCAAGGCCCTGGCTGCCTTGCCCGACGAGCGGAGCCGGCTCCGCCTGGTCGAGACCGAGATCCAGGAGATGCTCGCCGAGCTGGGGACCGCCCCGGCGCGCGGTCCGGACCATCCCGGCCAGGACCTGCTCGATGCGGCCGAGGCGTTCCGCCCCAGCCGGGCTCAGAAGGCGGCGATCGCCAAGCGCACCGCCGAACACGCCCGGCTGACCGCCGAGCACGACCAGGCCGGCGCCCGCGTCGCCGAGCTCACGGCCCGGCTCGAGGCCGAGCGGACCGAGCTCGACCGGCTCGAGACCCCGGGCGATCCCGGGCCGCTGGCCCTGGCCCTGCGGCAGGCCCGAGACCAGGGCGACCTGGACGGTCAGCTCGAAACCGCCCGCGCCCGGCTCGACCAGGCCGAGCGCGAGGCCGCCCGGGCGCTGGGGCAACTGCCCCTCTGGACCGGTCCGCTCGAGGCGATCGTGGCGCTGGCCGTGCCATCGGCCGAGACCGTCGACCGCTTCGAGGTCGAGCTGGCCGAGCTCGACGCCGAGCTGGCCCGGCTCCGGGCCGACCGCGGCACGGTCCGGGACGAGTTGACCGGCGCCGAGTCGAGCCTGGAGCAGCTCAGGTTATCGGCCGGCGTGCTCCCCACCGAGGACGACCTCGCCGCGGCCCGCGCGCGCCGCGACCGGATCTGGCGGCTGATTCGCCGCATCACCGAGGCGATCGATCCCCCGTCTCCCGCGGAGATCCGCGCAGTCCTGGGCGAGGAGAGCGCGTCGCCGGCCGCCTCACCAGTCGAGCTCATCACCATCTTCGAGGCGGCCGTGCACGAGGCCGACGCCCGCGCCGATCGGCTCTGGCGTGAGGCGGAGCGGGTGGCCACCCAGGCCGGCGCCCGTGCGGCCCTCGACCGGGCGCGACAGCGGATGGCCGCGGTCGACGACCAGGCGCGCCAGGCCGCCGCGCAGGCCGAGGCGGTCCGGGCGCGATGGTCGGCCGCCTGGGCTCCGGCGGGCATCGAGCCGCTCTCGCCCCGCGAGATGCGCGGCTGGCTCCAGGCGCGCCAGGGCGTCGTGCTCCGGGCCATCGAGCTGCAGGACCGCCGCGCCGAGCTCGAGGCCCTCACACGGAAGCTTGCCGCGCAGGGCGCCGCGCTGGATCAGGCCCTCCGCCGGCTCGGCGAGCCCGCCGCAATGACCGGGGAGACGCTGAGCGCGCGCCGTGACCGCGCCGAGGCAGTCCTCGCGCGCCTGGCGAAGGCGGCCGCACGGCGGAGCGAGCTGATCCAGTCGGCCGGCGAGCTCCAGCGGCAGCTCGACGCCGCTCGAGGCCAGGCCCAGGCGGCCGAGGAGCGGCTCTGCGCCTGGCGCGACGCCTGGGCCAAGGCCATCGCGCCGCTGGGCCTCTCCGCCGACGCGACCCCTGAGCAGGCCGATGCGGTGCTCGAGCAGGCCGCCAGCCTCGCCGGCCGGATCAAGGACGCCCGCCAGTCGCGCGCGCGCATCGAGTCGCTCGAGCGGGAGGTCAACCAGTTCGCCCGCGACCTGCGTGAGCTTCTGAGCCGTGTCACGCCCGATCGGGAATCACGCCCGGCCGGGGATCCTGACACCACCGCGATCGCCTCGACCGCGCAGGAGTTGATCCGACGGCTGGCCGCGGCGCAGCAGGCGAAGGCCCGCCGCGACGAGCTGCGGATCCGCCGCGAGCAGGAGCTGGCGAACGCGCGCTCGGCCCGCCGCCAGCGCGAAGACGCCGAGACGCGCCTGGCCGTGCTCTGCCGGGAGGCGGGTTGCGCGGCCCCCGACGAGCTCCCCGCCGCCGAGCGCGCCTCACGCGCCGCCCGTCAGCTTCAGAACCGCATCCAGGAGCTTGACCAGCAGCTCGGCCGGCTCTGCGGTCATGAGGCGATCGAGTCCTTCCGCCAGGCCGCGCTGGCGCTCGACGTCGACCGGCTCCCCGATCGAGTCTCGGCGCTGGCCGCCGAGATCGACCGCCTCGACGCCGAGCGCGCCGAGCTGAACCAGGAGCTGGGCCGCCGCCGGAGCGAGCTGGCCCGGATGGACGGCGAAGGCCGCGCCGCCGAGGCTAACGAGCGGGTCGAGCAGCTCAAGTCCCGCCTGACCCACGAGGTTGAGGAATACGCCCGGCTCCGCCTGGCGGCCGTCGTGCTCCGCGAGGCGATCGAGCGCTACCGCCAGAAGACCCAGGGGCCGGTCCTCGACCGCGCCGGCAGACTGTTCGCCAGCCTCACCCTCGGCTCGTTCCAGGGCCTGCGCGTCGAGTACGACGACCACGACCAGGCCCTGCTCCAGGCCGTCCGCCCAGGTGGCGCCGAGGCCGTCGGCGTCCACGGCTTGAGCCTGGGCACCGCCGATCAGCTCTACCTGGCCCTCCGGCTGGCCAGCATCGAGACCGCCCTTGAATCGCACGAGCCGATCCCGATGATCGCCGATGATATCCTCATCCAGTTCGACAACCAGCGCACCGCCGCGGCGCTGCGCGTCCTGGCCGAACTCTCACGGCGCACCCAGGTCATTCTGTTTACACATCATGAATATGTCTGTGAACTGGCAGAAACCCATCTGGATTCCCAGACGCTCTTCGTCCATCGTCTGCCGGGTCGTTCGACCTGTTCGCCGCTCACGATTTCGCCGTGACGATCAGCCGGGCGGCGGGGCTCGCTCCCTGCCGCGCCGGGTCGTAATACTCGTAGGCCCGTGCCGGCGGGACCGTCAGCTTGACCGGCATCGTACCGCGAAGTCGGTACCGGAGCGTCAACGGCGCGCCCGGCTTCAGGTCGCGCAGATAGACGATCGCGCTCCGCCCCGTGAGCTGGAACCTGGCGATGGCACCGGCCTGGACCATCCCGGCGAGCTCCTCGGCGTCGAGGGCGAAGCCGGCGGGGATCGGCAGGTCGAGGATCACCATCGGCGCCGAGTCGCGGCGGTGGTTGACCACTGTCGCGGTCGCGGTCACGGTCTCGTCCACGGCGATCGCGGCGCGGTCGTAGTCGATGCCGATCGTCAAGGGACCGGCGTCCGGGTCTGGCCGGCCGCCGGTGTCGGGCTCGTGGTAGCGGAAGACGACCTGGTAGCCGGAATCCGTGCCGGAGCGGTCCTCGAGCCTGAGCCGATGAGTCCCCGGCGCCGTCGCGATGCGGCCGGAGAGATCGACCTGGCGCAGGACGTCGGCCTGATCGGCGGGGAGGGTCAACTCCTGGAGGTCTTCGCCGTCCAGGATGAGGGCGATCCGCCGCGGCTGGTCGCCGCCCAGGGGTTTGCCGGTACCAGCCAGGAGCGCCTTGAGGGCCAGCACGGTCGCCTGGGTCGTGCCCCAGGTGCCGTGCCCGTCCTTGTGGGCGACCAGCCAGGCCAGGGCGCCGCGCACCGATTCGGGGCTGCGGCCGGCGCCCAGCATCGCCAGCGCGGCCATCGCGGTCGTCTCGATCCGGCGGCTCTCGCCGCTCCCGAAGAACAGGGTGCGGCGGGGCAGGGCAGGGGAGTCCGCCGGTCCCCACCAGGCGAGCTTGCCGTCCGCCGAGGTCTGCTTGAGCGACTCCAGCCGGTCGAGAGCGTCCTGGACGGCAATCCCCTCCGGATGGATGGCCAGCAGGGCGTTGGCAACCAGGGCCAGGAGATACGGGTCGTCGTGCGCGGCATCCGCGTGATGCTGGAGATAGGTCAGGGTCGCCGCGGCTTTCCAGGTCCCGGGCAATACGGCGAAGATGGACCAGGCGATGTAGGCGGTCGTGCCCAGGCGAGCCAGGGCCTCGCTCCGCGACCCGCCGGTCGGATCCTCGTGCAGCAGTTGCCCCTCAGGGTCCCACGACCCGTCGGGCTTCTGCTGCTGGATCAGCCAGGCGCGCGTCCGCTCGATCAGGTTGGGGTCGACGTCGTGGACCCGAGCCATGTCCTGGAACTCCATCAGGCCGTAGGCCGTCAGGATGCGGTTGGCCGGGGGGTGGCCGAACCAGTCGAACCCGCCCCCCTGGATCTCGAAGCTCAGGAGCCGCTGGTAGCCCAGGTGGATGTACTGCCGGGCCTTGGCCTCGACCTCGGGCGCGCTCTTGCCGGTCTTGCGGAGGTAGTCCAGGGCCAGGACATTGGGATAGGTCGTCGACGAGGTCTGCTCGAAGCAGCCATACGGCCGCTGGAAGATCGCATCGAGGCCCTCGACAAGCTGGCTGAAGCTCGATGGATAAATCTTGATGAACGCCTGGACGCTGCCCGGGATGGCGTGCTCGGGTGCGGTCAGGGCGATCTCCGCCGGGCGCTGCAATGCGCCGCTGGCGAGATGCTCGACGCGATGGCCGTCGGGGACGACCTCGATCGGCCGGCGGACGGCATCGGCCACCCCCCGCTCGCTCCCCCGCGCCGCGACCTGGAGCTCATGGTGGCCGACCGCCTTGACCCGGATGCGGAAATGCGCCGCGCGGACCTCGTTCGGTTTGAGCGCGAGAGCTTGCTCGGCGCTCGGTTCCAGCCGCTCGAACCAGGGTGCGTCCTGGAGCGTCAGCGCCACAGTCTGCGGCTTGTCCAGGTAGTTCGAGACGACGACGGGGATGCCGATCTCATCGCCGCGGGTCAAGGCCGCGGGCAGATCCAGGTCAACGAAGAACGGCTGGAACACGCGGATCGCCGATTGAGCGCCTCCCAGTCTCCCTTCGGCCGAGACGGCGCCGAGCGAGACGCGCCAGGTCGTGATCGAGTCGGCGAGGTCGAGGTCGAGATGGGCGCGCCCCTGATCGTCGGTGATCAGCTCGGGACGCCAGAGCAAGGTCTCGGGGAAGTGCTGGCGCACGCGGATGGGCTCGGCCTGCGCGCCCGTACGACCGGCGGCGGCTGTCGCCCTCGCCATCTCCATCGGCGCCGCCGACTTGAACTCGACGGGCTCCTCGACCCGCCGCGCCGCTTCGCGGGCCACGTGCTGCGCCGGGAGCAGCAGGCCGACAAGCGTTCCCACAATCCCGAACGTGACCAGGATCTCGAACCAACTTTTCATCTTCGTGAATGCCCAGACGAGTCCGGCGGCCAGGGCCGTGAACACGAGGGCATACCAGGCTTTGCCGATCGTGTTCAGAGCTGCCCGCTGGACGGTCCCGAGCCTCTGGAGCTTCTCCGGGTAACTGCTGAGGTTCAGGCTGTGGGGATCAACCCCCGTGACGGGCGACGCGATCTCGCCGATCTCCGACGCATTACCCAGGTACGCCCGAGCGGTCTTCTGGGTCTGTGCATCCCCACCGGGGGCCGTGCGGGCGAACAGCGCCTGCTCGAGCCGGGCTCGCTCGGCCGGCGCTGCCGCGCGGACCACGTCCGGGACCAGGGCCTCGTCGAGCGACCAGTCCTCGATCTCATAGACCGGCTTGAGCAGCTCTTGATCGAGGGTGAAGAACGTCCGCTCCAGCCCCGGGCGACGGTCGAGCACGCCGAAGACAGCCTCATCGACAGCGGCCAGGCTGATCGCCCCCGGCGCCGGCTTGCCATGCTCGTCGGTCAAGGCGAAGGTCAGCGCGGCCCGATCGCCCGGCCGGTATTCGCCGCGGTCGGCCATTGCCTGGATCGACAGCGCCCGGGCCGGGCGGATGTGGATGACCCGCGATGCCCGGATCGGCAGCCCCGACGGACCATATCGATATGCATACAAAAGGACCGTGCCGAACAGCTCGGGCGGCAGGTCGATCGACCGCTCGCCACGCCCCTGGGCGATCGCGATCGAATCGCTCCAGACCGTCTGGCCATCCCGGATCAGGTCGACGAAGATGGGCTCGACCCCGCCCGCGCGCACCAGCACGCGGACCGGCTCGCCGCTGTCGTAGACGGCCTTGTCGGTGCGGACCAGGTAATCACCGGTGAACGCGCCGCAGGTCAATTCGACGTGCCGGCTGCCCGTGCGCCCCTGGTCGTCCCTGGCCTGGATGGTCCAGCTCACGGTGCCCGCGCTCGGGGTGAGCTCGAACGAGGCGACGCCCAGCTCATTGGTGCGCAGCTCGCGATCGAAGCCCGCGACGGTCAATCGGGTCCGGGCCGGCCGGCCGTCGAGCGTGGTGGTCAGCAGATGGACCGTGTTGGGCAGATCCTTGACCAGGGTGCCGCCCTCGGGAATGACCTCGATCCGGATCGGATGCGCCGCGACGATCCGGTTCTCGGTCCGCCCCTGAGTCTGGCCGGCGGGGTCGCGGACCGTCGCCGTGATCGCGACCCGCGCGCTGCCAGAATCGTGTTCGCGACCGACAAGCGAGTCGGGCAAGGGAACCTCGAACGTCGCCGCGCCCTGAGCATCGGTGCGGAGCTCGAGAGTCCGCGACGTCCTCGGCGCGATGTCGGTTGTTTCGAGCGCGACCGTCAGTGCGCCCCCGGCGACGGGTTTGCCGAAGACGTAGTCGGCCTGGACTCGTCCCTTGATGAGCTGACCGGGCTGGTAATACGGCTGGTCGAGCGCGAGGATCACTTTGAACCGGGGCAGGACGTACTGCTTGACCTCGACCGTCGCCCGGCTGGTCGTCTCGCCGACGCGGCAATCGACCTGGTAATTCCCCTCGAGGATCTCGCCGGCCAGTGGGCAATCGGCCGAGCCGATCCCGAACCGGCTGGTCGGGCCGCTCTGGCGGAAGACGACATTGCCGCGCGGGTCGGTCAGGGCGAAGCTCATCACCTGGCCGGCGACCGGCTTGAGGTCCGGGCGCCGCAGCGCCAGGCCGCGGATCTGAATGACCTGGCCCGGTTGATAGACGGGCTTGTCGGTGCTCGCCATCAACCGCCAGGAGTGTTTGAGCGTGATCGGCCGCGTGATCGTCTCGGGGCTGCGTGCCCCGCGCGGGCTGGCCGCGATCCGCAGCTCATACGAGCCGTCGGGCCAGTCGGGCAGGTGGAACCGCGGGACAGCCGCGCCGGACTCGCCGGTCGTCAGGCTGGCCAGTTGCACGCGACGGTCCCCGCCGCGACCGCTCAGCTCGACCACGACCGGGACATCGCGCTCCGGTCCGCTGCCGTGCCGCAAGACGCGGAGATGGATCGCGGCGTCCGTGTCGGGCAGCCAGGCGGTCTGACCCAGCACCCGGAGGTCGAACGGCGACGGCTCGAGCGCCGCGTAATACAGGTGGAACCCGGCCAGCACGACGGCGGCCGCCGCCAGTGTCAACCAGAAGCCGGAGAAGACCCGGCTCACGATGCGCCGAGGACGGGAAGCATGCTGGGCTTCGAGCGAACTCATGGCGCGGCCTCGCGTGGCGATGGACGGGATCGGATCGGAATCGCCCGGGTCGGAAAGGATCGCGCGAGCCGGGCGCGGAGCATCCCATCGGCTCCCGTCATGATACCAATCGAACGGAGGGTTTGCTCAGAGAGTAGGTCTCCGCTCTCGGAGCCGATATAATTGGCGCCGAGGCAAAGAGGGACTCAATTCCGAGGCTTCCATAACCATGACGATCACGATCAACCTGGATCCGGATGAAGAATCGCGGCTGCGTCAGCGGGCCGCCCAGAACGGCCAAGATCTGGCTGGTTACGTGCACGAACTCATCGCCAGGGACCTCACGGCACTCCGACCTGCCGACGTCGACGCGGCGCTGGCCCCGTTTCGCCGCCAGGTCGAGGAGAGCGGCCTGACCGACGCCCAACTCGAGGAGTTCTTCGAGGAGGTTCGTGAGGAGGTCTGGCAGGAGAAACATGGGGCCGTGCCGAATCGAGATTGAGGATGCATCGAGCTGTCTTCGATGGCATGATCCTTCTTCAGGCGGCGGCGCGACCTCTGGGTCCGGCGGCGGAGTGCCTGCGGCTCGTCAAGGCCCGCCGGCTCCAGCTATTCCTCAGCCCAGAAATCCTCGCCGAAGTGCGCGACGTCCTGACGAGGCCGAGAACCTTGAAAAAGTTCCCGGCCCTGACACCCGACGCCGTGGAGCGATTTCTCAAGGACGTCCAGAGCCAAGCCGCGATCATGGACCAAGTTCCCCACAGGTTCAGCCTGCCGCGGGACCCCAAGGACGAGCCTTATCTCAACCTCGCCTTGGCGTCCGGAGCCAAGTATCTCGTGAGCCGTGATCGGGACTTAGACCCCTTTAAGGCGAAGATTTGGCGCACTTGAGTCAAGTTTTTTTCTAGGATGGCAAACTTAGCTGAGGCCGGGAGCGTAGAAAGGGGGTAGCCACAAAAGGA
>JAJPJC010000080.1 GCA_021324445.1 Isosphaeraceae bacterium
AAACCCAATTAGCACAAGGAATTACGGAATTCAGTGTCCTCGCGATCACTATTTCCGCAAGTCATTGATCTTAAAAGAGTTACGGAAAGGGGCAGAAGACAAGCTCAGGAGGTTAGACCGAAAGTGTCGATATGCCGAGCGCCACCGCTCGAGCTCGCCGCGGGATTCGAGCGACCGGATCGTCGTCCTCGCCTTCCGCTCGATTGCAATGGTCTCGGCCGCAGGGAGAGGAGCGTCGTGCTTCGGTGGTCGGCGAAAGGCCTGGATCCGATAAAGGCGGCGGCCGAAATCAGGGACGGACGGTCTGCCCGGATCAACACCGGTTGCGTCTCCGGCGAGCTGCGCGAGGTAGAGGGAATGGAGCACCGCGGAGAGAGAGGCGAGGGCACCCTCTTCCGGCAGGTCAATCCTGAGGGTCGGGACCTCCTCGGGGACGAGCCTCAAAGTCCGATCGGCGAGGTCGGTCACCTCCCGGGTCACGAATGCCACGATACCCGTCTCATTGCCTCTGACCGCAAGCCAGTAATGCCGTCCGTGGGCGAAGTTCCGATAATCGGCGACTTGGACGCTCCCCAGGGCGGCCTCGGAGAAGCGTGCCTCGAGGTCGACCGCTGCCGCTTGCGTCGCTGGGGTGTGGAGGACGATCAACGTCCGGCGGGTCCAGAGTGGTTGGGCCTTGACCGCAAGACCCCGGGTGAACACGGCCGGCGTGACCCGACCGGGAAGGAGTGCCAAGAAGGCGTCGGGCAGGACAGGTCTGGTTAGCCCTGCCGATTCGTAAGCTCGCACGACGAGGGTAATCGTCGCGATGAGTGAGTTGGTGGCGAGATATCCGTCTTTGCCGCTTGGGATATCGAAATCGAAGATGCGCGTTCTTCCTGTACGCGAGGCGAGGCGCGTCAGCGGCGTTCTCCCGCGGGTGCAGAGGACGCCAAGAGAACGGGGCTCGCGCTCGACTAACCGGGAGAAGGCACCGATGATGTCGGGATTCTTCCCGCCCGCAGTCATGATGAGGACGTTCGTGTGCCTCAGGTCGAGAGGCGAGTGGACGGCTTCGAGGGGCGTCAGAGCCTTGGCAATCCGGCCGGTACACACCTGATGCAGGAACTCGGAGAACGAGGCCGAAGTGAACGATCCACCGGAACCGATGACCAAGAGCGGGCCGTCAGCGCTGTTCCGAATCCAATCGCCCAACTCGGACACCGAGGCCGCAAGACACCACGAATAGGTTTCGGGCAATCGCTCCAGTTCAGCCGCATACGGCTTCCCCACGCTCCACCTCGCTCGACCAAGAACCAAGGCACGAACGACCTCGCCCTTGGTTGCGCCGTGCAGGAACATCAGCTCAAGTGGGGCCAACTCTCCCTATGGATGCATGCATTTTCGCTAGTGGCAAGGTTTCTTTTGTACACCAAAAGAATAAGCTTTCTGACACGGAAGTCAACACCCTATTGTGTCCACCTCACCTTTCACCATCATTGCGGATTCTCAGGACGAAGGCTTTCGTCGCCGTCCGCGTCGGCGTGCGGGGGGGCTGTCGAGGCTGAATCGATCAATCTCGGATTCGGCGACCGTCGGCAGTTCGATCACTGGCTGGGGCAGGCTCGAGCTGAGCGGGATGTCCCGGTTGGGGTCGTACCGCCGGGTGAACGCGTCCAGGCCGGCCTGCTTCAGCTCGTCGAACTTCGCCAGGCAGAGCGCGGGGGGCCCTGGGGTAGGTCTTGTGGCTGAAGGTCGACAGGACGTGGGCGTACTGGTCGCGGCTCAGGCCGTAGGCGTCGTCGTCGTCGACGTCGATCGCCGCCCGGACCTCCCAACGCTCGTCGTCCGTCGCCAGGACCGGGAAGGCCCGGATCGACACCGCGCCGTTGCGGAGCAACAGGCCGGGTCCCTCGGGTCCCTCGCGGGTGTGGATCGGGGTCGCCGCCGGAGCCCGGCGCGTAGCCGAGTAGCTCGGCCAGGGGGTCGAGCACGACGTTCTTGACCCGCCACCGGCCCGACTGGCCCGTCAAGGGCTGGCGAATCGCCTTGCAGTACTTCTCCCAGAGCGGCTGGGCGGCCTTCTCCCTGGGCAGCATCGGGCCGAGCTGCTTTTCCAGCTCGTGGCGGACGAACGCCTCGGGCAGCGCCGGTCCTTCGAAGATCACGTCATCGCCCAAGTTCAGCGCCATGATCGTTACCTCGACGGTCGCCAGTCCGGACTGGTCCGGACCTTCTGGCGCTCGATTTCCGCCTTCAGTCGAGCTTTCTGTGCTTTGTTCGCGACCTTGAGGGCCAGCTTGTGGGCCCCGGCGTGGAACGACTGGCCGCTGTCGCGCCGGACCAGGGGCAGCGCCTTGGCGGCGAAGTCGTTGGGATCACAGGTCGCCGCCAGAGACGTCAAGTAGGCCGCGATCCACTCTTTATCTTCGATCGGGATCATCCAGGACCCCATCTCGTCGGCGAAGACGATCTCGTCGCCGTATTCCATCTTCTCGAGCACTTCGAAGAGCAAGTCGAAGCATTTCACCGCCCAGGCGTGATCGCCCTGGCCGGCGAGCCTGGAGGTTTGTTTGAGCAGGTCGGCGATCCGATCGCACCACTCGTCCGTCTCCTCGGGGATGTGGGTGAAGTTCTTGGAATTGATCATGAACGGCGCGTAATACTTTCCGGCCAGCGAGTCGCGATGGAAGGTCTGGACTTCTCCCAGGAGGGCGGCGCCGTCGACCCGCGCAGGCCTCGACTCCCGGACCAAATCGAAGAAGACGGCCCTGCGCTGCTTCGGCTCCATCGCGTCGAATGCGGCCGAGAGGAACTCCAGGAGCTCGGCCTTCTTTCGACGCTTCAGGAGGTCGATTACAGTTGCCTTTTCGATCATGGTTCCCTCGCGTCTTGTCTTCAACTCGGGGACCCTTGCTGGCGCGTCGGGTTGGTGTCGGGGGCGGATCTGCGCGACGACGTCGGATTCATTCATCCTGGCCCCTGGGGATCAACAGCAACAGGCCCAGCGGGGCCAGCTCGGGCTCGCGGAGGTCGCCGCGCTCCTCGAGGCGTGCAATCGAGCGACGGTAGAAGTCCAGCACGGTCTCGGCCTCGGTCCGGGCCTTGGTTCCGGCGGCCTGGCCGGCCGTGAATGCGTTCAATCGTTCGATCGGCGAGCGGGGTGCGGCGGTCTCGGCCCCGCCTTCGCCGCGGTCGAAGAGCGTCGGCCCTTCGTCGCGCGGCCGGCCACAGATCTCCTCGACCCGTGCCTTGAGCCAGTCGTCCAGCCGCTTCCGTTCCTGGCTCAGGATCCTGGCGTGGTCGCGGGCGAACTCCTCGGCGATCGCGCCGAACGCCCCGCGCGCCGCCTCGGCCGCTGCCGCGATGGCTGCGCGTCCCCAGGCGGCGAAGTGGTTCTCCCAGGCCGTGCGGGTCGGCGCGCCGGCCTCGATGGCGGGGAGCCAGTCTTTCGACTCGGTCACCACCGTGGTAGGGCCGTCGGGGTCGACCCGGATCGCCAGCACGCGCTCCATCTCGCGGCCGGCCCGGCTGGGGCGCCGGCCCAGGAAGGTGGCGATCAGCGCGGGACGGCCGTCGGGAGCATAAGCGGCGGAGACCCGGCGGTCGACTCCCTGATGCTGGCCCAGCGCCAGGTGCCGGACCCGCTCGATCGCCCGCTGCACGATCGGATGCGCCCGGCCCAGGAAGCCGACCTTCTCGCCCCGATGGGTCTCCGTGAGGTTCAAGTCGCCTGTGATCCGGAGCCGCTTCCGCGTCTCGTCCCAGCCGGGCAGGTCGCCCAGGCCCCGCGCCCAGGCGTCGGGGAGAATGAGGTCGAACCCGTAGGGCGACGGCTGGACCTGGCCTCCCTCGACCGTCACGGCGTCCTGGACGAAGCAGGCCAGGTCGACCGCGCCGACCTGGCGGCCGGCCTGGCGCGCCGACTCCGCCTGCCGGTTGTCGAGTTCGCCGGCGTGCAGCCCGGAATCCCCCAGCCAGTCGTGCGCCCGGGCCGCGGACTCCCACCACGGCGTCGAGCTTGGGGTCGCGGGCGAGGCCCTGCGCGGCCAGCGCGACGACCCGGTCCAGCCGTTCGGCGAGGTCTTCGCGCTGGTCGGCCTCGCGGCGCTTGCCGCGCTCCTCCCTGGTCCAGAGCGCGAGCTGCTGCGCCAGGTCCTCGACCTCCATCATTTCCCGCTCGGCCTCCTCGGCGGAGGTCAGGACGCCGAACTTCGCGGCTTTGCGCTGCAACGCCTTGAGGGTCCGGATGCGGCCCCGCTTGGCCTCGGCCTCTTCCTGCGCCTCGCTGGCCAGGGCCCGGAAGCGGTCGCGGACCCTGGTGACGGTCGTGTGCAGGGCATAGGCCGTCGAGACCGACCGTTTGAGCAGGGCGAGGTAGGCCAGGGCATCATCGTACCGCTGGAACCGCATCGCCCGCTTCAGCTCCGGCGCCACGAAGCCCAGGAGTTCCCGCTGGGCGGCCAGGAAGGGGGCGTGGCGGGCGTCGTTCATCACGACCGGGACGGGCACGACCTGCCGCTCCGGGAAGTTGACGGGCTGTCCGGTCTGGGGATGAGTGACCTGGACGTGTCGCTTGAGCCGGCGGACGACGAAATCCCGGTACGACGCGCCCCGGACCTGGCCGCGGCCGTCGGTCAACGAGCGGTCGAGCAGCTCGAGCAGGGCCGCGAAGCTCCGGTCGTGGCCGTCATGGGGCGTGGCCGAGAGCAGGATCAGGGCATCGGCCGACCTGGCCAGGACCAAGGCCAGCTTGCGGCGCTGGCTGGCCTCGCCCCGGTCGTCGTCCTCGGCCGCGCTCTCGCTATAGTGGTGGGCCTCGTCCAGCACCACCAGGTCGTAGCGGGTCCGCTCCAGCCAGTCGAGGACGCGATCCTGTTTGAGGTAGTCCATCGAGGCCAGCGCCATCGCCAGGTGGTCGAAGGGATTGGTCCCCAGCTCGGTCCCCTTGCGGATGCGCTCCAGCTCGGCCCGGTCGGCCACGACCAGGCGCAGGCCGAACCGCTCGGCCATCTCTGCCTGCCACTGCTCCAGGAGCGGCCCGGCAGGGGTGACGATGAGGATGCGGCTGGCTCGACGGCGTGCGATCAGCTCCGTGATGATCAAGCCGGCCTCGATCGTCTTGCCCAGGCCGACGTCGTCGGCCAGCAGCAGGCGCGGGCGCGTCATCCGCAGGCATCGGGCGACCGGCACAAGCTGGTAGGGCTCGATCCGCAGCCGACCCGGCTGGACGGCGACCAGCGCCGCCGAGCCGAGGGCCTGCTCCAGAAGGAACGCCTGGTGGTAGACCAGCCAGTTGGGCAACTGCGTCGCGCGGGTCGGGTCGATCTCATGCGCGACCGGCCGGACCTCCTCGAACGGGGTCAGGACGTCAACCTCGCTGCCGGCAAACGCCCCGCCGGTCCCCCGGAGCCGGAGCAACGTCTGCTCGCCCATCGGGGTCGTGGCGACCACCTCCCAGCGCAGGCCGCGCAGCTCGACCTCGGTCCCCGGGAAAACCTGATCGGCCAACGGCAGGACTCCTCTTGGAGCCGGGATGCAACCGGCCCGGTTAATGCATCGTGCCAAACAGATCGTTCCCATCCTCCCGCCGACGATTAGGTGGAGCGGAACCACGAAATTCGTTATACTCGATCAGGTCCAGGAACCCGCAACCCCGACCCCCTGGCAGCGCCGCCCGGACGCGGAGCGGAATCGTCTCTCGCGGCCCGAGCCGACGGGGCCACCCGCGACCAGCTCGTCGTGGTCCATCGCGAACCGGCGGGTGAACTCCGCCTCGGTCATCCCCTTCAAGACCGTGGCCAGTGCGGAGTCGGGCAGCGGTGTCGAGCCGTCGGCGGCCAGCAGCGTGTTCTTGGTCCCCTTGCGGCGGACGAAGGCCAGCTCCCGGCCCGCGCCGTTCCGCAGCCTCATGCCGATGCGCAGCTTCTGGTACGCATGGAGGAAGTCGTCGGCCGACTGCATGGGGATGCCGAACAGCGCCTGCTTGAGCGCGCGCAGCGCCGACGACTTGCCCGCCT
>JAJPJC010000305.1 GCA_021324445.1 Isosphaeraceae bacterium
GCTCCGCGGCGGGCTCCGAGGCCGAGACCAGACCGGTCAGGAGATGCTCCGTGCCGACGTCGCGGGTGCGATCGAGCCCTCGGGCTTGCATCATGGCCTCGCTCAGGACCAGGCGCAGGGCCGACGATCGAGGAAGCGGTTCCATGCCCGCCGCGCCGGCCAGCGACCCCTCATCCGGCTCCGGATCGGCCCCATCCGATTCCAGGAGGCTCGCCTCGTCCACCAGACCGAGGGCCTCCTGGAGCCGGCTGAGCTCGGCACCGAACTCGATCAGCAATTCCACCGCACGGCTCTCGGCCTCGAGGGTCAGCGCCGCCAGCAAGTCCAGCGGCTCGACCAGGGCGGCACCGCGGCGCCGCGCCAGCCATTCAGCGCGCGTCAGGGCCCGCTCCGCACCCGCCGTCAACGACTCGAGCATCATCGGTTGTCCTTTGTCCGTGGTCCGTGGTCCGTTGTTCGCTTCGCGGGCTGAGGAGCCTGGCTCAGGGAAGACGACGCACTCGAAGCAGGGCGACGACGGCGCCACGGAGCGGCAGCTCCGACCACGGACCACGGACCACGGACCACGGACCATCTTGAAATTCCTGGGCCGCGATACCATGATTAAAGATAAAGGCTCATGGATCTTGGTCTCGACGGGTCGAGTGCGATCGGCCCGCGCCCTCCGCGGGGAGATCGCGCCCACCTGGCAGACCCGCACCGTCCCGCCCCCATTGCACCACGCAAAGGAATCCCACCGTGTTCGATCGGTCGCTCTTGCTGCCGGCTCTCGCGGTCCTGACGGCCTCCCTGGCCTGGACCGCCCTGGCCATGGTTTCGGCCCAAGAGGCCCCCAGGAAGCCGGCCTCCGTCCTCGATTTTCGCGTCAAGGATATCGATGGCAAGGATGTGGACCTGGCTCGCTTCCGGGGCAAGGTCCTGTTGATCGTCAACACGGCCAGCCAGTGCGGCCACACTCCCCAGTATAAGGATCTGGAGTCCATCTACGAGAAATACAAGGGCCAGGGCTTCGAGGTCCTCGCCTTCCCGGCCAACGAGTTCGGCTTCCAGGAGCCGGGGACCGATGAGCAGATCAAGGAGTTCTGCTCAACGAATTATAAGATCCGCTTCCCGCTCTTCTCGAAGATCATCGTGAACGGCAAGAAGATCCATCCGCTCTACGATTTCCTCACCAGCAACGCGACCAACCCCAAGTTCGCCGGCCCCATCCAGTGGAACTTCACCAAGTTCCTGGTCAACCGCAAGGGCGAGGTGATCGGTCGCTTCCAGCCCGAAGACAACCCCGCGGCGGCGAAGCTGACCGGCGCGATCGAGAAGGCGCTGGCCGAGAAATGAGGAAAAGCCCGGTCGACGGACCACTCGTTGGCACGCGGACTCCCTTCCCGGTCAGGGACTGAGCGTGTCGAGCTCGGCGCGGACGGTCTCCATCAGTGAGGCGATCAGGTCCTCGCCGAAGTCGAAGCGGATGCCGGCGGCGGCAAACAGCTCGGGGAGGGGGCGGGAGCCGCCCAGGGCCAGGGCCTTCTTGTAGCGGGCCACCGCACCGGCGCGATCGGTCAAGGAGCGCTGCCAGATCTGCAGGGCGCCGAGCTGGGCGATGCCGTATTCGATGTAGTAGAACGGGTAGAGGAAGATGTGAAGCTGCCGGTGCCAGGCGTGGTCGCGCGCCTCCTCATGGCCGGACCAGTCGACCAGCCCACCGAACCGGTCGAGCAGGGACGTCCAGGCGGCCCGCCGCTGCGCGCGGTCATGGTCGGGGTGGGTGTAGATCCAGTGCTGGAAGGCGTCGACCGTGGCGATCCAGGGGAGGATCAGGACGATCCCTTCCAGCAACTTGCGGTACGACCGGTCGGCGTCGGGCCCGTCGTAGAAGGGACCGAGCCGGCGCGCGCCGAGCAGTTCCATGCTCATCGAAGCGACTTCGCAGAACTCCAGCGGGCTCTCACGGTAGGCGGAGAGCGGCTCGGCGCGGCAGGCCAGGGTGTGAAAGGCATGCCCCCCCTCGTGGAGCAGGGTCCGCACGTCCGAATCCAGGCCGACCGCGTTCATGAAGATGAACGGGAGCCGATCGTCCTCCAGGGTCGTCTGGTAGCCGCCGGGGGCCTTCCCCTTGCGGTTGGCCAGGTCGAGCAGCCGTTGGGTTCGCAGGAAGGTGAACTGGTCCCCCAGTTCCGGGTCGATCGAGCGGAAGACCGTCTCGGTCCCCTCGGCGAGCTGCTCGACGTCCTGGAACGGGTGCAGCGGCGGCCGGCCCAGGGGGTCGACCGACAAGTCCCAGGGGCGCAGCGCCTCCAGGCCCATGGCCGCGGCGTGCTCCTGATGAATCCGGCGCATCAGCGGCACCACGACCTGCTCCACCGCCTGGTGGAACCGGATCGAGTCGTCCATGCCGTAGTCGAATCGCTCCCGGTTGCGGAAGGCATACTCCACGAAGTTGGCGAACCCCGCCTCGCGCGCGACCTCGATGCGGAGCTGCTTCATGTGATCGAACAGGTCGTCGAGGGTCTCGCGATCCTCCAGCCGGCGCCTGGCGGCGAGCTCCCAGGCCTCCTGGCGGACCGCGCGATCGGTCTCCTCGAGGAAGGGGGCCATCTGGGCCAGGGTGCGCTCCTGGCCGCGGTAGGTGACCGTCATGGCACCCATGATCTTCTGGTACCGCTGCTCCAGCTCGGCCAACTGGGTCTCCCGGGGGATGTTGGCCTCGCGGAACAGCGCGCGGCGGTTGTCCAGGGCGCGGTCGAAGACGAAGTAGCGGTCGCGCGGCAGGCCCGACCGGTAGGGCGAGTCGAGATAGCGGCTGCGGATCTCGTTGTGCAGCGGTTTGAGCTTGGGCTCGATGTCACGCACGAACGCCAAGTAGGCCGCCTCGCGCGCCGGGTCGTCGGTCTGGCACGTCATGGCGATGTAACGCTCGACCCCCTCCTGACCCACCGCCGCATTCAATTCCCCCGCCGCCAGCAACCAGTGCTCCAGGTCCGCCGCCGACTCGATCGGCTGGGCCATCAGCCGCTGATACCACGGCTCGATCTGCTCCCAGACCTTCAGCTCGACCTGCTGGGGAAGCCACTGGTGGGGGTACGATTCGGGAAGGTAGCCAGTCAATGCCGTCCTCCTCAGGCGGTGCTCAGGGAACATCCGGCCTGCACGATCGATCGGATCAGGGTAACGAAGCCTGGACCAGCCAGGCGCCGGCAAACAGCCAGGACGACATGACCGCCGTGGCGAGGATCAGGACCAGCGTGGTGGTGGCGACGGCCTCCGCGTGGGCGAAGAGACCCTTGGCTTCTCCGATGGCGCCGATGGTCTGGAACAAGGCCAGGACGGCCGTGGTGCCGATGACCACTTCGCCCAGCGCCGTGGTGAAGACGATCAGGGCAATCCGGCCGACCGGATCGCGGACGATCGCCAGGATCATGCTCAGCGCCAGGATGAACACGACGAGGTGCCAGAGCCGCATGGGAGCCTGAGTCCGCTCTTGTCTGGAAAGTCTTGTCCCATCGATCGAATCGGCGACCTGCGCCCATCGCAAGATCCTCTGGATCATGGCTCGATCCGGTGCCTGCTGTCAACGGTGCCCCGGCTCGTGGCGAATCGAGGAAAGTGGTAGATTGAGAAGGTCTTCCGATTCGAGTAATTGTGAGGGGAGGTGCGACCCGTCCCGAGCCGCGCCGGCCGCCGGCCGGGGACCGCATCCCGGGATCGATTGTGCTGCTTCAAGGAGACGACGCCCGATGAGCCCTGCCGCCACCACCCCCACGACGTACCGCTTCTCCTTCGGCCCCTGGAACATCAGCACCGGGGCCGACCCGTTTGGGCCTCCCGTCCGCAAGGAGATGGAGTTCGCTCGTAAGCTGAAGGCTTACAAGGAGCTTGGGTTCGACGCCGTCCAGTTCCACGACGATGACATCGTCCCGGCCGACCTGGATTGGAACAGCACGCTCAAGGGGGTCGCCGAAGTCAAGAAGGTCCTCGACGGCGAGGGCCTCTTCGCCGAGATTGTCGCCCCCCGCCTCTGGGAAGATCCGCGGACGATTGACGGGGCGTTCACGTCCAACAACCCCGCCGACCGCCAGTATGCGCTGGATCGCTCCAAGCGGTGCGCCGACATCGCCCGCGCCATCGGCTGCCAGAATTACGTCCTCTGGCTGGCGCGGGAGGGGACGTACATCCGCGAGGCCAAGTGTGCCAGGACGGCGATCGGCCGGATCGTCGACGCCTGGAACGCGATCCTCGAGCACGACAAGCAGATCCGCATCCTGGGCGAGGCCAAGCCGAATGAACCGATGGATCAAGCGTACCTCCCCACGGTCGGGCACATGGTCGGGATCACGTACAAGACCATTGACCCCAGCCGCTCGGGCGTCCTGATCGAAAGCGCCCACTCGATCCTGGCGGGCCTGGATCCGGCCGACGACATGGCCTATGCCCTCTATCACGGCAAGCTCTGGAGCGTCCACCTCAACGACCAGAACGGCCTGAAGTATGATCAAGACAAGGTATTCGGGTCGGTCGACCTCCGCCGTGCCTTCAACACGGTCTGGACCCTGGAGAAGAACGGCTACGGCCGCCAGGGCGAATGCGTCGGCCTCGACGTCAAGGCCATGCGGACGACCACGTTCGAGGAGTCGATGTATCACCTGTCGCACTCCAAGACGATGTTCCTCCGGCTGCTCGAGGTCGTCCGCGGGGTTGACCAGCGCCAGGTCGAGGAGTTCCGCGCCCACCGCCAGTACGAACAGCTCGAGATGCTGATCCTCAACGCCCTGATGGGTCGCAAGGATTAGCGGAGGGAACCGAAGCGGCGTCGGCGCGCGAGCCAGTGGCCTCCGGCATCGACGAGGCGGTAGAGGGTCCAGATCGGCCATCGCCAGGGGACATCGGACATCGCCGCCAGCAACTCTGATCTTGCCGGAATCCGGCCCCCGGGACACAATCACGCTGCCAGCGGAGGCGGGCGTCCCGGAGAGGAGCGGGCGCAAAGACTGGCGACACGAATTGCTGGGAATCGGCAAAACCGGCGGCAACCCCAGGAAAAACCCGGGAACGACGAGAATCTCCAGGAAGCGTTCTACCAAGGGGTTACGGCAATGGTGAGGATCGGCATCGCCGGCATCGGCTTCATGGGGATGATCCATTATCTCGCCGCCCGGCGGGTTGAGGGCGCGCAGGTGGTGGCACTGTGCAGCCGTGATCCCAAGAAGCTGGCCGGGGATTGGACGGGCATCCAGGGCAACTTCGGTCCGCGCGGCACCCAGATGGACCTGACCGGCTTGACACGCTACGACGACTTCGCCAAGATGCTCGCGGACCCCCAGGTGGACCTGGTGGACCTGTGCGTGCCGAGTGACCTCCACGGCCGCATGGCCATCCAGGCACTGCGCGCCGGTAAACCGGTCCTGGTCGAAAAGCCGATCGCGTTGACCCTGGCGGAGGCGGATGCGATGGTGGCGACGGCCCAGGAAGCGGGACAGCCGCTCCTGGTCGCGCATGTCTTGCCGTTCCTCCCCGAGTTCGCCTACGCCCTGGAGGCCGTGCAGTCGGGTCGTTACGGCCGGCTGCGGGCCGCTCACTTCACGCGCGTCATCGCCCAGCCGGATTGGTCCAGCGGGATCGCGGATCCGTCGCGCAGCGGCGGCCCGGCGATCGACCTGCATATCCACGACACCCATTTCGTCAGCCTGCTGTGCGGGGTGCCGCGCGCGGTCCACTCGCGCGGCGTCATCGAGAATGGAGCCGTGGTGCACCTGACGACCCAGTACCTGTACGAGACGCCGAATCTGGCGGTCTCGTGCGTCGCGGGCGCCTTGTGCCAGAGCGGCCGGCCCTTCACGCATGGCTTCGAGGTCTATCTCGATGAGGCGACCATCGCCTTCGAGTTCGCCAATCTCGGGGGTCAAGGGCATGTGGCCATGCCGCTGTCGGTCATCCGGCCGGATGGGACGGTCGAGCGTCCCGACCTGGGATCCGGCGACCCGGTCGATGGTTTCGTCCGGGAGCTGAGCGCCGCCACCGCGGCGCTGGCTGCGGGGCGGCCGGCGCCGCCCCTCTCCGGCCCTCTGGCCCGGCAGGCGCTGGGACTCTGCTTCGCGGAAATCGACAGCGTTCGGACCGGAAGGGTGGTCGAGCTGGCCTGAGTACGGGGCGCGGGCTGCGCTGTTGGTCGCAGACGGTCGACCTCGGGCCTCAGCGCAGCGGTGCGGCGACCGATCAGCGGTCCGCCTGGTCCTGCCTCGCCGCACAAATCCTCAAGCGGCCCCGCCGCTCGATCCGATGCGCAGACTAGGACAGGAGGTCCCCGCGACTCACCGACTCAGGAGGGGATGGGTGATGGCGCTGATCGGTTCGGTATCGATCCACCCGACCGCTGTGATCGACCCGCAGGCTCAGGTGGCCGCCGGTGTCCAGATCGGGCCCTATGCCGTCATCGAAGGTCCCGTCGAGATCGGTCCGGGCTGCGTGATCGGCGCCCATGCCTGTCTGTGCGGCCCGCTGGTCATGGGGCGGGACAACTTCGTGGGCCACTCCGCCGTGCTGGGCGCCAGTCCCCAGCACCGCGACTATCGCGGGGAGCCCACCTCCTTGCGGATTGGCGAGGGGAACGTCTTCCGCGAGTTCGTGACGATCCACCGCGGCACCCCCCAAGGCAAAGGCATCACCTGCATCGGCGACCGCAACCTGTTCATGATCGGCAGCCATCTCGGTCATGACGCTCGGGTCGGCAACGGGTGCACGGTGGTCAATAACGCCTTGGTCGGCGGACACGTCCAGCTCGGCGACGGCTGCATCCTCTCCGGTCACACGGCGGTCCAGCAGCGGGTGCGGATCGGACGCCTGGCCATGCTCGGTGGGATGGCGGCCACCTCCAAGGACATCCCGCCGTTCGTGCTCCAGCAAGGCTACAACTGCGTGACGGGGTTGAACCTGGTCGGCCTGCGCCGTGCTGGCTGCACGCCGGAGGCGATCGAGGCCCTGCGCCAGGCGTTCCGGATTGTGTTCCGCGAGGGGCGCAGCCACAGTGGGGCCCTCGATCTGATCGAGGCCGAGTTCGGCGGCGTGGCCGAAGTGGATGAGTTCGTCCGATTCATCCGGGAATCGAAGATCGGGATCAATCCGGTCCGATCGAGCCAGCGGGCCCAGCGCATCCTCTGAAGCGACAACGGCATCGAGCCGACCACGGGCGTCGCTGGCTCCCGGGCCGCGAACCGCTCCCCGCTCAAGGGGCGCCGCGCTGGCCTTCGGCCGCCTCGGGGGTCGAGACACGACCTTCGTCACCGCCCGGAGGATCCCTCGGAACCGGTTCCGCCTGCGGTGGCCCCGCCCGGGTGGAATCACCGGCGAGCTGCCAGCGTACGCGCTGGAACTCCTCGTTGTTGAGGACCCCCGCGGCATGGGCGTGCTCGAACGACTCCAGCAGGTCCGCGGGGGAATCGGGCTCTTCGACGTCGTGGATCTCCACCCAGACGCGGTACGCGGTGACCAGGGCCACGACCAGGAGGACCACCAGCACCGCCAGGCCCACGTAGTAGGAGACAACGTGCCAATCCATCGCGACCGGCTCCGCGCTGCTCGGGGATTATTCCGACCTGGTGACTTGCCTGACGGCCTATCCCGATTATGATGGAGATTTTAGACGACGCGGGCTGGCTGGAAAACCCCGACGGATTCTCCTGGCACCGGACGGCCCGCGGTTCCGAATTCTCGACTAGGGTTCGGTCCACCTTGGTTGGTTGACTCTTTTCCTGGAGGGCGCGGCTGCTCCCACGCCTCACGCCCGTGGGTTTGCGCCGCGACAATTCCGATGATCAGGCACCTCGTGCATCCGGCTGGCCCATGGGTTGTGCTCGCCGTTGGCCTCGCCGCGTTCCCCGGTCCGGTTGCCGCTCAGGCGCCGACCGCCGCGGGTTCGCCGCTCGGGATCACAAACATTGTCGATGACCCCTTCACGTTTTACTACGCCTACTACCTGCCGAACCAGCAGTTGCAGGCGATGCGGCCCACGCCGATGGACAGCATCAATAGCGCCATGGTCACCCGGCAATACTTCGCCCAGAACGATCGGCGCGGCTTGTATAATCCGATCTCCCCGTACTCCGAGCAGGCCTATGATCCGCTCCGGCCGTTTTCTCCCCAGAACGCCGAGCGCCTAGCTCGTCCCTTCCGTTTCTCCCAGCACACCTCCAACTCCCAGGGGCAGGGACCGTCGTTGTATTTCAACCGGACCTCCCAATACTTCCCCGGCCTCAGGGTCGGATACGGGAAGAATGCGAATGTGTATTCCGGACGTCGCGGCGGTCGTGGCGGTGGCATGGGTGGCTTCGGTGGCATGGGTGGCATGGGTGGCTTCGGAGGGATGGGTGGCATGGGTGGCATGGGTGGCATGGGCATGTTCTAGAGGACCTGGCGGCGAGACGTGGGCCGGGTCCGGATGGCTGGATCCGTGGCTGCTCGGCAGCGGCGCCTCAAGGTGACGCGATCGTTGGGACCGCGACACCGAATCACGGGTACGGAAGCCGGACGGGGAGGCGGGGATGTCCCGGGGCCCTGACCAGTTAAGGCTCACACCGGACGAACGAGCCGATCTGGTGGCCTACGTGGATGGCGAGCTTCCCGAGGGCAGCGCGCGCGCCATCGCCACCAAGCTGACCCAGAGCGCGACCGCGCGCCGGGAAGTGGAGATGCTGCAGAAGACCTGGGAGCTGCTGGGACATCTGCCGATGCCCCAGGTGGATGCCCAGTTCTCGGAGCGGACGATCACGCACATCCGTCAGCTCGAGATCAAGGCCCCCGGCTGGGATCCGTGGGTCAAGTCCTGGGCCGTGCGGTCGATGCATGCGATCCTCTCCCTGGTCCTCGGCGTCGTGGGCTTGGGACTGGGCTACGCGGCCACCCGGTGGTTCTGGCCGGACCCGGCGGCGCGGCTGGCCCGCGACCTGTCGCTGGCGGAACATCTGAACGAATACCTGGAGGTCGGCTCGTTCGAGTTCTTGAGTCAACTGGCCGATTCGCCCGAATTCGGTTTCGACGATCATTAGGCCGTCAGTCTCCGGGACGCCGGGTCGGCGCGGCTGCGTTCCGTCGGGCCCCGATTCCGCGTCGGCCGCCTCAACACGATGATGCGCGACAGCAGGTGGGATGTCGTTCGAACGTGGGGACCGGTCGCTGTGTCGGCCTTGGCCGTGGTCTTGATCGCCGCGGGCGCCGACCTGGAGGCGAACTGGACCCGCATCCGCGCGCTGTCGAGGGAGCAGCGGACCAAGCTCCTGGAGAACCTGCGGCGGTTCGACCTGGAGCTGACGCCCGAGAAGCGGCAGGCGGTTCGCGACCTCGATCGGCGGATCGCCGAACTGGACCCCGCCAAGCAATTCGAGTATCTGGCCGTGCTGCGGCGGTATCACAACTGGTTCAATCGTCTTCCGGAGAATCTTCAGAACGACGTCTTGTCCAAGCCGCCCGGCGAGCGGATGGCCCTGATCCGCAAGCTGGTCGCGGCCCATCCCGTGCCGACGGCGGACACGCCCCAGTTCCTCCGGGTCGCTGAGCTGGGGGAGTATTCCCCCTTCGAGCTGGCCTCGCTCTACAAGATCTGGCAGGAGGCGAGCTCGGCTGAGCGCGACAAGATCGCGCGGCTGGCCCCGCGACCGCGTCGCGAGGCCCTGTTCCGCCTGGGCGATCAGTTGAAGATCCCGCGCGAGATCATCCCGCCGCGGTTTCAGGAAGAGCGTTTGGTGGGGGCGATCGAGAAGACTTGGCGCAAGACGCGGCCCCTGCTCCTCCCCGAAGAGTTGTTCAAGAAGAAGCTGGACGAGGCGTCCCAGAAGAAGTTTGAGGGCCGGGCCCGGGAGATCTTGCGCCGGCAGTCGATCAACTTGTTCCTCACCAAGACGGAGGTCCGCTCGGTCGATCCGGCGCGACTGGCCCAGTTCGTGCAGGGACTTCCCCCCTGGGTTCAATCCACACTCGACCCGTACCCGCCGGACGAGGCGCGGCGGCGCCTGGCGTTCGCCTACCGGCTGGTCTTCCCCTACCCGGAGGAGCGGAAAGGGGGCGGGCCGCGCGCGGCCGCCGTGCCCCAGGTCCCAGCGGCTCCGCCGAAGGACGTCCGTGCCAGCCCGGCGGAACCCAAGTCCGACGCGCGCACGAATACCTCGGCTCCCTTCTGAGGCGAGCGAGCACGGGAATCCCATGAACCCAGGTGACGACGAGGGAGTCTGGATGCGTCGCGCCCTGGCCGAGGCGGCACGGGGCCTGGGGTCGGTCGAACCCAATCCCCTGGTCGGCGCCGCCGTGGTCCGCGACGGTCGTCTGGTGGGCCTCGGCCATCACGCACGATTCGGAGGGCCACACGCCGAGGTTGTCGCTCTGGACCAGGCCGGGGAGGCGGCGCGGGGGGCCACGCTGTACGTGACCCTCGAGCCCTGCTGCCATTTCGGCAAGACTCCTCCCTGTACGGAGGCGATCCGCGCCGCGGGGATCGCCCGCGTGGTGGCGGCGATCCCGGATCCTTACCCCAAGGTCGCCGGCGGGGGCCTGGCGGCCCTCCGAGCAACAGGGCTGGCCGTGGCCGTCGGCTGCGAGGCCGCGGCGGCGCGGGAGCTCAATGCGCCCTATCTCAAGCGGGTGACCACCGGTCTACCCTTCGTCACGGCGAAATGGGCCATGACCCTCGACGGCAAGACGGCGGTAGCCTCCGGTGAGAGCCGCTGGATCTCCTCGGAAGCCTCACGGCGGTTGGTTCATGAGCTTCGTGGACGGATGGACGCGATCGTCGTCGGCATCGGCACGGTGGCGGCCGACGATCCCCTGTTGACCGCACGTCCTCCCGGTCCGCGATCCGCCGTGCGGATCGTCCTGGACAGTGCGGCGCGCCTCCCGCTGTCGAGCCAACTGGCGCGGACCGCGCGAGAAGTCCCGGTCCTCCTGGCCGTCACCGAGCGCGCCCCGGCCCACCGTTGTCAGGAGCTGACCCGGTCCGGTTGCGAAGTCCTGCCGTTGCCTGGGACTGGTCCGGTTCCCATCCTGAGCCTGCTCGAAGAGTTAGGGCGTCGCGAACTGACCAACCTCCTGGTCGAGGGCGGCGGCCGGGTGCTGGGCTCGTTTCTCGATGCGGGCCAGGTCGACGCCGTCGCAGCGTTCGTGGCGCCGATCCTCGAAGGAGGCGATCATCCGCGCACCGCGGCGCGCGGCCAGGGCCGCGCCCGGATGGCTCAGGCGATGCGGTTGCTCCATCCCGAGGCGACCCCAGTCGGCGAGGACATCCTGATCCGCGGACGCCTGCCGCAGCCCTGGCGAGTCCAGGCCGGTTTCACGGCCGATTGACATCGGGCGACCTTGACCGCCTTGGCGCCCGAGCGGTACAGTCGCCTAGGTGAGGGCATGGATCTCGTCATCGGACCCGAACCCGTGTCCGATCGGCAGCTTTCTCCGTCGCGGAACGCGCGATGAGTGACCGAGCCCGGCAGCCTGCGGGAAGGAAGATGGCCCCCAAGGCCGTGGTGGGGCGGGTCAGCCTGTACCTGAGGCAACTGGAGGCCTATCAGCACCAGGGCTGCACCACCGTCTCCAGCAGCCAGCTCGGCCAGCCGCTGGCGATCAAGAACGCGCAGGTCCGCAAGGATCTCGCGTTCTTCGGCCAGTTCGGACATCCCGGGATCGGATACCGCATCGACGAGCTGATCGACGCCTTGAGGCACATCCTGGGGATCGACCGGGAGTGGCCGCTGGCGTTGGTCGGCATGGGGAACCTCGGTCGGGCCCTGCTGAAGTATCGGGGTTTCCGGGCGCGCGGCTTCCAGGTGGTTGCCCTGTTCGACAACGACCCGGAGAAGATCGGCCAGGACTACGACGGGCTGGTTGTCGAGCCGATCGAATCCTTGCGCAAAACGCTGGCACCACGGCAGATCAGCCTGGCCCTCCTGTGCGTCCCGGCCGAGGCCGCGCAGCGGGTGGCCGACCTCCTGGTCGCCAGCGGCATCCGCGGCATCCTCAATTTCGCTCCGCTGCCCCTGGTCGTCCCGGCGCATGTCAGCCTGGTCGCCGTCGATCTGAGCATCCAGCTCGAGAACCTGGCCTACAAGGTCCAGAAGACCTCGGGTGAGGTCTCGTGCGCCGGCTAGACTTCCCCCCTCCCCGCGCAATCGATAAGATGGGGAGTGACTACCCGGTGGTGAAACGGTATCACAACAGGTTTTGGTCCTGTTTTTCCAGGTTCGAATCCTGGCCGGGTAGCTGAAAGGCGGTGGGATCAAGGCTTTGAAGGTGGACGAGATCCCGCTCGAGCGCGGTCCCATTGGTTGACGAGGTCATGAGCGAATCACTCAACGAGGCCACTGTGGCCTGGGTCACCGCGATGACTCACGGCAACCGGGCATCACCGAGCGCCGCGGAAGACAGGTCCTTGAACGGAGTATTGACAACTTCCACCTCGACCTCACCGGTTAGGCCCGACCCAATCCGCTCCCATTTCTCGCGGAACTCATCGGCGGCGTAATCACGCGGCTGCAACCAGTAGCTCACCTTGCCATTCTTCTCGCCACGGTGTACCAACCGGCGGACCTCCCTCGGCATCAGCACGAAGCACCCTGGCGTCTCGCGGATGACATGCCGGCAGACGACTACAAAGTCGGCGAAGAGGTGATCCAGCTTGTTGCTCAAAGGGACTGGACTCCCCTTGGATAGCGTCTTGACTTGGATAGTCCGCGTTCGGGAGGCGTCTTGGCTGTAGATGAGGATGTCGATTCCCTTAGCGGGTTGGGAACGAATGCCAGAGGGTGCAGAACGCCCCGCAGGGGCGGCGGTCCTGAGCCAGGGGTGAAACCCCTGGAGGACCCGAGATGGGATCCCCCAGCGTTCCGTCGCCCCGTCGGGGCTCGGCAGGGGAGGGAATGGGAGTCGTCGCGTCCGGTCCAGGGGTTTCACCCCTGGCTCAGGACCGTCGCCCTTGCAGGGCGAGGA